>VBFZ01000184.1 GCA_005880805.1 Chloroflexota bacterium | reverse complement strand
AAGTCGATGGGCCAGATCGAGGCCTGCCGCCGCGGGGCGTTGCTCGTCTCGACCGAGACGACGGTCATCGATGACGCAGGGCGGGTGGTCGTCGGCTCGAAGCAGCCCTTCCTGAAGAGGCGCACGGAGGGCACGGAGCGAGTCGACAAGGCGGCGCCGGACGTCGGCGTCCAGAAGTTCTTCGGCTCGTTGCCAGGCTGGCAGACCTACACGGAGCCGAGCACCGCCGACATCGTCATCGTGCCCGCGATCGACGGCAACTTCGACCCGTCGTGCGCCGAGATGATCCCGTTCGAGAGGCAGTTCCAGACCTTCCACTCGATCCAGAACTACCTGCTCCTGAACGAGCTGCTCGCGCCCGGTTTTCCGATGCCGATGGTCGACACGGATCTGCTCCGCCGGGCACGGAGCGAGTTCGTCCGGCGGTTCGCCGAACGTCCCTATTTCTTCGTCCGGGCGGCCACGCCTCAGGTGCTCCTGGACGAGGTCGAGCAGGTGCTCTAACCGCGACGATGCGAGCTTTCGCCTACGAGCGTCCGACCCGCCTCGCCGACGCTGTCGCTCTCCTCGGGGGGCACGGCCCCGAAGCCCGGGCGTTGGCCGGTGGCACTGACCTGATCATTCGGCTGCGCGACGGGACACTTCGGCCGCAGGTCGTGGTCGACGTGAAGGGGATCGCGGAACTCGACGGCGACATCCGGGAGGTCGACGGCCACGTCCGGTTCGGCGCGCTGACGACGATGACCGACATCCTCCGGGATGAGCGGGTCCGTCGCGACTACCCGGCGCTCGCGGAGGCGGCCCTGTTCGTGGGTTCGGTCCAGATCCGCAACCGTGCCACGCTCGTCGGGAACATGTGCAACGCCTCACCGGCTGCAGACACGGCGCCGGCGTTGCTCGTCTACGGCGGCCGGATCGTCGCCATGGGACCCAACGGAAGCCGGCACGTCCCGCTTGACGACTTTCTTGTCCGTTCGGGCGTGACGACTCTGGATCGGGGCGAGCTCGTGACGGCCATCGAGCTCCCGGTGGCGGACGGCCCTCGTGGGTCGGTTCATCTGCGGCGGACGCGCCGTCGGGGTCACGACCTCGCATCCGTGACGCTCGCGGTCAGCATGACGCGCGACGGGACGACGCGGCTGTCGTACGGAAGCGTCGGCCCCAGACCGGTCGTCGTCGTCGACGAGACGGGCGTGCTCGCGGACCGACGGGTGCCCGACGCCGATAAGGCCGGGCGTCTTCACGAGCTCTTCGCCGACGCGAGTCCGTCGCCGACGTCGATGCGGGCCGGCCCCGAGTACCGCCTTGCGATGCTGCGTGTCCTCGGACTGCGCGGCGTGACGGCCGCCATCGAGCGGCTCGGGGCCGCGACCTCGTGATGAGCGGTCGCATCCCGATCGAGCTGACGGTGAACGGCCGGCGCCGGTCGGTCGACGTTCTCGCGCACCACACGCTGCTCGAGGTGCTCCGCGAGGACCTCGCCCTGACCGGTGCCAAGGAGTGCTGCCTGGTCGGAGAGTGCGGCGCCTGCACGGTCATCGTGAATGGCCGGAGCGTGGATTCGTGCCTGATGCTTGGCGTCGAGGCGGAGGGCTCCGAAGTCACGACGGTCGAGGGCCTGGCGCTCGACGGCCACCTGAGTCCGGTGCAGCAGGCCTTTCTCGACTCCGGCGCTGCGCAATGCGGGTTCTGCATCCCGGGCCAGGTCGTGTCGGCGCATGCACTCCTCGCGGACGTCCCGAATCCAACCCGAGCTCAGGTCGAGGAGGGTCTCGCCGGCAACCTGTGCCGTTGCGCTGGCTACGAGCAGATCATCGAGGCGGTACAGGCTGCGGCCCGGTTCGGAGACGGTCGTGACGCCCGCCACGCGCAGGTCGTCGAGGCGACGCTTGGGGAGCGAGCCGCGACTCCGGACGCCGAAGTCGCGCCCCAATGAGCGAGGAGGGAGTCGGCGGTTCGCCGGCGAGAGTCGGTGGCCTCGGGCGCGTTACCGGTACACAGTTGTACGTCGCCGACATGCCCCATGAGGACGCGCTGCACGTCAAGCTCGTCGCCCTGGACGTCGCCCACGCTCGCATCCGTGGCATCGACCGGGCGGCGGCTCTCGCGCTCCCCGGCGTGCGGATGGTGATGACCGCCGACGACCTTCCGAAGCCGATGCCGCGCTTCGGGCCGCAGCGGAAGGATCGGCCGGTCCTGGCTGTCGGCGAGACGAAGTACCACGGCGAGCCCGTGGCCGCCGTTGCCGCCGAGACCCTCGACGCGGCCGAGGCCGCCGCCCGACTCGTGGCGGTCGACTACGAGGAGCTGTCTGCGGTCCATACGCTTGCCGCCGCCCTCGCTCCCGATGCACCGCGCGTCCAGGATCCCTCACTGAGGCCTGGTGACCCATGCGCCGAGACCAATGTCCTTCACGAGCATCGCTACGGCTGGGGTGACGTCGACGCAGCGCTGACCACGGCCGACGTGGTGGTCGAGGGCACCTACTCCTTCCCGATGGTGACCCAGTTCGCGATCGAACCGCACGCGTTCATGGCCGCGCCCGACGGCGACGGGATCGCGGTCTGGAGCTCGATACAACATCCGTACTGGCTGCAGCGGGTCATCGCCGACCTGCTCCAGCTGCCGCTCGCCAGGGTCCGTGTCTTTGCTCCTGATCCGGGTGGCGCGTTCGGGGGCAAGCAGCACGCGAAGTACGAGCCGCTGCTCGCCTTCATGGCCCGAGCGACGGCCAGGCAGGTACGGCTCGTGCTGACCCTGGAGGAGACGTTCCAGGCGGTCCGGCGCGGGGCCTCGGAGGTGCACGTCCGATCCGGCTTTCGGCGCGACGGAACGCTCGTCTTCCGCGACATCGAGGCGCACTACCTCATCGGTGCGTATGCGGATATCGCGGACCGTACCGTTGCGAAGGGAAGCTACACGTCGAACGGACCGTACCGCGTCCCGAACGTGCGGATCCTCGCGCGGAGCGTCCTGTCCCACACGGTGCCGTCGACGGCGTTCCGTGGCTTCGGCAATCCGCAGCAGATCTGGGCGGTCGAATCGAACATGAACGAAGCGGCCGAGATCCTCCGGATTGACCCGCTCGAGCTTCGGCTTCGCAACCTCGCTCACCCGGGTGAGCCGTTCATCCCCCACGACAGGCCGGCCGATGGCGATTGGGCGCAGGCCGTCAAACGCGCCGCGGAAATCATCGGCTGGCGGACACCATCAGCCGCGGGCCGAGGTCGCGGCATCGCGCTCGGGCTGAAGTCCGGTCCCACGACAGGGCTCTCGTATTCGACGGTGCGCCTGCTCGTCGACGGAAGCGCGGTCGTCTATGCCGGCACGTCAGACATGGGCCAGGGAGCGCGCACGATCTTTGCCCAGATCGCCGCCGAGGAGCTC
>VBFZ01000183.1:3262-14818 GCA_005880805.1 Chloroflexota bacterium | reverse complement strand
CTGTCCACAGGGATAGCGGATCGGGTCCGTTTCGGGGGGCGGACCCGATCGTCGCCACTCACGGAGCTTTCCTAGTGCCCAATCCGGCCACCGTCAGCGCTCCGCTCTACGACGAACGGTTCGAGCACGACGCATGCGGCGTCGGGTTTGTCGCGGACGGGGGCGGGAGATCGGCCGGACGAGTCCTGGACCTGGCGCTCGCGGGGCTGGCCTCGCTGGGTCACCGCGGAGCCTTTGCGGCTGACGGCGAATCAAGTGACGGCGCCGGCGTTGCCCTCCCGCTCGAACGACCGATCCTGGAGCGGCTGGCGGCCGGCCTGCCGATCGAGCCCAGGCCGGGCGACGTAGGGGTGCTGTCGGTGTTCCTGGCCCCCGACCCGACGCAGAACGCCCGCGAGCGACGAACCGTCGAGCGCGCCCTGGCTGCCGAAGGACTGCCCCGGCCGCTCTGGCGCGACACGCCGATCCGGGTGAGCGCGCTCGGCCAACAGGCCGCCGAAACCGTGCCGGCGGCCGCGCACGCCCTCGTCCTTCGACCCGCCAACGTTCGCCCGCCGGCGTTCGAGCTGGCGCTGGTCTGCGCGCGGCGCCGAATCGAGGCCGCCGCCCGCCGCGAGCCTGCACGGGGACGTCACATTCGGTACCTGTCGGTCACGTCGGCGTCCGCCCGGACGATCGCCTACAAGGGGCTCGTGGCGGGGAACCGCCTCGGGGCGTTCTTCCCGGACCTGGCCGCGCCGCTCCCATCGAGCTACGCGATCTTCCACCAGCGCTACGCGACCAACACCACGCCAACGTGGCGCCTGGCGCAGCCGTTCTCGCTGATCGCCCACAACGGGGAGATCAACACGGTCCGCGGAAACCGCGAGCAGGTGCGGGGTCGGACGGCGGACCTCGCCGGTTCCGCCGCCCGGCGCCTCCTCGCGGCGGGCCCGTTGCTGAGCCCAGACGGCTCTGACTCGATGTCGTTGGACGAGGCCGCAGAGGCCCTGACGGCGATGGGCCGCAGCCTTGAGTGGACGATCCGACACCTCATCCCGGCGGCCATCGGGGCCGGCCCGGACGGGCGCCACCAGCCCCGCCCGCTCGAAGCGAGTCCGCTCCTTGCCCCGTGGGACGGTCCCGCGGCCATCGTCTTCGGCGACGGGCAGCGCGTGGGCGCCCTCGTGGATCGCAACGGCCTGCGCCCGGCGGCGTTTGCCATTACCGCGGACGGCGTCGTTGCGGTCGCCTCCGAGGCAGGCGCGGTGCCGATCACAGCGGCCGAAACGGTGAAGCGGGGCAGGCTCGGCCCGGGCGAAATGCTGATCGTGGAGCCCGGCTCGCGCTCCATCCGAACCGAGGCGCGCCACGAGCGGCGCAACCGGATGCCCCGCCTCCGCCAGGCCATCCGCACCCATCACGACCGGCCCGGCGAAGATGCCCCTCCGGCTGCTCGGACGCCCGCCCAGCTGCGATACCTCGCCGGACTGGACGCGGAGCGAGCGCGCGTCGACATCCGGACGATGGTGCTCGAGGCGCACGAGCCGCTCTGGAGCATGGGCGACGACACGCCGACGCCGGCCCGCGCGCGGATCGATCGCACGGTCGGCGATCACCTCCGCCAGAGCTTCGCCCAGGTAACGAACCCGGCGATCGATCCCGAGCGAGAGCGGATCGTGATGGACCTCACCGTCGACCTTGGGCGGCGGACGTCGCTCCTGGGCGGTCGACGAGGCGGAGCGCGGGTGATCCGGCTGGAGGGGCCCATCGTCGCCGACTTCGCGGGCCTGCTGCGGACGTTCGGCGATGGCTGCAACGACCAGGCTCGCCGAGCCTGTATCCGGCCCCTCGATGCGACGTGGGATCGAGTGGCCGGGGAGACTGGCCTTGCCGAGGCGCTCGACCGTCTCACGCGAGAGGCCCTCGCCGCCGCGCGGGGCGGTCGGGCTCGGCTGTTCGTGATTTCCGATCGCGGCTTCTCGGCGCGACGCCTCCCAATTCCCTCGGTTCTTGCGGTTGGCGCCGTCCACACCGCCCTGACCGAGGCGGGCCTGCGCGGCCGCTGCGACATCGCCGTCGAGGCCGCGGACCTGCTCGACGTCCACAGCGTCGCAATGGCGCTGGCGGTCGGAGCGAGCGCCGCCCACCCCTGGCTGGCAATCGAGCTCGCCCGCGAGACCGCGGGTTCTCGCGGCGCCGAGGATCTGGCGCCCGAAGACGCCGCCGGCAACCTGATGAAGGCTCTCGACGCGGGACTGCGCAAGGTGCTCGCCCGCATGGGCATCAGCACGGCCGCCAGCTACATCGGCGGCTGCCTGTTCGAGGTGCTCGACCTTGCGCCGGACGTTCTGGAGCGTTGCTTCCCGTCGGCGCCGGCGTGGCCTGGTGCGGTCGGGCTCGCGGACCTCGCCGGCCGCCAGCTTCGCCGCGCAGTGGCCGCCGAGGCCATCGCGCCGGACCTGCCGCTCAACCGGATGCCGGATCCGGGGCTGACCCGCTTCCGCAAGGACGGGGAGCTCCACCTCTACGCGCCGCCGATCGTGGGCCAGATCCAGGGTCTTGCCGACCGGGAGCTGCCGACCGACGACGTCCTGGCCGGGTACCGCGCCGGCCTCTCGCGTGAGCGCGTCCTGATTCGCGACGAGCTCAGGCTGCGTAAGGGACCGACGGCCGGCGACGGAGCAACGGTGACGATCGACGTCGACGAGGTCGAACCGATCGAGCGGATCGTCCGGCGGTTCGTTACATCTGCGATGAGCGTGGGCGCCCTGTCACCCGAAGCCCACCAGGCGGTCACGATCGGCATCCAGCGAGCGGGCGGTGCCGCGAACACCGGCGAAGGCGGCGAGGACCCGGCGTGGTACCAGCCCGGGCCAGACGGCGAGCGACGCGACGCGCAGATCAAGCAGGTGGCGTCGGCGCGCTTCGGCGTGACTGCCACCTACCTGGCGCGCGCGGAGCAGCTCGAGATCAAGATCGCCCAGGGTTCGAAGCCCGGCGAGGGTGGCCAGCTCCCGGGCCGGAAGGCGACGGAATACATCGCCTCACTCCGCCGCGCGAGTCCGGGCCAGTCGCTCATCAGCCCTCCGCCGCACCACGACATCTACTCCATCGAGGACCTGGCGCAGCTGATCGCCGACCTCCGCGCGATCAACCCCGGCGCCCGGATCGGCGTGAAGCTCGTTGCCACGCGCGGCATTGGCACCATCGCTGCCGGGGTCGCCAAGGCAGGCGCCGATTACATCCATGTCGCCGGGCACAGCGGGGGGACGGGGGCGAGCCCGCTGAGCTCGATCAAGCACGCCGGCGTCCCGTGGGAGCTCGGCCTCGCCGAGGTGCATCAGACGCTCCTGCGGAACGGGCTGCGCGATCGCGTCGTGGTCCGCGCCGACGGCGGCCTGCAGACCGGACGCGACCTCCTGGTCGCCGCGCTGCTCGGGGCGGAAGAGTTCGGGTTCGGCACCGCCGCGCTCGTCGCGCTGGGCTGCGACATGGCCCGCCAGTGCCACCTGGACACCTGTCCCACCGGCATCGCCACGCAGCGCGCCGACCTGCGCGCCAAGTTCACGGGAACTCCCGAAAGGGTCGAACGCTTCGCGCGGGCGCTGGCGCAGGACCTCCGGCGCGAGCTGGCTTCCATCGGGGCCCGGTCGGTGGGCGAGGTCGTTGGCCAGGCGTGGCGGCTCGAGACGATTCGAGGACGAAGCGCGCACGGCCTGAAGCCACTGGTCGAGGGCGCCGAGTGGCACGTGGATCCTGGACGGGCTCGCGCGAACTCGTCGCCCGGGCGAAGGCATCGGACGTCGAGGACGGCCTGGTAGCGGACCTCGTCGCTGGGCTGCCCGTCCCTTCCGAGGTCCTCGCGGTGACCACGGCCGACCGCTCCTTCGGCGCCCGCCTGTCCGGCGCGCTCGAGCGCCGCGAGATCGGGAGCGTCGATCTTCCCGGAGGGCGCGCGCGCGACGAGATCCGGCTGGAACTCAGCGGCTCCGCGGGCCAGAGCTTCGGGGCGTTCCTGCGCGAAGGAGTCGAGCTGACGCTGGACGGGCAGGCGAACGACTACGTTGGAAAGGGCCTGTCGGGCGGGACGGTGGTGATTCGGCCTGAGGGCGACCTCCGGGATGCCTCGGAACAGGCGATCGCCGGGAACACCTGCCTCTACGGAGCGACCGCGGGCCGCCTCCACCTCGTCGGGCGAGCCGGGATGCGCTTTGCCGTACGAAACAGCGGCGCACAGGCGGTGGTCGAGGGCATCGGCGCCCACGGCTGCGAATACATGACCGGCGGCCTGGTCGTCGTCCTCGGGCCGGTCGGGGCGAACTTCGGGGCCGGCATGACCGGGGGCCGGGCGTACGTGCACGATCCGGAGGGGCACGTCGCCGACCTGCTGCATGGCGCCAGCGTGGTTGCCTCGCGGCTGTCACGGGCAATGCTGGAGCGATCGGACGGCGTGGATCGTGAGCAGGAGCTGTTCGCGCTGCTCGAGGCGCACCGCGATGCCGGTTCTCGCCTCGCGGAGCGACTCCTGCGCGATCGCAACGCGCTGCTGTCAGAGATGTGGCTCATCGAGCCCGTTGAGCGACCGGTCGAGGCCGCGCAGCCCGAGGCCGGCGAGCAGCCTGAGGGCTCGGTCGAGGCGGCCGTCGTCGCTCGCCGGGGCTGATCCCGGAGCAACTTTCCCGCATCTGGGGGTGCCCTTGCTGACCCGCTGGGCGTAACGTGGCCGCGTGAGACGCGCGGTGCAGGAATGGGGCTGGCTCATCCCGGCCTTCTCGTGCTGCCGTCTGTGCTGCCGCGAGCGCCGTGGCTGTCGATTCTGGGCGTGCTCGTCGTGCTCGTGATCTGCTTCCCCACGTCCGCCCGACGGGACCCGATCGCATTCGCGTCCATCGCGATTCCGCCCTTGACCGTGACGGTGATCGGTCTCCTTCTGCCCGCGGGCATCGGCAGGTGGCTCAACATCGCGGCGCTCCTCTTCCTGTTGCCTTTCGTCTTCTCGGGACGCTGGTGGAGTGCGTGGTCGCGGGTGGTGCTGCGGAGGCATCCAAGCTCGAGGCACGCGTTCTACCGCCGCCTCCACGCCCGGATGACGGCCATGTACCAGGGCTACGAAGAGGCGTCAGAACGTGGCCAACCGCGGGACGATTCGCTCGGCGCCTTCCGAACGGGAATCGCACAGCTCCGAGCGCTGGAGGCCCCGGACCCGGACTGGGCGCAGGTGCGCGACGACAGCGCGGCGAATGCCGAAGCCTGGCTCGAGCTTGCATCCGGCAGCTCGTCACCCGAAGCCGCGCGCCGCTTCGAGGCGGATCGGGATGCCCTTGCTGCCCGGATCGAGGAGCTGCGCACCGCCCGGGACGCAGCCCCGGCCTCCGCGAGGCTGGACCAGGCGGACACCGGTCGACCGCAGGCCCCAGGGAGCGCCACCGAGTCGTAACCGATTTGTGACCGGCTCGGCGCCGAAATTCGCGCTCCAGGCTGGTACGGTCGATGCGTCGGTTCGTCCGAAGAGCGTCGTGTCCCCGCACGATCCTTGACTCGGCGTCCGGCCGCCAGTCTCCTTCCGATCTCCATTTCAGTTCCGATCTCCCTTTCAGGAGCAAGCCGATGGCCGCCTTCGACACTTACCGGGTCCTCGCCGTCCGTGACGGTCGGACCGGCCCGGTCACCTGCAACGCGTGTGGCTGCAGGCTGAACGGCGCCGACCGTGAGTGGTTCCATTTCGGCGCCCTGGCGGGGCGCGACGCCCGTGGCTGCCTGGTCGCGTGCGCGGAGCAGCCGCACGACGCGAGCGGCCGCGCGCAGACCTTCGACGAGATCGCCTTCTAGCTGGCTTCCCGGCCGGTCGGCCCTTCGGGCTGCAGGCGGTAGCCGACGCTGCGAACGGCCACGATATCGGGCCCACCCAGGGCCGACACCTTCGCGCGCAGCCGAGCGAGGTGGGGCTTCAGCCACAGGCGGTCAGGTTCATGCTCATCTGGCCAGCCAGCGCGCAGCAGCCGGTCGTGCGGCACGACCTCGTCAGGGCGCGCCGCGAGCGCCTCGAGCAGCCGGTACTCGATCGGAGTGAGGTCGAGCGCGGATCCATGGACGCGCGCTTCGTGGCGAGCCCGGTCGATCACCAGCGGTCCGACCTCGATCGCGCCCCGATTCTGGCGATCGGACCCCTCGCCCGTCGCGCGCCGCATCACCGCGGCGATCCGCGCCAGCAGCTCGTCCTTGCCGAACGGCTTCGTCACGTAGTCATCGGCGCCCATCTGGAGCGCGCGCACCTTCGACGCGGAGGCGCTCTCGCCCGACACCACGATGATCGGCGGCGAGCCCGCGGCCCGGAGCTCGTTCACGACGGCGAACCCGTCGGCGGCCGGCATTGCCAGATCGAGCAGGACGAGGTCGGGCGACTCGTCTTCGAAACGGCGGACCGCGCTGCGCCCGTCGTAGGCCGTGATCACCTGGTGACCCTCGGTCCCCACGAGGGCGGTGATCGCGCCGACCATCGCCGGATCGTCGTCGACGACGAGGATGCGCAACGGTCGCTGGCGGGTCATGCTGGTAAGGATACGGTTGGCCACCGAGCGGGAAGCTGCGCACAACGTGAAACGCAGGTCGGGTCATGACTGACGGCGCGGTCGCACCCATCGAGCGCGAACAGGAGGCCGTCTCCGGAGGCCACGGGCAGCCCGGCGGCGAGGACGCCCTGGGGCGGGAGATCGACTTCCTCGATCGGCTGCTCGACGAGATCATCGGCGAGCAGGACGGCCCGGATCTGGTGCAACGCCTGAACGCGGTTCGCCGGGGTCTGCCTCCCGGGGCCGATGAGCTGGACCCGGAGACGACCCGCGGGCTCATCCGCGCCGTCGGCCTGTTCTTCCAGCTGGCGAATCTGGCGGAAGAACGGCACCGTCTGCGCATACTGCGCAGCCGTCAGCGCCGGGCTCACCATGGCGTCATCCGCGATTCACTCGGCGAAGCGGTCGAGCGGCTGGTCGAGGGCGGCCGAAGCCCCGAGGCGGTCGAGGAGCTGCTGCGGCGCCTGTCCGTCAGCCCGGTCCTCACCCTGCTGGAGCGGCTCGACGATCGGCGGCTGACGGCCCCGGAGGCGCGCGATCTGCGACGCCGGCTGCGCGAGGAGCTGACGGTCCTCTGGCGGACCGCGGACCTGCGCTCGGTGGGACCGACGCCACTGGACGAGGTCCGGACCGCCCTCGTCTTCTTCGACGAGACCCTGTTCCAGGTCGTCCCGGCGCTGTACCGGGCCCTGGATTCGGCGTTCGATCGCATCACCGGCAGCCTCGACCAGGGGGCCACCGGTACCCGGCCGCCGCGCGCCCCGGCGTTCCTGCGCTGGGGAACGTGGATCGGCGGCGATCGGGATGGTAACCCGAACGTGACCGCGTCGGTGACGACGCTGACGATGCGGACGCAGGCGGACCACGTCCTGCGCGGCTACGAGGCGGTCGCAACGCGCCTCATGCAGTCGATCGCCCCTCCCGCGCCGGCTGAGGGCGTGGCGCGCGCCCTCGCCGAGCGTCTGGAAGCCGACCGCCAGGACCTCGGTGACGTGATGGCCGGGCTCCGTCGGCGTTTTCCCGATGAGCCATACCGGCAGCGATTGGGCGCCATCGCCGAGCGGCTGCGCCGCACCCGGGCACACCTTGCGGAGGACGTGGGGTCCCCGCCCGGAGGCTATGACTCGGCGAGCGAGCTCGCCGCGGAGCTGGACGAGCTCGCGGAGGCGCTGCTCGGTGACCGGCTCGACCGGATCGTCTGGGGGGAGCTCCAGGACCTGCGCTGGCAGCTCGAGACGTTCGGCTTCCACCTCGCGTCGCTGGAGGTGCGCCAGCACGCAGAGGCGCTTTCGGCGGCCGAGCAGGCGCTCGGCGTTCCGGCACAGCCTGGAAGTCGAAGGCATCAACCCGACGAAGAGCTGCCCGGTGTTCCCGGCGTCACCGCCGCGGAGGTCATCGCGACCTTCCGCGCCATGGCAGCCATCCAACGGCGGTTCGGGCCGGCTGCGTGCCACTACTTCGTCCTGAGCTTCACGCGCGGCCCGGAAGACGTTCGGAGGGTCCTCGAGCTCGCGCGACTTGCGGCGACGCAGGTGGTGCCTGCCTCCGCGACGCCCGGCTTCGTTCCCGCCACGCCCGAGCTCGACGTCGTCCCGCTGCTCGAGTCGGCGGACGCACTCGAGGGCGCGGGCCCCCTCCTCGATACGCTCCTCGACGACCCCGAGTACCGCGGACACCTCCGCTCCCGAGGCGACCACCAGGAGGTGATGCTCGGCTACTCGGACTCGAACAAGGAGTCGGGCTTCCTCGCGGCGAACTGGCTGCTCTACAAGGCCCAGTCCGCGCTGGTCGACTCGGCACGCCGCCACGGTGTCGTCCTGACGCTCTTCCATGGCCGGGGCGGTGCCATCGGGAGAGGCGGGGGACCGGCGAATCGGGCAATCCTCGCGCAGGCGCCGGGCTCGATCGACGGCCGTCTCAAGCTGACCGAGCAGGGCGAGGTGATCGCGGCCCGGTATGCCGACCCAGCCATCGCCCGTCGTGAGCTGGAGCAGATCAGTGCCGCAGCGCTGCTCGCATCAGTGCCTGAGCACGATGAGGCGGTCCGGCGTGCCGCCAGCCACGGCGCTCCGATCCTTGAGGAGCTTGCCCGCGACGCACGTGCCGCCTACCGGGCGTTCGTCTACGACGAGGCCGGATTCCCGGCCTTCTTCCAGGACATCACACCGATCCGGGAGCTCTCCGCACTTCGCCTGGGCTCGCGCCCGGCCTCCCGGAGGGGCGCGGCACCGCAGCAGATCGACCTGGAGTCGCTGCGCGCCATCCCATGGGTCTTCGCCTGGTCGCAGTCGCGCATCAATCTGCCTGGCTGGTTCGGGCTCGGCTCGGCGCTGGCCGCCTATCGCGAACGAACCGGCGACGGGGCGTTCGCCGAGCTGCGCGAGCTGCACCGGCGCTGGCCGTTCTTTGCGTCCGTGGTCGATACGGCGGAGCTGGGCCTCGGTCGGTCCGACCTGCGCGTGGCGGAGGGTTTCGCGGAACTGGCGGCGGCGAGCGACTCGCAGCGCCTCTGGCGGAAGCTCCAGGTCGAGCACGAGCTGTCGGTCACGCTTATCCAGCACGTCACGGGACACCCGTTGCTCGAAGAAGCCCCTGCGGTCCGGCGATCGATCGACCTCCGCCGACCGTACGTCGAGGCGCTCGGCGGCCTCCAGGCCGATCTGCTGCACCGGCTTCGGTCGGCGCGCACCGAAGTCCAACGAGAGGAGCTCGTCCGAAGAAGGGGGTTGCGCGATGGGCGTGGAATGTATATTCTGCCGTCTATGCGCATGATCCTCACCGTCGAGAGCAAGAAGAAGCTCTGGCGGCCCTGCCGGGAGGCACGGGCCCTGGGGCTCTGAGGGCGCGCGCAGTCGACCGAAGAGGGCCTCCAGGGAACGGAGGCTCCAGGGGCCGCGGACACCGATCGGTGACCGTGGCTTTTTGATTCGCCGGCAGGCGAGCCTCCACCCGGCGGCCCTCCGCAAGGAGGACCACATGAACGCGATCATCCTCGGTGACGGTGGCTTCGGCCAGGCGATCGCCCGGGGGCTCGAGGAAACGGGCGAGCCTCGGCCGACCGTCCTCGGCCGGCCGACCGACGGACACCACGATCCCCGAACGCTGGGGCAAGCCGAGGTGATCTTCGACGCATCCCGAGGCGACCAGGTCCCGGGCAACGTCGCGGCCGCCCTGGCGGCCGGCTGTCGAACGCTTGTCATCGGGACGACCGCGTGGGACGAAGCGCGACCCGCGGTGGAGACGGCCCTCCTCGATCACGCTGCCATCGCCGTCGCGGCGTCCAACTTCAGCCTCGGGGTCGCACTGTTCGGCCGGCTGATCGATCGTGCGGTGGAGCTGTTCGGCGCCGTCGATGCCTTCGACCCCTACCTGGTCGAGTGGCACCGCAGCTCGAAAGCCGACCGCCCATCCGGGACGGCACGGGACCTCTCGCGCCGGATTCTCGCGGCCCATCCGACGAAAGCGCGCCTCGCCGATCCGGGCCGCGAGGGGCCTCGCCAGCGCGACGAGCTGGAGGTCGCGGTGGTCCGCGCGGGCGCTGCACCCGGCATGCACCTCGTGGGCTTCGATGCCCCAGGCGAGACCGTCGAGCTGCGCCTGACGGCACGCGATCGAACGGCCTACGCGCAGGGCGCTCTCGCGGCGGCGCGCTGGCTCCTGCGCGAACCACGCCGACCCGGCTTCCATTCGTTCGACGTCGTGGTCGACGACCTCCTCGCGCGGCCGTCAGAACGTCCGCTGGCGATGGCGGGCTGATGCCATCGGTTCATCAATCGACCCAAACCCACCCGACCGCTGGCCAACAGGAGAAGGAGATCTACCAATGACGCGCATCAATCGCACGAACGGCATGTCGAACGGAACCGGCCGTCCCACGCTCCACGGCGCGTTCACCGCGCTCGTGACGCCTTTCGCAGCCGATGGGAGCCTCGACGAGGCAAGCCTTCGCCAGCTCGTTCGCTGGCAGGTGCTGGCCGGGATCGACGGACTCGTCCCGTGTGGCACGACCGGCGAATCACCGACGCTCACCCAGGCCGAGCGCGACCGGGTCATCGCGCTGACCGTGGAGACCGTCGCCGAGCGGCCCTCGCGTTCGCGCGTGACCGTGATCGCCGGCACGGGCACGAATGACACGGCCGCGACGATCGCGGCCACCCGACGGGCAGCCGAGCTCGGCGCCGACGCGGCGCTCGTGATCACGCCGTACTACTCGCGCCCGACGCAGGAGGGCCTCTACCGCTGGTACGGCGCGGTCGCACGCGAGTTCCCCGACCTGCCGATCGTGATCTACAACGTGCCCGTCCGGACGGCCGTGGACGTGGCGCCCGAGACGGTCGCGCGGCTCTGCCGCGACTTCGACAACGTCGTCGGGATCAAGGAGACGACGCGCGACTTCGAGCACGTCTCCTACGTGCTGCGCGAGGCCGGCACGGACTTCATCGAGATCCCCGGTGAGATGGTGGCGCTGTGTGCGGCCGCACGAGCCGGCGACTGGGATACCGCGCGCCGGATCCACGATCGCTGGCTGCCGCTCTTCCGCGCCAACTTCGCCGGTGGCCCCAACCCGGTCCCGGTCAAAGCGGCCCTGTCGATGATCGGCCTCATCGGCGACGTCCTGCGGCCGCCGCTGCTGCCACTCGAGGAAAGCGCGCGTCAATCGCTCGCGGACGTCCTGCGGCAGGCCGGACTGGTCGAGCTGTCGGGCGGGCGGATCGTTCGCACGGAGCGAACGGACGTCGGCGAGCAGGTGGTCGCATGACGCCCCCGGCTGCCGTATCCGAGGTCGAGTCTCCCTCCGGGTCGGTCGAACCAGGCGACATCCTCGCGGCGCTGGATTCCGGCACGCTGCGCGCAGCGCGTCCGGATTCCGCCGCGCCCGGCGGGTGGCGGGTGGATCCCGTAGCGAAGCAGGCGATCCTCGCGTGCTTCGCCGACCGGGCGACGCGCGACTGGGACTTCGGTGGAGCACTCCAGTTCCGCGACCGCGTCAACCTGCCGACGAAGG
>VBFZ01000183.1:0-3210 GCA_005880805.1 Chloroflexota bacterium | reverse complement strand
TGGGCCAGGGCGTCGTGGTCATGCCGCCGTCGTTCGTCAACATCGGGGCCTGGATCGGCGACGACGTGATGGTCGATTCGCACGTTCTCGTTGGATCCTGCGCGCAGATCGGCGACCGGGTGCACCTCGCCGCAGGGGTGCAGATCGGTGGCGTCCTGGAGCCACCCGGCGCGCGCCCCGTGATCGTCGAGGACGACGCGTTCATCGGCGCGAACTCGGGTCTCTTCGAGGGCCTGCTGATCGGGCGTGGGGCGGTGCTGGGGGCAGGCGTGATCCTGACCGGGACGTCGCGCCTCTTCGACCTCGTGCGTGAGCGCGTCCTGGAGGGCACCCCCCAGGAGCCGCTCGCGGTTCCACCTGGCAGCGTCGTGATCCCCGGTGTCCGCCAGCTCGACGGCCCCTTCGCGCGCAGGCACGGTCTTGGTGGATCAACGGCTTTGATCGTCAAGGACCGTGATCCGGGTACCGATGCCCGGGTCGCGCTCGAAGCGGCGCTCCGTTGATGCCCGTCCGCCTGTCGCCCTCGGCTTCGGCCGTGCCGGTCACGCCCGCCACCGACCCGCCCGTGACTGGCCGCAACGAGATCCTCCGTGGCGACCTGCTCGGCGGCATCGAGCCGGAAACGCTGGCCGAAGAATTCGGAACGCCGCTGTACGTCTACGACTTCGACGTCATGGACGCGCAGGTGCAGGCTCTCCGCGGAGCGCTGCCACCACGCTTCGACGTCGCCTACGCGGTCAAGGCGAATCCCGCCCTCGCGGTCGTCGCCCATCTCGGATCGATGGGGCTGGGCATGGACGTCGCATCGGGAGGCGAGCTCGACCTCGTGTCACGCGCCGGGGTTCCCTCTGAGCGGGTCATCTTCACGGGCCCGGGCAAGCGGGACAACGAGCTCGCCGCCGCGGTTCGCGCGGGTCTCAGGGCCGTGACCGTCGAATCGATCTCCGAGCTCGAGCGGCTCGTACGGGCGTCGGCCGGCGCGGGGCGTCGAACACCGATCCTGCTGCGGGCCGCGTCGGCAAGCGCAGGCGAGGCGAGCGCCGAGCGAGTGCGGGTGATCGGTGACGAGGGTGCCGGCAAGTTCGGGATGGACGAGGCGAGCCTCCGCGAGGCCGCCCGCCGAGCGGTCCGTTCGCCGCACCTGCAGCTCCTTGGCGTGCACGCGTTCACCGCCTCGAACGTCCTCGAGCCGGCGGCCCTGGTCGAGCATGCCCGCGGCGTCGTCGCACTGGGCCGATCGCTGGCGCGCGAGGCCGGCTTCGACCTTCGACTGGCGGACGTGGGCGGGGGGCTTGGGATTCCGTACGGGGACGAAGAAAACTCGCTGGACCTGCACCAGCTCGGCGTTCGTCTCCGGCGCCTGGACGACGAGCTGGGAGCCGATGCGAACACGAGATCGACCCGCATCCTCGTCGAGCCCGGACGATTCCTCGTCGGACCGGCGGGCGCGTTTCTCGCCCGCGTGATCGATCGCAAGGACGCCGAAGGCCGAACGACGGCCATCCTGGACGGGGGTATCAACAACCTGCTGCGACCCGTCCTCGTCGGACAGCAGCATCGTGCCCGCTCCTTCGGGAACGACGACCGGTCGGCACCGGTTCCGGTCACCCTCGCCGGACCGCTGTGTTCCGGTCTCGACATCGTGGGGAGTGGCCGGCCCATGGCTCCGCCGGCCATTGGCGATCTCGTCGCGCTCCTCGACGTGGGCGCCTACGGGTTCACCGAGTCCATGCCGCTCTTCCTGTCCCATCCGGTGCCGGCCGAGGTTGCGATCCGGGCGGGACGCGCGCAGTTGATCCGGCCACGGATCGACCCCTCGATCTGGCTGGAGTCGCAGCGCATCCCGGACTGGTAGCCGGTCGCGCTTCGAGCCAACCGCACGCCTCCGGCCAGCGGCGCGCCGAGGGCCGGCTGCTATCGTGGCGCCCGTGGAGACGGGGACGACCGTGCCTGAACGCGACCGGCCTGGGTCGCCGCCATCCGCTGCCGGGTCCCTGGAAGTCGGGTGGCTCGGCCGGGTCGACTATCGCGAGGCCTGGGCGCTTCAGCACCGGCTTGTCGACCAGCGCGCAGCCGGCGAGATTCCCGATCAACTCCTGCTCCTCGAGCACCCCTCCGTCCTGACGCTCGGCCGACAGGCGGACGAGGCGCACGTCCTCGCCTCACCGACCGAGCTCGCCTCGCGGGACATCGAGATCATCCGCGTCGAGCGCGGCGGGGAGGTGACGTACCACGGCCCGGGCCAGCTGGTCGCCTATCCGGTGATCGACGTTCACGCCCGTGGGCTCCTGATCAAGCCGCTCGTCCGCGCCCTCGAGGAGGCGATGATCGAGACCTGCGCGAGGTTCGGCGTCTCGACCGGGCGGCGACCTGGCGAGCCTGGTTGCTGGTGCGATCCGGAAGGGCCGCAGCCGCGAAAGATCGGCGCGCTGGGTCTCCGCGTCGAGCGAGGAGTCACGTACCACGGGATCGCGCTCAACGTGGCCGTCGACCTGCGCGACTTCGAGCTCATCGACCCGTGCGGGATGCCCGGCGTTTTGGCCACCTCGATCGTGGCGGAGGGCGGCGCGATCGAGGGCAGCGGCACGGAGGTGGTGGCGCGCGCGGCGAGCGTGTTCGCGGGGGCATTCGCGGGTTCGATCGACGCGCGGCTCATCGGTGTACTGCCCGGGGAGCAACACGAGACCTGATGGCCGCCGGCCTCTTCGAGCTGCGCAGGGACTCGATCACCGGCTGGTGGGTTGCCACCGTGGTCGACCGGGCTTTCCACCGCGACCGGTTCGCGCTCCCGGCCGAGCCGGTCGATGACGGCGGCGATTGCCAGAACTGCCGGACTCCGGAGGGAGCCGGCGTCCGCCTGCGGACGCTGAAGGACTTCGCCTTCAACGTCGTCGGCTCCCAGGAGGACGCCGTCGCGCTCGATCGGAACCTCGCCCAGGTCGCCCTGTCCCGTGCCCGGGCATCCGGCAGCTGGCGCACGGTCGTGGCGGCCCCTGGCGAGCATCGGCCGTTGCACGCCGTCGGCATGGACACGATCCAGGAGATGCTCGGAGTGTGTCGCGACGCGCTTGCGGATGCCCGTCGCGCGGCGCAGACCGAGTTCGTCGCCGTCATCCAGAACTGGGGGGCACAGGCGGGCGCCCGAACGAACCACCTCTGCCTCGAGCTGTACGACCTGCCACAGGTCCCACACCGAGTGGCCGAGGAGTT
>VBFZ01000022.1:9292-24987 GCA_005880805.1 Chloroflexota bacterium | reverse complement strand
CGGTGCCGCGGATCCCGCCCGATCGGTGCCTCGATCCGCCCAACTGCGGCGGCCACGCTCCCGGACACGAGCGCGAGATAGGTCTTCTTCACGCGCCGGGCCTTGAGCTGGCTCATGAGCGAGGCCTGGGCCGCGTCGTTTCGGGCGACCATCAGCAGCCCGCTCGTGTCGCGATCGAGCCGATGCACGATGCCCGGCCGCGCGACGCCGGCGATCCCGCCCCAGGCGTCCGCTCCGCCACGACCGAGCAGGGCGTTGACGAGCGTCCCGCTCCGGTGCCCGGGCGATGGATGGACGACGAGCCCGGCCGGCTTGTCGACGATGAGCAAATCCGGATCCTCGTAGACGACCCGGAGCTCGATGTCGGGCTCCGCGATGCCTTCTGCGGGCTCGGCAGGCGGGACTTCGAGTTGTAGTGCAGTCCCCGGGCCGACGATCGCGTTCGCCTTGAGCGGCGAGCCCCCCGAGGTCAGATGACCGGCCGCGATGAGCTTCTGGACGTAGCTCCGCGAGAGTCCGGTCACGTCGGTCACGAAGCGGTCGACGCGCTGGAGCCGCGCGCCGTCCGGGACCTGGAGACGACGCACCTCGACCGGCGCGGACCCTTCAGCCATCCGCGCTCGGTGCCTCCCCCGGCGAAGCGGCCACCTCCCGCGGTTCGCCGAGCTTCGGCCATATCGCCAGCGCGATGAGCAGGAGGATCGCGCAGCTGATCGAGGCGTCTGCCACGTTGAAGTCGTACCAGCGAAGGCTGCCGATCCCCGCATCGACAAAGTCCACGACGTACCCGAGCCGGATCCGGTCGCTCAGGTTGCCGATCGCGCCGCCGAACAGCAGCCCGAGGGCCAGCGTGGCATAGAGGTTCCGCCCAGCCCGCGCCTCGTAGACGAGGATCAGCCCGATCACGGCGATGCTGAAGAGCGCGAACAGCGGGGCCGAGTCCCGGAACAATCCGAAGAGCGCCCCCGTGTTGTGCGACAGCGACAGGCGAAGCCAGTCGCCGACGATCTCTACTGGCCGGCCGACTTCAAGGTTGGCCAGAATCCATGCTTTCGTCAGCTGGTCGAGCACGACGACGGTTGCCGCGACCAGCACGAACAGCGGCCAGCGAGCCTCCCGAACGCCCCCACCTTGACCGGCAACCGGTCGCCGGTCGCTCATCGCGTCGATCGCGCGACCGTGTGCCTCGTCCAGGATCTCGCCTCCACGACTCCCTTTCGCTCGCCGTAGCCTAGTCGCGGGCCGCGTGGCGGCGCAAGGCGACCTGGACGCGTCCCGACTGCAGCTCGACCGTCGACGCTTTCTGCCCATCGGACGGTGGCGCGAGCGTGATCTGCTCGGCGAGCGTGTCCGTCGCGATCCGGGCCGTATGGGCGGCGACGTCCGCCGACAGGCCGTCGATCCAGACCTCGATGCGGTCGTTCAACGCCAGCCCGGCGTCCTTGCGCAGGTCCTGGATCGCTCGCGCCAGCTCGCGCACGTCGGCCTCCGTCCGAAGCTCGGGCGTCAGGGCGGTATCGATCACCACCACGAGGCCCTCATCGTGGGCCACGGCGGTGCCCGGCCGTGGCGTCGCCAGGATTTCGACCTCGTCGGGCGCGAGCGTCACATCGGCGAGGCTCACGGATCCGTCGCCGTGGATCTCGAATGCGCCTTCGCGCGCGGCGGCCATCACGGCGGGCACCTTCGACCCCAGCTTCCTCCCGATCTTCGGGAGCAGCGGCTTGACGCGACGTTCCACGAGCTCCGACTCGTCGCCGATCAGCTCGACCGACTTGACGTTCACCTCGTCGGCGATCAGCTGGAGCAGCGCCTCCCGCTCCGCGAGCTCGCCGCCGGGCAGCGCAAGCCACATGCGGGCCAGCGGTTGACGGATCTTCAGACCGGCCTGACCACGGAGCGTTCGGGCCAGCTCGACCGCGCGGCGAGCCGTGGCCATCGCCGCCTCGAGCCGCTCGTCCCGGTACCCCGCAAGCTCGGGACTCGGCCAGCGGGTCAGGTGGACGCTGTCGGGCGCTGCCGAATCGTTCGACACCACCAGGTTCTGATACATCGACTCGGACAGGAAGGGCAGCATGGGCGCGAGGACCCGCGCCGTCGCGACGAGCGCCTGGTGCAGCGTGGCGAACGCGTGCGTCCCCCCGTCCGCCGAGTCGCGGCGGGAAAAACGTCGGCGCGAGCGCCGCAGGTACCAGGTCGAGAGGTCGTCGACGAAGCGCGTGACGGCCCGCGCGGCGCCCAGCGTGTCGTAGTCCCGCAGGCGGGCTTCAGCCTCAGCCGCCAGCCCGGCCGTTCGCGACAGGATCCAGCGATCGAGCGGCGAGCGAAGGGTGTCGTTCGCCCCCTCAGGACCTGGCACGGGATTCCAGTCGGCTACCCGCGCATACGTGACGAAGAAGGCGTACACGTTCCACAGCACGAGGAGGTCACGGCGCGCCGAGTCGGCGGCGTGCCAGCCGAACAGGATGTTCTCCTCCGGCCGGGCGTTCGCGAACATCCAGCGCATCACGTCGACGCCCATCCGCTCGGCGGCTTCGTCGAACTCGATGGCGTTGCCCCAGCTCTTGTGCATCGGCCGCCCGTCCTCGCCGAACAGCGTCGCGTAGCCGAAGATCGTCCTGAAGGGCGGCTCCCGCCGAAGGACCGTCGACATCGCGAGCATCGCGTAGAACCAGTTACGGAACTGGCCGGGGAAGCTCTCCGTGATGAAGTCGGCCGGGAACCAGCGCGCCCAGTAGTCGGGCTCCTCGCGGAAGTGGAGCGTCGAAAAAGGCACGATCCCCGCGTCCAGCCACGGATTGCCGACGTCCGGGATGCGCGAGACGGGCTCGCCACAGGTACGGCAGGCGATCTTCACCTCGTCGACATAGGGCCGGTGCGGCGTGTGCCCCTCGAACTTCTCCCAGCCCTCGATCGCCCGCTGCCGGAGCTCCTCGCGGCCGCCGATGACCTCGAACGTCCCGCATGTTCGACAGTCGTAGATCGGCAGCGCCAGCCCCCAGTAGCGCTTCTTGCTGATCATCCAGTCGTGCATGTTCAGGAGCCAGTCGAGCTCCCGCTCGTAGCCGAACGACGGGATCCAGCGGATCTGGTCGACGACCTCCATGATCTGGTAGCGGAGGCTCGCGTCGACCTGCTCCTTCGACAACGTCTCGCGCGCCTGCTCGTAGACGGGGCCCATGTCGATGTACCACTCGTCCACGACGCGCCACAGCAGGGGCGTCCCGCACCGCCAGCAGTGCGGATAGCGGTGCTGGTACTGCTCCAGGTGGTAGAAGACGCCCCGCCGTTCGAGGTCGTCCACGATCGTCTCGGCCATCGCCGGCGCTTCGCGGCCTGACAGCCAGCCGAACCCGTCGTAGTAGCGGCCGCCCTCGTCGATCGGCCCGATCACGGGCAGGCCCAACGACTTGCCGAGCTGGAAGTCCTCCTCGCCCGCGCCCGTCGCGATGTGGACGATTCCGGTCCCTTCCTCCTCGCCCACCTCGGACCAGGGCACGACGCGATGCTCGTAGCCGGCCTCCTGGAAGACGCGCTGGACGGCGGGCAGGTCGTCGTAGGGCCCGCGGTAGCGCCAGCCCACGAGATCGGCGCCGCGCTTCTCCTCGGCGACCTCGAATGGGCCGAAAATCGCCTGCTTCAGCGTGCCCCGGCCGACCCAGTAGCTCTCGTGGCCCTGCCGGACGCGGACGTACGCCATGTCCGGCCCCACGGCCGCCGCGATGTTCGCTGCGAGCGTCCAGGGCGTCGTCGTCCACACGAGCAGGGACTCGCCGGGCCGGTCAACGAGCGGCAGCTTGACGGTCAGGCCGGGGTCCTCGCGGTCGGCGTAGCCCTCGTTCAGCTCCATCTGCGACAGGCCCGTCCCGCAGCGCGGGCACCAGGGCATCGAGTCGGTGCCCTTGTAGATCCAGCCGCGGCGATGGCACTCCTTGAGGAAGAGCCAGATCAGGTCGTTGTTCTCGTTGCTGAACGTGAAGTAGCTGCCGCCTGCCTCGGGCATCCCAAGGCGCCCGACGAGCATCTCGACGGTGTCGGAGACCGGGCCGTTCGGTCCCTGGATCGTGGTCTTCTGCGAGGGCGCCTCGGCCAGCAGGGCACTGAGGCGCCGGAGCTCGTCCGGATCGTTCCAGTCCATCCAGTAGCCGAGGCGCTGCGACTGCTCGGTCTGGCGGGCGGCGTAGGTCAGGACGCGCTGCTTGCAGAGCGAGACGAACTCCGCGATGCCGTACGCCTCGATGTCGCGCTTGCTCGTGAAACCGAGGTCGCGCTCGACGTTGACCTCGACCCACAGGCCCTGGCAATCGAAGCCGTTCTGCCAGCGCTGGTCTTCGCCGAGCATGGCGTGGAAGCGCTGGAAGACGTCCTTGTACGCTCGACCCCACGCATGGTGGACGCCCATCGGGTTGTTGGCGGTGATCGGTCCGTCGAGGAACGACCAGCGCGGCCCGCCCGCGTTCTGGGCTCGCAGCCGCTCGAACGTCCGGCTCTCCGACCATCGCCGGAGCGCGTCGTGCTCCTGGGCGATGAGATCGGGCATGGCGTCGACGGGCTGAAACATCGGTCCTCGGATGGGCGTCCGGAGGGCATCCTCCGACTCGAAATTCACGTTCAGGGAGTCCGAGTATCCTACCCGCGATGCCGATCCAGCAGGAGGCACGACCGCGGTGGCGTTCCGCTTTCGCCGCCGCGTTTCTCTCCCTCATCTTCCCCGGCCTGGGCCACCTGTACGCCGGCGCGGCCCAGCGAGCGCTGGGGTTCGCAGCCTTGCCGATTCTGGTGCTGTCCCTGCTGGCAGGCATCGTCATTCGCTCGAACCCGCTCGTGTTCCTGGGCACGATCGCGGCGAACCTCCCGCTGCTCCTCCTGCTCAATGTCCTGATCCTGCTCTACCGGATCGTGGCCGCAGTGGACGCCTACCGGGTCGCGGCCTACCTGAACGCCGTCGAGGCGACGGGCGGCAGCCGGCTCTCCCGGCCGAGGCTGGCGACCAACCCGTTGTCGGTGGCCGGCCTGCTCGCCGTCCTGCTGGTGCTCGCCGGCGGACACGCGGTCGTCGCCTACCAGGGCATCGGGCTCCAGAACACGCTCAGCTGCATCTTCGATCCGAGCGGCACGGTCAACTGCGCCGACACCGGCTCGTCCGCCTCTCCGGGCAATGACCAGGGCGACGAATCCCCGACGCCCAGCCAGAGCGACATCGCCGGCACCGCCAATCCATCCGCCTCCGCCCCGCCGCTCAAGACCCCTCCCCCGTGGAACGGCAAGGACCGGCTGAACATCCTGCTCATCGGCGCGGACCAGCGGCCGCACGAGGGGACGTTCAACACGGACACGCTGATCGTGGTCAGCATCGATCCGACCAGCAAGCAGGTCGCAATGTTCAGCCTGCCGCGCGACATGGTCGACATCCCCGTGCCGCCGGGACCGGCCCAGAGCGTCTTCGGTGCGGCTTATCGGGGCAAGATCAACAGCCTCTGGACCACGGCCCAGAGTCGGCCCGACCTGTTCCCCGGCAATGCGAACCAGCGTGGGTTCCAGGCGCTCAAGGACACGCTGGCCTACCTCTACAACCTGAAGGACGGGATCAAGTACTACGTCGAGGTCAACTTCGACGGATTCCGGCGGATCGTCGACGCGGTCGGTGGCGTGAACATCAACGTCCAGATGCCGGTCCTCGACGACAAGTACCCGGGCGGTGACGGCACCGACAAGCGGATCTACATTCCCACCGGCCTCCAGCACATGACCGGCGACCAGGCCCTGACCTACGCACGCTCCCGCCACACGTCGAACGACTTCGACCGCGGCGCACGCCAGCAGCGCGTCCTGCTATCTCTCCGCCAGCAGACCGACGTGAGCGCGATCTTGCCGAAGCTCAACGACCTGGAAGCCGCGCTGGTGAGCGCCGTCAAGACCGATATCCCGATTGGGCTGCTGCCGCAGCTGCTTGGCCTGGCCGGGGACGTCGACACCTCGAACATCCGCCAGTACGTTTTCGCGCCGCCGCTCTACGGCCACGACACGACCGCCGATCCGCGCGGCTACGTGATCCTTCCGAACATCATCGCGATGCGGCAGGCGGTCGCCCAGGCGTTCCGCGTCGATCCGGCCCTCGAGCAACTCCGCCAGAAGGTGGCCGAGGAAAACGCCAAGGTCTGGGTCCTCAACGGCTCCGGGCAGACGGGCCAGGCCAACGACATCGCCGACTACCTGACCTATGCCGGCGTCGACGCGACCGCGCCCAACCAGAAGCCCAGGTCGAACCGTGCCAACACGTCGATCGTGGTCTACAACGGCGCCGACGCGAGAATCCCGCAGACGATCGCGCTGCTCCAGCAAGTGTTCAAGGTCCAGGTCACGCTGCGCAACGACCCGGCCGTCCGCGTCGACGTCATCGTCACGACGGGTCGCTCCACCCCGGATTACACGCCGCCCCCGTTCGCCCCTTGAGCCTCGGGGAGTCGCCCCGCTTCCCTCTCAGGTCTTCTCGGTGACCCGGTACTCCAGGTAGCGGCCGGTCATCAGGCGCGTTTGCGCGTCGAGCGCGGGCAGGTTCGAGAACAGCAGTCCCACGACCGGCACGAACAGCCACTGGATGCGCGAGAGGATGCGCATCCCGCGGCCCCACTCGGGCGGTCGCGCTGGCGCGATCTGGTCCTCCACGTAGATCAGCACGAGCAGACAGCAGAACGCGCCGGTGAGCAGCAGCGAGGCGTACACCGGCAGCTGCTGGCCGAGCGTCGATCGCGCGAAGTCGGAACCGCCGAACCAGCGGCTGATCAGCAGCGGGATGTTTGAGCCGAAGATCAGGACGAACGGCGCGATCGCCCAGTTGATGTGGTCCAGCCACAGGTCAAGCAGGCGCCGGACCCGCTGGCCGCGCGGAATCTCCGAGTGGGCCAGCGCGTTCCTGATATAGAACGGGATATCGGTGACACCCCACGCCCAGCGGCGGATCTGCATGTATTGCTGGACCAGGCTCCGGGGATAGGACCTGGCCCGCACCGCGTCGCCGTACATCGGGATGAACAGCGGCACGGCCCGAAATTCGCCTGAGTAGCGGAAGAACGACTTCCAGTAGAAGCGCGAGTCCTCGGGGATCGCGTCCGTTGCCCAGTAGTCGACCTCATGGATCGTCGCCAGGGACACGGCATAGCTGCTGAAGCTGATCAGCTTCTCGGGCGTCAGCGAGCGCCACATCTGGACGTGGGTCGCACCGACCGCGACGAGGCGCACCGGCATCGGCGTCTCCCAGAGGTTGTTGTGGAACATCGGGACTGGCTGGTACAGGCGCCGGTAGCGGTCGGGGTCCGACAGGAACGTGTACGTCAGGTAGCCGAAGTACTGCGGGTGGACCCGGTAGTCGGCGTCGAGGTCGGTCACGACCACCTTCCGCGGATCGAACCCGAGGCGGTCGGTGAGCTCGCGGTACAGCCAGCGCCCGCCGTACGCCATCGCGCTCGACTTGCCGACGACGATGCCCGGCTCGAGTGGGTCGAGGACGTGGAAGAAATGCAGGAAGCGGTCGGCGAAGAGCTCGCGCAGGCGCGCGACGTTCTCGCGCCCTTCGAGGTCGGTCTCGCGGGTGATGATCGCGACCATCAGCAGATGCCGCGGATAGTCGGTGCGCGCGAGCGCGGCAACCGTCTCGTACAGCTTCTCGAACGGCTCCGTGTACGTCGGGATCAGCGCGACATGCCACAGGTCGTTGGGATCCTGGATCGCCTCCCCGCGCCGCGCCAGCAGACGCTCGATGTCCTTTCGCTCCGCCGCCAGCCGGGTCAGCTCGCGGCGGCCCCCGGCCGCGGCGAGGTGTTCGCCTCTCCGGTTGAGCTCGAGCACGCGGGTGCGGATCGCGGGGATCAGCCCCTGGATCTCGCGCCGACGCTCCGCCAGGTCGGCCAGGGCGAAGGCGCGCCTACGCCAGTCCACGGCCATCACCGATTTGATTCGGACGAACGCAACCACGACGCTGATGACCAGCACGACGGCCTTGTAGAACCAGTAGAAGTCGAAGCTGAGGACGAACCAGGCGACGATCTCGGGGAACCGGAACGACAGCACGATCGGCGCGAGGATCAGCGTCCAGGTAACGAGACCCGGCACGATCTCGAGCGTGCGTTGCAGGCGATGTCGGTCGCGCGCCAGGTCGTCGGCCGTCCGTGGCTCCGCGGGCCTCCGCTCGGCCGGGCCCTGGCCAACCGCGTCGGGGCCGCGTTGCGAAGGGACGGGTTCAGCTGGAGGCGCAGAGGGCGTCTCAATGCGCCGCTCGATCCCCGGCAGCGCGGGCAGCTCCACGGGTTCGGGCGTCAGCACCGGCGGCTGAGCCGCCGCGTTCAGGTGGGTCGCCGCCTCCGCCGGGACGGACGAGGCGCCGACGCGCGCGTTCGGGGCCTCAGACACCCTCGTGCATCGGCGTCAGCCAGTGCCGATACTCCGGCAACCGGCCGCGCACGGCGTTGAAGTAGCGTTCCTTGATCGCCTGGGCGATCGGTCCGACGGCTCCGGAGCCGACCTTTCGGTGGTCGACCTCGATGACCGGGCTCACCTGCACGCCCGTCCCGCACAGCAGGATCTCGTCGGCCACGTACATCTCCGAGCGGTCGATCGTGCGGACTTCGGTCTTCACGCCCTCGTCGGCCGCCAGCTGCATGATCGCCTTGCGGGTGATGCCCTCGAGGATGTCGTCGTAGACCGGCGGGGTGACCAGCACTCCGTCACGGATCATGAAGATGTTCGCCGCGGAGGCCTCCGAGGCGTGGCCGTCTGGCGTCAGGACGAGGGCCTCGTCGAACCCGTTGAGCTCGGCCTCCGACTTCTGGAAGGCCATGTTCACGTATCCGCCGACGATCTTGCCGCGCGCCGGCAGCGCATCGTCCGCGTTGCGCCGCCAGGACGAGGTCATGATCCGGATCCCGGACTCCGTGTCGACGTAGTTGCCGAACGGGATCGTGAGGATGACCAGGTCCGATTCGAGGTGGTGGAGCCGGACGCCGATCGCCTTGGTCGACTTGTAGAACGAGGGCCGGATGTAGACGTCCTCGCGGAAGTTGTTCCGACGGACCGTCTCCACGATGAGCGCCGTCAGCTCGTCCTGCGACGGGACGTCGTCGATCAGCACGATCTTGCACGAGTTCCGGATGCGCTCGACGTGCTCCCGGATGAACAGCCCGTATAGCTGTCCGTGGTCCTGGTTCCAGTAGGCCCGAATGCCTTCGAAGACGGCCGTCCCGTACATGAACGCGTGCGTCATGATGCTGACCCTGGCGTCGCGCAGCGGCACGAACCCACCCTCGAAGTAGGTGATCAGGGACTCGATGTCGGGCGTTGCGGGTGCCGGATGGACGGTCGTTGCGGTCTCTTCGGCGGCCGTCTTGTCGGTCAGCATCGGTGTCGCTCTCCTGAGCGGGCGCCCCTGTCGCGCGCGTTCCCGGTTGCGCTTCTGGCCCGCGCCGCTGGGTCCCGAAAGGCCGGCCGAGTATAGCAGCGGGCCTCCGTGGGCCCGTTCGGCGCGTCGGCGAAACGCACGATCGTCGACCGCCCAGATTGTGCGTTTGCGCCAGCGGACGGTTATCGGACCTGAAGCCGCCCGGCACATCAGGTTGTTGGTCGCCTAACGCCTCCCAGGCGCAAAACAGTCAACGCATTGCAGGTCGGCAGCAGGAATCTTGCGGCTGACGCAATGAACTGGCTGCTCCGGTCGGCCCGCGACTCAAGCTGCGGCCTTTACATCGCGTCAGACGCAAACGATGCGGGAGATCTGCCGCGCCGCGCAAAAGAAGGCCGATCAGGGCGGCCCGCAACATCCGACGGCCCTACTGCACGACCCCCGCGACCTTGAGTCCGACAAGGAGCAGATAGAGGAGATAGAAGGCGCCTCCCACGAGCAGGCCGCGACCGGTCAGCCGTCTGCGCCGCCACATGGGCACGAAGATCGCCGCTGACGAGGCGAACGCGATCCCGGCCGAGGCGAAGGCGACCAGTGAGTCGCCCGTCACGACCCACGTCTCCGAGGCGAAGATCAGCGCGACCGAGGTCGGGATGGCGCTCTGGAACACCATCGCGCCGGTGATGTTGCCCATCGCCAGCGTGTCCTTGCCCTGCCGCACCCAGATCACGCTGTTGAACTTCTCGGGCAGCTCCGTTGCGATCGGCGCGATGACGAGGGCGAGGAGTGTCCCGTCCACCGCGAGCTGGTGGGCCAGGTCCTCGACGGCGCCGACGAACAGGTACGCCCCGCCGATGATGCACGCAAGGGCGACCAGCACCTGGAGGTTCACCACGCGCAGCCGGGGAACGCCCGGATTTCCGGCCCGGTGACGCGCGTCGAGGCGGTGGAATCGGAGGGGCGCAAGATCCACGGCGTCGACGTCCGGATCCGCCTCGAAGTGGCCCTTCACGTACCAGGCATAGATGCCCAGCAGGACGAGCGCGGCCAGCCATCGCGCGCCGATCATCTCGACCGGCAGGAACGCGACTCCCACCGCCAGCGAATAGGCGATCCCGAAGTACGCCATGTCGTGGCCGAGCACCCCGGTATCGACCGGCATCGCATCGCCATCGACTTCGCCCGCGGCCGCCCGCGCCCGCGTACCCCTCCCCCGACGGCGCTCGCGGGCGACCAGCAGCACCGCCACGCCCGTCACGAACATCGCCAGCGTCGAGAGCATGAACGGGGCACCGAGCACGGCTCCGATGCCGACCGCATCCGATTCGGCGCTGCCGCCGAACAGGATCGCGATCAGCGGGATCATCGTTTCCGGGAGTGCCGTCCCGACGGCCGCGAGCACTGACCCGACCGCGCCTTCTGCCAGCTCCAGCTTGCGGCCGAACCACTCGATGCCGTTCGTGAACAACTCGGCCCCCACGAGGATGATCGCGAACGCGACCGCCAGCAGGATCAGGTCGATCATGTCGCGCTCCCGGAGAACAGCAGGCCGACGGCCACGCTCGTGGCGATGACCGCGAGGATGCCCAGCGACACGGCGACCATCCGCCTGTCCCCCGCCCGCGCATAGCCGACGAGCGCTGCGATCACGCGCGCGCTCGGCGTGGCGATGACCGTGACGAGCCCGAGCCAGAGGAAGCCCTCAGCCCGCCCGGCGGCGAGGTCCTGCGGAAGGCGTGCGGCGTCGAACGATGGGAAGGAGGTCGGAGAAAACGGCGACTGTCCCGCGACGGCCATGAGCAGGACCCCGAGCGTGAGCAGGCCGATGGCCAGGTAGGTCCCGAACGCAAGGAGCCTCGCGATGGCCCGGTCGAGGTCGGGGGTCGTCCCCGCGAGGCCCGCCGCAGAGGCCGTCGTGGGGGTCGACCTGGACGCGTTCACAGGAGCAGCGCCTTGCGGATCATCTCGAAGGCCGTGTAGGTGAGGACCAGCACGAACAAGGTCCGCAGGACGCGCAGGTCGATCCGGTGTGCTGTCCGCGAGCCAACCGAGGCGCCGAGAAAGACGCCGACGGCGACAGGTCCCGCGACGTACGGATCGATTCCGCCCCGGAACAGGTAGATGATCGCGCTGGCCGACGCCGTGATGCCGATCATCAGGTTGCTCGTCGCCGTCGCCACGCGCAGGGGCACGCCCATGACCAGGTGCATCACAGGGACCTTTACGAGTCCCCCACCCACGCCGAGCAGTGCCGAGATCACGCCTGCCCCGACACTGCCGACGTACCCCAGCCCCGAACGCTGGATGCGGTACACGTAGCCGGCTCCCGGCTCAGCCTCCGTAGCACCTCCTGGCCGGCGGAGCATCGAGATCGCGGCGTAGACGAGCAGTGCCGCGAACAGGGCGGCGAGCGTGCGCTCGTCGAGGAGGAACGCGAGGAGACCTCCGATCAGGGCTCCCATGGCGGTGAAAAGCTCGAGCGTCATCCCGAGCCGCAGGTTCGCGACGTGCCGCTGGAGGTAGACCCCGGCCGAGGCACTGCTGGTGACGATGACCGAGACCAGGCTGACTCCCACCGCCTCGCGCAGCGGCAGCCCGAAACCGAGCGTCAGGAGTGGGACTATCAGGATGCCGCCGCCCAGGCCCAGCAAGGAGCCGAACACGCCGGCGGCGATCCCGCCGACGATCAGGCCGAGGCCGGCGATCACGTCAGGCGGTGTTGGCGGCCGGCGTTCGGATCAGGGACGCAGGTGCTGCGGGGCGTAGGGCAGCAGGGCGACGTGCCGGGCGCGCTTCAGCGCGACCGCCAGCTCGCGCTGGTGGTTCGCGCACGTACCCGTCTTGCGACGGGGCTCGATCTTGGCCCGCTCCGACAGGTAGCGGCGGAGGCGATTGACCTCCTTGTAGTCGAGACCTTCCTGCGCCGGCTGTCGCGGAAGTACTCGTTGCGTTTCTTGGGTCGTGCGGCGGGGGGCATGGTCGGTGCTGTTCTCCGTTCTCTAGAAGGGCAGGTCGTCGAGGTCGTTCGAGTCCAGGCGGTCACCGCCCTCGGCCCCTTCCGCGGGGCCTTGCTGGCCGCCATCGGCGGACCGGGCGGCAGGTCGTGCACCCGCGAAGGTCGGTTCCCCTTCCTCGCGCGGCCGCCGTTCCAGGTTGGTGATCTGCTGCGCGATCAGCTCGGTCGTGTAGCGCTTCTGGCCGTCCTGGCCTTCCCACTGACGGGTCTGGAGACGGCCCTCCACGTAGACTTTGCCGCCTTTGCGCAGGTACTCGGCGGCACGCTCACCGAGCGGCCCCCAGGCAACCACACGGAACCACTCGGTTTCTTCCTTCCACTCGCCGGTCTGGTCCTTGTAGTTGCGATTCACGGCCACGGTGAACTGCGTCACGGCCTGGCCGTTCGGGGTGTAGCGCATCTCGGGGTCGCGCCCCAGGTTGCCGATGATCATCGCCTTGTTGAGCGACATGGCCCGCCTCCGTCAGTCGATGGCAGCCGGAGCGGCTTCGCTCTCCGACTCGTCGATACGCTCGCCCTGGTCCTCTTCCTCTTCCTCTTCGGAGGGCGCGGCGAACGCTTCCTCGGCGCCTTCCTCGCGGCCGCGAGCCGCCTTCACCGGCCGCTCGACGCGAGTGACCAGGTGGCGTAGCAGCTCCTCGGTGATCAGCAGGCCGCGCTCGAGTTCGGCGATCGCCTCGGACGGGGCCTCGAACAGGATGATGTGGTAGGAGCCTTCCCGATTTCGATCGATCGGGTAGGCCAGCCGCCTGCGGCCCCACGGTGCGACCTTGATGATCTGGCCGCCCGCGGCGACGATCGCCCGGGTGGTGCGGTCGATGACCGCTGAGGTCCGATCGTCCGCGATATCGGGACGAAGGACGAGCATCAACTCATATCGGCGCATGCGCCTGGATGACTCCTTCCTGTGGGATTGCCCCGCTGGCGGGTGACCGGCGTTGGTGCGGGCGGACACCGGGGCGGAGCCGAAAGGACAACGAACCGAGTCTAGCATGTCAACTTTGGCGATCCCCGTTGTATGCTTCTTGGTCTCTCTCGGTTCCGGGCACCTCACCTGCCGGGCCGCTGAACCTCGCAAACCGTCTCGGAGTTGCCCGCTTGGCTGCAAGCTCGATCCTTCTCGTGGACGCGGATGACGCCGCACGAGACCAAATCAGGGAAGTCCTCACAAAGGTTGGCTACTCGGTCACCACTGTCGATACCGAGGAAGAAGCGTTCGAGAAGGCGACCGACCACAACCTCGTCGTCCTCGACGTCCTGAAGGGGGGCCAGTCGCCCGCGGACATCTGCCGCAAGATCCGGGCGACGCCTGCCCTGGTCGCGATCCCCGTCCTGTGCATCAGCCAGTCAGACGAGGTCGACGAGCGGATCAGGTTCCTCGAGGCAGGCGCGGACGACGTGATCGCCCAGCCCTTCGACGCGCGCGAGCTGGAGGCCCGTGTGGAGGCCCTGCTGCTCCGCTTCCAGCGCTCCCGTGACCTCGCCCCGGTCCTGGCCGCCGACACGAGCCCTCCGAAGCGCCGCAAGATGGTGACCATCTTCAGCCCCAAGGGCGGCGTCGGGGCGACGACGATCGCGGTCAACACCGCCGCGGCGGTCGCCGAGAACCCCGGTGGCTCGGTCCTGCTGATCGACCTCGACCTGCAGTTCGGACAGGTCGCCTGGCACCTGAACCTGCAGCCCGCGCAGACCGTGGTCGACGTCAGCCGCGATGTCTCCGCCCAGCGCGAGCCCGAGCTCCTTCGCACGTATACGGCCCACCACGACAGCGGAATCTCGGTGCTGGCCGCACCGGGCTCGCCGCAGCTCGCCGAAAGCGTGACCGGGCAGGACGTGGAACGGATCCTGGCCACGGCGGTCAAGGCGTACGACTCGGTGGTCGTCGATGCCGGCTCGGTGCTCGACGCGCGCGCCCTCGCAGCCCTCGAAGGCGCCGATACCGTGATCTTCCCCGTCTATCCCGAGATGTCGGCGCTCAAGGCGCTCCGATCGCTGCTGGACTACCTGAACGAGTCGGGAACGATCTCGAGCAAGGCGACGTTCGTGCTGAACAACGTGTTCGCGAGCGACATGCTGAAAATGCCGGCCATCGAGGATGTCCTGGGGACCAAGATCGTCTCCGTCCTTCCTTACGACCCGTTCCTCTACATGAAGGCAGTCAACGTCGGGGTGCCGATCGTCCGCGGGGCTCCCCGCTCGATCGCCGCGCAGCATCTCGTCAGGCTCGCCGCAAGTGCGTTCGCTCCCGAGAACGGGGTCGCAATCCACACCATCCAGCCGAAACACGAGGAACGCAAGCCGGGCCGGCTCGGCTCACTGCTCCGGCCGGGACGCAACGGACGCAAGCCCGCGAACTAGGCATCGGGGGTAGAATCGAGGACTCCCACCCGGCCCGCCCACGGCGGACACCCAGGCCTGTCGTACGGGCCGAGCGGTGCTAGCGGAGGAGCCCATGAACGCGTTCATCGTGGATCTCACGAACAAGCCAGGTGAGCTCGCCAAAGTCACGGAGGCGATCGCCACCAAGGGCATCAACCTGACCGGCTTCAGCGGGGCGACGTGTGGCGATTCCGGCACGCTCGTCCTCGTGAGCAACGACGAGACCGGCACCCGGCAGGCGCTCAGCGCGGCCGGCTACCGGGCCCGCGAAGTCGAGCTTGTCCAGGCCTCGATCGCGGACCGGCCGGGCGGCATCGCCGAAGCGGCGCGCCAGCTCGCGAACGCCGGCGTGAACATCGAGGCGGCCTTCCCGACGGGCATGTCGGGTGGCAACGTCACGATCGCATTTGCGACTGACAATCCGAGCAAGGCCAAGTCGGCCCTCGGTTCGTTCGCGGCGGCCGGTAGCCGCTGACCTTCCTTCGGCGGCCGGGACCGCCGTAGCCGAAAACCCGGGGCCCCAGGCCGATCGCCTGGGGCTTCGCGTTGAGAGTGGTCGTCGTCTCTGGGTCTGCGGTCGGCCGCGATCAGAGCGCGACCAGCAGGCGGTCAGGCGACGTGCACCACAAGCGCATCGATCGGATCGCGTGCCAGAGGCAAGGCGAAGCCGATCTCGGATCCCCCGCCGGCTCGCGGCGCTGCCCAGATTCGGCCGCCGTGCGACTCGACGATCCGCTTGCAGACGGCGAGGCCGATGCCGAGGCCGTTGGCCTGTCTCTTGCCGGCCTCGGTCCGGTAGAACGGCGCAAACATTTCCGCCGCTTCCTCCTCGGACACGCCGATTCCGCGGTCGAGGACGACGACATGGACTTCTTCGCGCTCGGTCCGGATCGCCAGTTCGACTTCCGC
>VBFZ01000022.1:2088-9245 GCA_005880805.1 Chloroflexota bacterium | reverse complement strand
ATCAGGAGATCGAGGTAGGTCCGATCGACCTCGACCACCAGATGTCGCGGCGGCTGGCTCGTGAGCGTCACCTCACGCCGGGGATGTCGATGCCGGAACTCCTCGATCGACTTTCGGATGATGTGACCAAGCACCTGCGGCTCCGGGTCGGGGTGCGACCCTGACTCCAGCCGGGTGAGGAGGAGCAGATTCTCCACGACGCCCAGAAGGCGTTCGGAGTCGTCGGCGATGTCATCGATCATCGAGTCCCGGTCGTCCTCCGCGAGCCGGTCGCCGCGCTCCCGCAGGAGCTGGGCGTTGCCGAAGATCGTCGTCACCGGCGTGCGCAGCTCGTGCGACACGAGCCCCAGGAACTCGTCCTTGACCTCGTTCGAAAGGCGGAGCTCTTCGGCGGCCGTTCGCAGCGCGGACTCCGCCCGGGTGCGCTCGGTGACGTCGACCAGGACGTTCACGGCGCCGACGAGCGTCCCGTCCGGGTCGCGCAGCGGCGTCGGATAGGGCACGAACGAGACGCGGCTGCCGTCCGGGCGTTCGGCGATCGCCTCGTAGCCGCGCGGCGCGCGATTTTCGCGGAGCGCGATAGCCATTGGGCACTCGTCATGAGGCATCGGTCGACCGTCGGGCCAGAACAGCCGCCACGACCCGCACCATTCCTCGCCGAGCTGCGGCGTTCGCCCCCAGAACTGTACGGCTGCCTGATTGAAGAACGTGATCCGGCCGTTCGCGTCGGTCGTGTACATGGCCACGCCGAGCGCCTCGAGAAAGTCGCGATACCGCTGCTCATTGGCCTCGGCGACCACGTCCCGTTCGGCTGACTGGCCGAGTCCGGGAATGAGACTCAAGAGCGGGATGGAGTGGGCGCGGGGTTCAGCTGTCATTCATCTCGACTCGCGGGCGATCTGCTCCGTCGGCGCGACTGTCGCGTCGCTCCTGGGGTTACTCGGCGGCGGCGAGTATTGCAGCGCTGCAAAGGCGATTCCACTGAATTCGCGGACTTGTCACGCATTTGCAAGCGTTCCGTCACCGACTCACGGCGGCAGCCACGAATTTCGTCACACGGACATGGGGTTCGGTTTCGAGCCTTCGATTCGCCTCCCCGCGATTGGGTCCCGATGCCGGTGCCCGCCGCGCGAGGCGGGCCATGAAAGAGCCGGCCCTTTCGGGCCGGCCCACTTGTTGCCTATCGGGCGACGCTCTACTTGGGCCGTGCGCGGCTCGGTGCACCCGCCATGGTCGGTTGCGCGGGTGCGGGCTGGGTCCTGGCCGCAGTTTCGGCAACCTGGCTGACGCGCCGCTGCGAGCTCTCGTACCACTGTCTCGTGAGCTCCGCGGCTACACCGCGCCCGCCCAGCCCGAAGGCCAGGCCGAACGCCAGCGAGAGGGCCGCGACCACGCCCACGAATAGCGTGTTGACGAGGTTGGCAGCGATTCCGATCTGGTTGATGGCGATCACGACCGCGAAGGCGAGCACCGCGTACTCGGCGAGGCGGCCGAGGAGGGCGCCATTCGTGAAGCCCATCTCGCCCGCGCCCGTCTCGATCAGACCCCGTAGGAAGCGACCGAAGAGTGGCGCGACGAGCAGGACGACCGCTGCCACAACGAGGTTCGGGATCCACAGGATCACCTGGTTGAGCAGCTGGCTGACCTGCGTGAGCCCCAGTGTGTTGGCGGCCGCCACGAGGAACACGAGTCGGATCAGCCACTTGACGACTTCGCCCGAGACGACACTCGGGCTCCATGTCGTCGTCACGGTCGCGCCGTACACGTTTTCGCCGTGAAGCCGGAACAGTCGGTCGGCGCCGAGGCGGTTGAGCGCTGCGGTCGCGACCCGGCCGCCGATCGAGGCAAGGATCCAGCCGATGACCAGGATCACCAGCGCGCCGATCACGAGCGGGATGGCGGACAGGAGCATGTTCAGCACGTTCGAGAGCGCGAGGAAGACCGCGTCTCCCCAGTTCTGAACGGTGACAACAGGTGTTGGCATAGGACCTCCAGTCGTAGCGACGCCCGCTCGGGCGCAGAGGCAACCTCACGGCCATCGCGCCGATGCTGCGTGCGGGAAACGGTGCTCCCGCGCGCGATAGCCGGGAAACGGCGCGGCCGGAACCGGACTTACAGATGCGTGTCGGGAACCACTTTGGGCGCGACGCGCGCCTCACCGGACGGGAACCGAGCCCGCCCACAGCCATCAGGAGGTCGGTTGCAATGAAAACGGCCGGCTGGGAGAGCCCAGCCGGCCGTAGCTGCTCGGTTTTCGGGACTCCTAGCTTGGCGGGTCGGACCGTTCCGCGATGTTGTTCGCCAGACGCGACAGCAGGCTCATCGGACGGTGCGTGGGTACGGTCTGAAGCAGCGTTCCCGAGCCCTGCCGGGCGTCGGCGCTCACGTCGGTGCCCACTTCGACGGGCTCTTTCGCTGACTCGGCCTCGGAGGGGCTCGAAGCCTCCCCCGGGTTCGAAATCTGCCCGGGGCTCGAGACCTCCCCGGTTTCGTCCTGATTCCCGCCAACTGCCTCGACGGGAACCGGGCTCACCACGGTCGAATTGCCTTCGGCGGATTCCGAGGGCTTGGCGTCTTCGGCGGGCGCCGGCTCGGCCATGACCGCCACCATCGGCGTGTCGCCTCCGATGATGACTCCAGCGTTGCTGTCGTCGTCGTGCCGCTCAGGGGGAGCCGCTTCCCGGGCGGCGGTCGTCTCGACCGCCGTGGTATCGGAGGGAGCGGCCGCGCTGAGCTCCGGGAAAGCCGGTCGAGATCGTGCCCGGCGCGCGAGCGCAATCGGATCGTCCTCGGCGCCGAGGTCGTTGAAGAAAGCTTCGAGCTCGGCGAGATAGGCCGACACCTTCGCCTCGACCGCCTCGACCTCGCCTGTGATCAGGGAGTGGTGCTCGTCGAGCCGGATATCGAGTTCCTGTCGTCGGGAGGCGATCCGCTGCTCGCGCTCGTTGCGAATGCGACTGATTTCCCGGTCGGCCCAGGAATGGATCGCCTTGACGTCCTGTTCCGTGGTCTCACGCAGCTCATCAGCCTCGCCGGCCTCCCGTGCCGTGAGCTGACTCAGATGGGCCCGACGACGCTGCTCTGTCGATTCCGCGATTCGCGCGTGCTCGGCGGTCGCGGTCGAGTGCATCGCGTCGGCCAGGCTGGCGAGGAACTCGTCGACCTCGTCAGCCGGGCTTCCCGCTGAATCCCTGGTTGTCGTCGCCGCGGGCTCGGTTCCGTTCGTGGTCCACGAGGCGCCGCCCTCGAGCTCCACGGCCTCTCCCTGTCCGCTGCCCCGCGTCTCGTTCGTGGACATGTCTGGGCGCCTCACCTGCCCGCGGTCGGCACCTGGTCACGGTCCATCCGCCCCCTGCCGCCGGATGGCAGATGCTACTGCCGACGTTGCTGTGAGGCAACGGTCATGAATCAGGCAATCACGCCAGCGAGGATTCACCCGCCGCAGTTTCGATTGATCACCCGGAATTTTCCGCGCGAGAGGCCGGCGCCCTCGAACTCGTCGGGCGGGGGCATTGCGACACCGTCGAGGGTTCCCGTGAAGGTCGCATCGCGGCTCGCGGACTTCCAGGCCACGAGTGAGTAGCAGACTCCGTCGTCGTAGACGTTGCGGAGCTTTCGCAGCGTGGTAGGCCCGGTCCCGGTCCACGTGGCTCGAATCTCGACACTGCCTGTCGTCGAGGGCGCGCAGTCCTGGGGGCCGCAGTCAACGATCTCGACCGGCAGGGTCGCTCGCAACATGAAGGAGTTGAGGCGATCGACCGAAAGCGCGCCTTTGCGGAGCGTCTGGCAGCCGAACTTGCCGTGGAAGCTGATTCGCTCCACAGATTCGTCAAATGTCTCGACAGAGGCCTCGACGCACGCCTGATTCCTGGTGATCACATGTCCGACCTTGTCGTGCGTCTTGCCGGACAGAACGAAGAGGAAGGTCGTCGAGCAGGTGGCCGCCAGGCTCTCGTCGCCTTCGCACATCTGCGAGAAGTAGACCGCGCTCGTCCCCGATTGCATGAGGTTCGTATCCGCACTCGAGGCCGCCACGGGCCCGACGGCAAACAGCGCGAGCACAACTGACAAGGCAAGCCCGAACGGCAGCCGCATGGCTCATCCCTCCCCTGCCACCTGGTGCCCCCTGGCGCCAATCGGCGCGAGCATAGGTCCGGACAGGTCGTTGTGGGAATGACGCCGGCCAGCCGAATCCGTGGCGGGTGGGCCCCGTGAAGCGGAAACCTGTAAATAGAGCCCGACAGGCCCGGCGAGGTTTGTCGGCCAGGGGGGAGCCAACACGCCGCTCGCCGGACCATCGGGACGGAACAGGCCCGATACAGCACCAAACCACGCGGTGAAACCTGAGGGTCGTGCCTGGGGGACGTGACAGTGCGCGGTCGCGGAGGGCCGCTTGGGCGAGGTCGGTGCTCTCGGGGAAGATTATGCCTGTAATGGGGCTGCAAGGCCCAACCGGGCTACGCGAGCATTACAAAAACGTAGCCACCGGTGAACCGCGGCCATCGTCATCCGACCGCTAGCATCGAAAAGCGCTGAACCCCCATCGGGCGCCGACACGATGGCCGTACCGCATCGACGACACCGACAGGGGTTCGCGCGAGCCTACGAACGCGAACCTTTCGGAGAGATTACGAGCCAGGCCTGCTTGCTAAAGGTGAGGGCGGAGCCGAAGCGGTCTGTCGTCGGTCGAGAGATGGTGCCGAAGCAGGGATTCGAACCCTGACGCCCTTGCGGGCAGCGGAGTTTAAGTCCGCAGCGTCTGCCATTCCGCCACTTCGGCCGCCCAGCATCCTAGCGCTCGTCAGTGGCAGCGAGCTCGCGGCGACGGGCTCGACTTCACGGTAAACGTGCCGGTTGACAGCTCGGCCTTCTCGGGCTGGCCGTCATACCAGACGTGGACCGTGTAGGTGCCTGGGTCGAGCTGACCGATGGAGCCTTTTGAACCGAAGCAGCTGTACGGCCGCTGGACGTCGACAGCGACAGGTCGGACGGCCCCAATGGGTCCATCGATCTCCTCGACCACGCGCGAACCCGGCTTACGGTCTCACGCATATCGCCGGCATGTTTGATTTCCTCAGGCGGGAGCTCCAGCGGCTCGAGCGCGGCATGAGGGACTGGACGCTCCTAGTCCCCTAGGAGGACGGAGTCGGGGCGCCGAACCAGGTTGCTAGAGCGCCGGGGAGTTCAGGGTCCGTGAGGCTGCCCGTCCAGGCGACATACCCGTCGGGGCGGATCAACACGGCGGCGGGCGCGGGGACCGGGCCGACGACCGGGAGGTCCCACTCCCCTTCGTGGGCGGCGTCGACCAGACCGACTCGGTCGGACCAGGGGGAAATGTCGAACTCGCCGGGTTCGCTCAGGTTGAGGAGAACGGGCCGGGCGTCGTGGAGCAGCGCGAACACAGTCGTCGGACCGTCTGTTGTTTGGAGGTCCAGGTCAGGCATCCGCCGCCCGAGCAGCGGGTGGCCCGCGCCGAGGTCGTACTGGACGTCAAGGCCGGAGATCATCCCGGCGGTGCGCTTGCGGGGCTCATCCATGCTCAGCATCTCGAGCACGGCCTCGCGCAGCGCCTTGCTGCGGTCGTCGATGTGGCTGAGCGCCACCTGCGCCATGGTGTTGCGCAACACCCGGGCGCCCACCGGGTGGCGTTCGGCGTGGTAGGTGTCCAGGAGGCTCTCGGGCGAGGTTCCCCTGATCACCTGGGCCAGCTTCCAGCCGAGGTTCACGGCGTCCTGCGCGCCGACGTTTAGCCCCTGGCCCCCGACCGGGCTGTGCACGTGCGCGGCATCACCAGCGAGCAGGACGCGGCCCGCCCGATAGGACGCGGCCTGGCGAGTCATGTCGGTGAACCTGGACATCCGGGTGGGGCTATGCGCGCCGTAGTCGGTCCCGTAGGCGGCGACTAGCGCCTCACGCAGGTCCTGCAGGGTCGGGTCGCTGGCATGCTCGACCTCCGCCTCCAAGAGGACGATCCCGTACGGGCTGCCGCCCTTCTCGCGATTGACGGGGCCGATGCCGCCGCCCTCCGGTCGCATTCCGATCTCGGGCTCCTCGTCCATCTCAACCTCGGCGATCATGTAGCTGCGCGAGGCATCAAACCCGGCGAATTCGATGCCCGCCGCCTTGCGGATCACGCTGCGGCCCCCGTCGCACCCGACCAGGTAGTCGGCCCGAAGCGTCGTCTGCCCGGACAGTTCGACATCCACGCCGGCCTCGTCCTGCGTGAAGCCCACCACCTCGTGCTCACGCAGCATCAAGACGCCGAGCTCGTCGACCCAGCCAGCCAAGATGACCTCGATGTCCTTCTGCCAGAGGCCCAGGACGTAGTTGTGGCGAGTCGGGAAGTCGCTGATGTCCAGGAACGTCCCCGCGTAGCCGACGAACGGGTGCGTCTGGCCCTCCGAGACGAACCGATCGGCGACGCCGCGCTGGTCGAGCACCTCGAGCGTGCGGGAGTGGAGCCCCCCGGCCCGCCTTCCGTCGAGCTCCTGGTTGGCCCGACGCTCGACGACGAGGACATCGATCCCCGCCAGCGTCAGTTCGGCCGCCAACATCAGCCCGGTCGGTCCCCCTCCCGCGATCACCACCTCATGCTCAGTCATCGCCGCTCCCCTGCCTTCGCCAACACGCATTCCACGCTCCTGGGTTCTTCGTTCCGGACCCTGGTCGGACTCATCAAGCCAGCCATGGTCAGCACGTATTGCCACCGGCGCAGCCCGAGACGGCGAGGAGGATCATGAAGGCCAGGCTTCGTCCCGGCGCGAACTCCCGACCAAACTCCCGACCAAACTCCCGACCAAACGAAGACCCGCCGATCAGCCGGCGGGTCGATTCGTGCTTGGAGTCTGGAGGCGACGGGCGGATTCGAACCGCCGAGTAGAGGTTTTGCAGACCTCCGTGTTAAGCCACTTCACCACGTCGCCTCGTGGTGGCGCGTCCGGGACGGGCCGGCCCAAGCCTAGCCGAGTTGGCTGCCCCTCGAGGATTCGAACCTCGGTTCACGGATCCAAAGTCCGCTGTCCTACCACTAGACGAAGGGGCAGCGGATCCGCGAGGCGGCCCGCCGTCCGGGGCCGATGCTGGTGGGCAAAGAAATGGAGCGGAAGACGGGACTCGAACCCGCGACCCTCACCTTGGCAAGGTGATGCTCTACCAAC
>VBFZ01000022.1:0-2070 GCA_005880805.1 Chloroflexota bacterium | reverse complement strand
CAGAATCGAACTGGCGACACCGCGATTTTCAGTCGCGTGCTCTACCAACTGAGCTATCTCGGCCCGATGGCCAACCAGGCTTTTGGCCGCCCGTCGGCTGCCGAACGATACCACGCGTCTTCGAGGCCCTTCAAGGTCGCGGGCGATGCCACCGGGGGCCCACCAGCGACCGAAGTTTGCCGATATTCGCGGTGGAGACGTCGGTACGCGTTCTGAGTCGCGGAATGGTCGCCAGCCGTCTGTCGCCCTCTGATTCGGCCACTCTTGAGTTCCGAGGCGAGCGTCTCCGGCCCTCAGATCCCGCCACCGGCCCCGGCACTCGCCCGCGATATCTCCTCCCCGAATATTGGCAAGAAACTGGTGTCCCAGCGGCGGGAACGAAGGGGGGTTCGTCCGCAGTATCGCTGGGTGCGATGGTAAGAACGAGCCGGCCGCCGTCGATGAGCCCGCAACCTGGCCGGGCGCCTCGAGCACGCTCATCGATAGCCCCTATCGTCGGTTCCACATCGTCCGAGGCACCAGGACGCGCGTTGCATCGCCCCGGGCGATATTACGAACCAGTCGAGTTGCCGCCTCGACCCTGGCCCCCGACTGGGGCCCGCCTAGTCCAGCCCGGCCAGCGCCTGCGTCTCGGCGGAATCGACCGGGCCCTCGCCCTGCAGTTGGCGCAGGCGGTTGATGCGGTCGAGGATCGGCGGGTGGGTCGACCACAGGTTCGAGGATCGCTCCTCGAACTTCCTGATCGGGTTCGTGAAGTACAGGTGCTGCGTGGCGCGGTTGGCAACCTCCAGGACCTCCTGGTCCGTGGCGATCTTGGCGAGCGCGCGCTCGAGGCCCTCAGGGTTCCGCGTGAGATCGACCGACGACGCGTCGGCCAGGTACTCGCGCTGGCGGCTAACCGCGAGCTGCACCAGCCGGGCCGCGATCGGCGCCAGGATCGCCAGGAAGATCGCGATCGCGAACGCCACGAGCTGCAGCGCATTGCCGCCGCGATCGCTGTCCCGCGACCGCCGTCCCCCGCCCGTCCAGAACGTCCAGCGGAGGAAGAAGTCGGAGATGAGCGCGATGCTGCCGACAAGCACGCCGACGATCAGGGAGAAGCGAATGTCGAAATTCCGGACGTGCGAAAGCTCGTGGCCGATGACCCCCTGCAACTCCTCCCGATCCAGCTTCTCGAGGAGGCCGCTCGTGACCGCGATGGAGGCGTGCTGTGGATCGCGGCCCGTGGCGAAGGCGTTGGGTGCCGTGTCGTTGATGAGGTAGACCTTCGGCATCGGAATGGCCGCCGCGATCGCGAGCTCCTGGACCACGTTCATGAGCTGGGGGGCGCTCGTCGGATCGACCTCCTTCGCACCGGAAACGGTCAGGACGAGTCGGTCGCCGGCGAAATACGAACCGAGCGACGCCAGGGTCCCGACGACGATCGCGAGGACGACCGCCCCGATCGCCCCCGAGGCGTCGCCGGTCAGCGCGTATCCGATTGCGAACCCGAGGACGGCAAGCAGCCCAACGACGGACAGCGCGAGCAGGAACGAGTTGCGGCGATTCGCCGCGATCTGGTCGTAGAACGAGCCCGCCATGACGGTGCCTGCGGTGGGCGGGATGCCCGCGGGTTACCGGAGCTGGACGACGGGAACTTCGGCGGCCTCGGGCTCGGCGTCGAAGAATTCGCGCTTCGCGAAGCCAAACGGCCCTGCGATGAGCACGTTCGGGAACGTCGCGATCGAGGTGTTGTAGTCGAGGACCGTCGCGTTGTAGTGCTGACGGCTGAAGCCGATCTGGTTCTCGGTCGTCGTGAGCTGCTCCTGGAGCTCGAGGACATTCTGGTTGGCCTTCAGGTCGGGGTAGTTCTCGACGACGGCGAACAGGGAGCGCAACGCCCCAGTGAGCACGTTCTCCGCCTGCGCCTGCTGTGCCGGTCCCTGCGCGCCTGCGGCCACGGCGTTCGCGCGCGCCTGCGTGACACGGGTCAGGACGTCCTGCTCGAAGCCCATGTAGTCCTTGACCGCGTTCACGAGGTTGGGAATCAGGTCGTGCCGACGCTTGAGCTGTACGTCGATCTGGGCGAAG
>VBFZ01000021.1:26701-46933 GCA_005880805.1 Chloroflexota bacterium | reverse complement strand
CCCTTGACGAGGACGCCTCGATCCCGGTCGGCGTCTCCACCATCCTCGAAGCGGTGCGGCTGAAGGGCATCGAGCTGGTCACGGTTGCGCCTGCGGTCCTCGAGCGGCTCGCCTTCGGGGACCGGCTGGACGGTGTGGTCGCGGTCGCTCGCGTGCCAGATGTCGGCCTCGGGCACCTGAGCGTTTCTGACCCCGCGCTCGTCGTCGTCATCGAGGGGCTCGAAAAGCCGGGCAACCTCGGCGCGATCCTGCGGACGGCCGACGCCGTTGGGGCCTCCGTCATCGCTGCCGATCCACGAACGGACCTCTTCAACCCGAACGCGATTCGCGCCAGCCTCGGCACGATCTTCACGGTCCCGATCGCGTCCGCCTCGACCAGCGACACACTCGCGTGGCTTCGGGAGCGACAGATCCCCATCGTCGCCGCCCGGGTGGACGCGACGCAGCCCTACTGGTCGGCGGACCTGCGTTCATCGGTCGCAATCGCGCTCGGGAGCGAGACCCACGGCCTCTCCGATGCATGGTCCGGCGAGGGCGTGAGTGCTGTCCGACTGCCGATGTCGGGCATCGCGGACAGCCTCAACGTCGCAACGACCGCCGCTGTGCTCCTGTACGAAGCGACGCGTCAGCGCGAGGCAGACCCGGCAACCCGGTAACGCGCCAGACACATCGCTGGACTATCTTGGGCCGACCGCGCCCTGCCCACGCGAGGAGCTCCGATGGAATCGTTCGATTTCGTGATCATCGGCGCCGGACCGGCCGGCGAAGCGGCCGCACACAAGGCCCGGGAGCGCAAGGCGACCGTCGCCATCGTCGATCGCGACCTCTTCGGCGGCTCATGCCCGTACTGGGGCTGCATTCCGTCCAAGTCGCTGCTGAACGGGGCGGCCCGACGTGCCTGCGGCGACGACTACTCCTGGGAGCGCGCCTCGGCGAGACGCGACTACATGATCAACCGCGAGGGCATCCCCTACCCCGACGAAAGCCTCGAATCGGCGGGCGCGACGGTCCTGCGCGGCACGGGACGGATCGCGGGTCCCGGTCGCGTCGAGGTCGACCAGGGCGGCACGCTCCACGAGCTCCACGCCCGAAACATCGTGATCGCGGTCGGCTCGACGACGAAGATCCCGCCGATCGAGGGTATCGACAAGGTCAACACCTGGACGAACAAGGACGCCACGGGGACACGTGACTTGCCACGCAGCCTGCTCGTGCTGGGTGGCGGCCCGACCGGCGTGGAGATGGCCGAGGTCTTCGCGCGCTTCGGCGTCCCCACCACCGTCTGCCAGTCGGGCGACCGCCTGCTGCCGACGGACCATCCACGGAACTCGGAGGCGGCACTCAGGGCACTCCAGCGAGACGGCGTCACGGTCCGTCTTGGTGGTCGAGCCCTGCGCGCGCGTCCGAAGGCCGGCCGGGACGGAGCCGACCTCCTCGAGCTGGACGGCGGCACGACGGTCGAGGGCCACGCGGTCCTCCTCGCGGTCGGTCGCGACTTCCCGGTCAAGGACCTCGGACTGGAGAACGTCGGCATCGACGTCAACGATCGGAACGCCCTCCCACGGGACGGGCGCCTCCGGATCGCGGACGGGCTCTACCTCGTCGGCGACGTGGCGGGTCCCGAGCTCCACACCCACCAGGGGCACTACCAGGGCGATCTCGCCATTCGCATGGCGCTGGGTGACCCGGTCACGCCCGACTATCGCGCGCTGCCGCGGGCGACCTACACCGATCCCGAGCTTTCGTCGGTCGGCCTGACGCTCGAGCAGGCGCAGGAGCGTGGCCTCGACGCCTTCGAGCAGGTCGCCCACTTCCCGCGCACGGCGAAGGGTTACTCCGTCGAGGCGACCTTCGGTCACGTGACGATCGTGGTCGACCGCGCCACGCACGAGCTCGTCGGGGCGGCGATGGCCACGCCGGATGCCTCGGCGGCCATCCACGAGTGCGTCCTGGCCATCAAGGCGCGGGTCCCGATCGAGACGCTGGCCGACACGATCCACGCGTTTCCGTCGACCTCGCGCATTTTCAACGGGCTGTTCAACGCGGCCGCGAAGCAGCTCGCAGACGAGGAGATGGCGGACATGCGCGACGCGGGCCACTTGCCGATGGTCGAGGCCGGATCGGCCTAGCGACGGGCTGGCCCAACCTGGTCGCGGCTGCGACTCAGCGTCCTCGCCCGCCGTCGCTCAGGCGGCGAACACCTCTTCGCCGTCCATCAGCACCAGCTGGGGCCGAACGGTCAGTCGCGCCTCGCCCGGTCCGAAGCGCTGCGCGAGATCCGCGCCAGGGATGACCACGACGTCCGCGCGCGAGCCCGGCGATAGCCGCCCTCGATCCCGTTCCCGGGCCGATATCGCGGGATCGAGGCATGCCGCGCGGAGGGCGCGACCGAGCGCCAGAGCGCGCATCCGCGGTCGGGGCTCGCCCGGGACCTGGACCGGTCGTGGGGTGAGTGCGAGGAGGATCCCCGGCCATGGGTCGATGGGCTCGACCGGCGCGTCCGTCCCGAAGGGCATCACGGCTCTGGCCCGCACGAGCTGCCACCAGGGGTAGCCGCGGCTGAGGACGCGATCGCCCCATGCCAGCCGGGGATGCTCGCCGTCGCCGTGCAGGTGGATGGGCTGGACCGAGGCCGCGATTCCCAGTTCCTGGAAGCGAGCAATGTCTCCGGACGTGGCCAGTTGGATGTGTTCGATGCGCGGCATCAGCGGCGTGAGGCCGACGGTCGGGGCCAGGGCGTCGAGCGCGACCCGCACAGCGGCATCGCCGATGGCATGGATCGTCGTGGCGATCCCGGCGGCAGCCGCCTGCTCGGCGAGATCGCGAATGAGCTCGGGGGGCGTCACGAAGAGGCCGGTCGGACCTCCGGCAGAGCTAGCGCCGTCGGGCGTGGACTCATACGGGTCGAGCAGGGCGGCGGTCCGCGATCCGACGGTTCCGTCGGCGAACAGCTTCAGCCAGCCAACGTGGGCGCGCGTCAGCGGGTCGGGACCAAGCAGCTGACCGCTGCGCAGCTCGCGATCGCGGGCGACCGCAAGGGCGTCCTGCCTCAGGCACGCGTGGACGCGCAGCTTCAGCCGGCCGGCCGCGGCGAGCCGACGGTACGCGGCGAAGCCACCCTCGAGCGCCGCATCGGACTTGATCTCGCCGGGGTCGTGCGCAGCGACGACACCTCGCGCGAGCAGCTGGGGCACGAACCGCTCGATGGCGACCTCGATCTCGTCGGCGGTCGGCCTCGGCACATGCGCCGTCACGAGACCGGCCGCCCCCTCGTGGAGCGCGCCGGTGGGGGTCCCGTCCGCGGCGCGACGAATGACGCCACCGGACGGATCCGGCGTGCTGCCGTCGATGCCCGCGGCGGCCAACGCTGCCGGACTGACCCACAGCGCGTGATGATCGTGCGCCCACAGGGCTACCTTTCGGCCTGGTGCGACCGCCTCGAGGTCGGAGGCTGTCGGCCACGTTCCCCACCGGCCGGGATCCCAACCGCCGCCCTCCAGCCAGGCGTCCGGGTCCCGCAGCTTTTCGTGGGCGGCTCGGATGGTTCGCAAGCCTTCCTCCGGCGTCGCGCTCACCGCGAGGTCGACTCTCTTCGACGCAAGTGCCGCGTCGGCGAGGTGCAGGTGGGCGTCGGTCAGCCCGGGAACCGCGATCTGATCGGGCGCGAGATCGATCCGGCGGACGTTTCGGCCGGCCAACTCCGAAATATCAGTCCGCCCGCCAGCTGCGACCACCCTGCCGCCACCGATCGCGATCGCCTCGACGAACGCCGGCCCGGCTCTCCCGGCGAGGGTCGCGACCCGCCCGGTGACCAGCAGGTCGAGGTCCGCGGGCACGGCGTTCAGCCGACCGGGTCGGCCAGCAGCCCCGCGAGGGCATCGCCCTCGAGGCCGGCGCCGAGACCCAGCGCCAGGGCGACGCGTGCCTTCGGCCCGCTCAGGTGGCCCGCGAGCATGGCCCCCGCCCGGAGCCATGTGGCGCCTCCGCCGGGAAAGGCGTAGCCGCCGCCTGCGCGGCCGGCAGGGCAGCGCGACGCCAACGCGACGGGGATCCCGCGGACCATCGCCCGCGAAGCGGCTTCAAGAAGCGCGATCGAGGTGTTCCCGGAGCCGGTCGCTGCGATTACCAGTCCGACCGAACCGGAGGCCACGGCGCCATCGACCAGGCGCCCGTCCATCCCGACCGTCGCCGTCACCAGATCGACCGGCTCCGCAGCGCGCGCGGTCCTGACGTTGCGCCGCGCAGCTCGCCGGCGCGCCAGGACGACCTGCCCGTCGTCGACCTCCCCGAGCGGCCCAAAGTTCAGGCTCTGGAAGCTCGTCAGCGAGCTGGTGTGCGTCTTCGTGACGTCGTCCGCGGCGTGGATCGACCCGCCCAGCACCACGACAGTTCCCTGACGGCGTATCCACTTCGAGGCCGCGACGCGCACCGCGTCGGTCAGGTTGGCCGGACCGTCGTAGCCCGCCTGGCTGGCGGACCGCATCGCCCCCGTGACCACGACCGGAAAAGGAAGGACGTCTCCTCGATCGTGTCGGTCCCCTGCACGACGACGGCCCCGTCGGTCTGCCCGTCCTCGAGCGCCTGCCGGATTTCGCCCGCGAGGTCGATCAGCGCGGAGAACGTGAAATGGCTGGCCGGAGTCAGTCCCCGGTCGATCGGGACGACCTCGGCCACCGCGGCGAGGCCCGGTGTTTGCGCGAGGATCGCGGCGCCGTCCAGGACGGGCACATTGCCGCCGGCCTCGGAATCGGCACGCATGCTGATGGTCCCGCCGGTGAAGATCACCGCGACCCTGGCCACTCAGCCTCCCGTCGTTCCTGGTCGAATTGGTTCCGCGGGTGGGGCGGTCCCGTGGGCCATCTTGTCGTACCCGACCGGCCCCTTCCGCGTCGCGAGCCGCCACATGGCCCCCGGGATCGCGGCCAGCCAGAGGCCGTTGAAGAGCGCCACTCGTCCTGCGCGCCAGACGCGCTCGGGGCGAGAGAGGGGCCGGCCGCCTGGGGCGGTCTCCCAGCGAAGCGCGTCGAACGCCAGCGTGCCCCCCATCAGCCCGTAGATCGCCACGAACGCGAGTCCGACCCCGGTTCGGCCGCGACGCAGGGAGCCGCCGATCAGCCCCAGCAGGAGCGGCGCGACGGCGAGCTGTCCGACGTACAGCCCGAAGTCGACCTTGGCCGGCAGCGGCAGGCGGTCGCTCGCGAGCACTCGCGGCCCGAGCTCGAAGGCACGCCGGATCCCGCCTTCGGCCCAGCGCAGGCGCTGTCGGAACAGCCCGCCCCAGTCCGGCACCGGCTCCTCCCACAGCTCGGCGTCGACCGCCCAGACGACGCGGATCCCGGTTGCTGCGGCGACCCGGCTCGACAGGTCGAGGTCCTCGGTCAGCGCCTCCGCACGCCAGCCGCCGACCTCGGCGAGCAGGTCGCGCCGGATCACGATCCCGTTGCCGCGGAACTCCGAGCAGCCGCCCAGCGCCCAGCGGCCGCGCTGTAGCTCCCCGTCGAGTGTCTGCTCGTCGGCCTGGGCCCCCGCAAGGTTGCTTCCGCCGGCGTTGAGCACACGCCGGCGGGCGGTGACTGCCGACGCGCCAGCGCGGAAGTAGGCAGCCAGCGTGGCCAGGAACGACGGCCCGATCCGGGCGTCGGCATCGAGGACGACGACGATGTCTCCCTTGCATGCCTCCGGCTGCGCGGCGGTCAGCGCGGCACCCTTGCCGTCCGGCAGGTCTTGCCCGTCGCGACGGACGAGCCGTGTCACCTCCGCGATCCCCTCCTGGGCGGCGGCCTCGGCGACCGCGGCGGCTGTCCCGTCCGTCGAGCGGTCGTCCACCAGGAGAAGCTCGAAGCAGGGCTCGCCGGCCGAGTCGCGATACGTCTGGCGAGCGACGTCGGCGACCAGGTTGGGAAGCACACCGGCCTCGTCCCGTGCTGCGACGAGGACTGTGAAGGTCGGCCCGGCCGCGGGAACCGGCGCCCCTTCGCCGACAGACGCGGGCGGGATCGGGGGTCGACGACTCGCGAGCATGATCGAGGCCACCCACGCGCCGGCAACCCCGGCCGTCAGCGCGACCGCTCTCCGGCCGAGGCCTGAAGCTGCCGCCCGGTCGCCCAGGAGCAGGCCACCGCCCAGGACGCCAAGTGCGGTGAGGCGCCAACTGTCTGGCGTCGTCGGCCGGCCCAGGTTGTCATGCGCCTTGATCGGCCCGGCCAGGTCGTCGTGCGCAGCTGAACGCGAAGGCGTCTCGTTCACGCCTCAGTCTGTCACTGGAGGCTGCCCAACTGGCCGCTCCGCGCCGGCTGGATGACCGAGGCCACGATGGCTGTAGATCGACGCCGCCCCAGCGAGCGCGGTCAGGATCCCAATGCCCAGGATGACCGGCGTGGTGCCGATCCGGTCGGCGATCGGGCCCACGATGATGATCGGCACGAAGCTGGCGACCGAGATCAGGGTGAACAGGACGCCGTACACGCGGCCTCGGACGTCCTCCGGCAGGTCCTCCTGCAGCTGGGTCTGCGACGAGATGGCCACGATCGCGTAGGCGATGCCGGTCAGGAAGGCAATCGCTACGACGACGGCGAGCAGTGAGACGAGCGACGACTGGTCGAGCAGCCGCGAGGCAGCCTGAACGCCCTGAAGGAAATGGGTAATTGGCCCGGCAATCGAGAGCAGAACGATGAGCACGCCCAGCGCGATCAGGCCAACCTCGATCAGGCTTCGACGGGGCACGAGCCGCCCGTAGTTGTTGAGCAACAGGATGCCCATGACGATTCCGAATCCGATCGGTAGGACTACCACGACGAAGTCCTTCGGATTCAGGCCGAGCGTCGCGGTCGCGAACCCGGGCCCCAGTGCGCCGAGCACGCCGATCAACGAGGCGGTGACCCCGAGGTAGACCAGGGACCAGCCGATCGAGCGGTGGCCGCGGATGAATTGGAAGCCCTCGCGCAGCTGCCCGAATGTGGACTCTACTGCCCGCTCGGCGTCGAGCACGGCGCCCCGCACCGTGGTGTGCTCACGCTCGCCGTTCGGAGGCGGCACAGGAGGCAATGTGTAGCAAAAGAAGGCCGCCACGAGGTACAGGACTCCGACCAGCAGGAACAGCGCCGATGGACCTGCGATCGTGACAACGATGCTGCCCAGGAGCGCAAAGCCGAGCGGAAACGCCGCGTTGAGCGTCACCGTGAAGATCCCGTTTGCCGCGACCAGCTGGCTGCGCGGCACGACGACCGGGATCATCGCCGCCTCGGCCGGCGCGAAGAACGTCGACGCAATCGAGACCAGCGTGTTGAGCACGTAGAGCAGGAGCAGGTGATCGCCCGCCAGGAAGATGGCCCCGAAAGCCACGGCACGGACCAGGTTGGTAATGACCAGCACCGACCTGCGATCCACCCGGTCCACGTAGACGCCAGCGAGGGCCGAGAACAGCACCGACGGCACGAGGAATGTCAGCAGCAGCACGCTGACGGCGGTCACCGAATTCGTGGATTGCTGGACGACGACCGTCAACCCGAAGATGACCATGTTGCCGCCGATCTGGGTCGCGGCCTGCGACAGCCAGAGCAGCAGGAAGGGGCGGTTCTGGAGGACCGCCAGCGCGCCGGGCTCGCCCGTTGCCGAGGTGCTCGGGGTAACTGGTGCCTTGGTTATCCGCTCCTCGGGCGGGAGCTCCGGGATCACAACCCGGCGTGACCGTCGGCTGCGGGTCGAGGACGTGCGGCGTCGACAGCCGCGCTGAGCTCGGGATCTCCGCGCTCGACGAAGGCGACGAGGCGGCGCTCCACGTGCGCCCGATCGAGGAGGACGTGGCGGCCGCACGTGGTACAGCGCAGCCCGATGTCCGCTCCGAGACGGTCGACGAGCCACTCGCTGCCGCCGCATGGATGGGCGCGCCGGAGCCGGACGACGTCTCCGAGATAGAGCTCGAGCGGGGGCTTCGTCGGCATTCGGCGGGTCAGCGTATCAGAGGCGTGGCGCGCCATGAGCCGGCGTCAGGGTCCGCGTCGTGGCCGGCAACGCGAGGCGGTCGACCGGCGTCACGACGAGCTCGACCTCCGGCAGGGTGGCCCGCAGCTGCGCCATCATGCCCCCGGCGCGCGTGAGCGAACCAGTCAGCGACGGCGGGTTGCCGATTGCGGCGATCTCGAACGTCCCCCCGAGCGGCGTCCCCTCGACCGAGACCGCGCCCCCGGAGCCGGCGACGACTGTGCCCGCGACGACCCGTATGCCGCCGACCGACACGGCTTCGGCGCCGGCGTTGCGCAGCTCGTTGAGCAGGTCCTCGACGGCCAGGCCGGGGATCGGCCCGGTCACCGTCAAACGCACGCCGGGGCCCGAGACCGCCAGGAGCCCCGACCACGCCTGGATCCGGAGCAGGTCCGACTGCAGCTGGCCGACCGAGTTCTCGCCGCGGGCCTCGGCCTCCGCCAGCTGTTGAACCTCGGCCTGGAGCTGCGCCCGCTCGGTGCGCAGCTGCTCGTTCCGGGTATTGAGGTTGCCGACAACGTCGGTCAGCTCCTGTGCCGACAGGCCCTCCAGCCCGCCGCCCGGGTTCTGGGAACGGAGCTGGACGACGAGCAGAACACCAAGGATCAGCGCGACCAGGGCAATCGACAGCTGACTCGAGCGACGGCGCATCGGTCAGGGGGTCGTCGGCGAGCCCGACGGGACGGCTCGCGCGTTTCGCAGATTGATCGTTCCGGCATAGGCGGGCACGACCACGTCGGGTGGCTGTGCGAAGGCGATGCGGATCCCGAACCGCTCTCCACGGTCGCGCAGGAATTGCTGGAACGCGGGCTCCGCCGTGAGCCGCGCGTAGAGGTCAGCCGGTCCGATCGCGCTGACCTGGTAGGGCTGGCTCTGGTAGGCCGAGTTGACGAGGAGCGAGCCGCCAATGTCGAGGATGGCCGTCGAGGCCGTCACGCGCTCGCCGTTCACGGCGATGGCCTCGGCGCCGGCCAGCCACAGGAGCTCCACCGCCGTCCGGACGTCCTTCGCGCTGACGACGTAGTCCGTCGCGTTGTCGCCGGGCGGCACGGGATTGGTCGAATCCTGGAGCTGGAGGACGAGACCTGGACCGTGCAACGCGATCAGTCCGGCCGCGACGCGCGCGGCAGCGAGCTGGTCGTTCAGCTGGCGGACCTGATCGGCGCTTCCCTTGCCCTGCTGCTCGATCGTCGCGATCTGGGAGCGGAGCGAGACGATCTCCGCCTTGAGGGCGTCCTGCTGTGCCTGCAGGCCCTGCGCGGTTGCCACGAGGGGCGCCCGTTCCTGGCTGGTGTAGGTCACCCGCGGCCCTTCGGACTGCAGCTGCGCGGCGATCAGGAATCCGAGGGCGAGCAGCGCGATCCCGAGCGTGAGCTGCCAGGTCGGAATCGTACGAAACCGGGCGCCGATCGACGTCACGGCGGCGGTCCCATCGCCTCCGAGCGCCGGAAGCCGATCGCGATCGCGGCTGCAATGACGACGACCAGGAGGGCGCCCGCCAGCAGCCCGATCGCCCGATCCGCCGAGCCCGGCCGCACCGGCGCGCCGACCGCCTCCTCCCCCGACGCGGGAGGACGGCCCGGCGCCTGCGACGCGCCCGGAGCGAGCGTCCCCGGCACGAGTGTCCCGGGTGGCCCGGCCGGTCCGCTCCAGCCCGTCGGCAGCGGTCCCGCGGGGGCAGGCTGGGGACCCTGGCGGGAGCGTGTCTTCGCGCCGAGACTGGCGAGCCACGCATCGCTGAAGCCGGTGGCCGTCACTCCAAGGGCCCCCTGGAAGGCCTCGTCGTCGGTGACGCCCCGCCCATACGACCTGATGAGCTTCACGAGGGCGTCCTTGCCGTACGTCTTCACGAGGAAGTCGATCGCCGACACGCTCTCGGAATAGGCGAGGAAAAAGCCGTCCGTGGAGACCGGGAACTGGCCCGTCAGACCGTCGAGCGGAATGATCGAGCCGTCCCGGGCCGCGCTCTCGGCAGCAACGCGATCGTCGACGCCGTAGCCCTCCGAGAGGTACACGGCAAGCCCTTCGTTGAGCCAGCGCGGCGGCAGGTGGTACGGATTGTCGACGGCGGCGTTGAACACGATGTGCGTGAGCTCGTGGGGAATGACGATGCTCACCCACGCCGCATCGATCTGGTTCGGCGTGATGAGCGCGTAGAGCGTTCGGTTCCAGGGGGTCGCCTCGCCGCCTACGTTCTCGCGCGTTGCCGGCCCGAGCGCCTGGTAGAACGCGGTCTGGTGTCCGCGTAGATGAAGAAGTCGATCGGCGCGTCATCCTTGACGCCCAGCAACGAGTCGGCGTCCTGAACCGCGCGGTCGCCGATCTGCGCGGCACGCTCGCCGAACGCGCTGTCGCCCTGGTACCAGTGCACGTGGACGATGGATCCGATGCGTGTCCGCCAGCTGAAGCGCGTGTCCGCGTAAGTGATTGCGACTTGGGGCCCGAGCTGGGTGCTGCCGTCATTCCCCGTCAGCCGCCAGCGGGCCACGATCCGCGTGTTCGGCTTCAGGTTGGTATTGCTCACGTCGAGCTGGTAGCGGAGCGTGTCGTCACTGCGCGGCGGGGGCGCCTCGGAAACGTCGGGGCCGAGCGAGCCCGGGAAGTCGAGCAGGATCTCCGCGCGCTTGATCGCACCCCCCAGAACGGTCACCGGCTGTTCGAAGGTGATTGCGTCGCCGAACTTAGAGGTCGCCGCCGGATTGCCGAAGGTCGCCAGCTCAGCCGCTGACGTGGAAGGCGCCACCGCAGCTCGCAGCGGAAGGAGGAGCAGCGAGGCGAGCGCGACGCCGCGCACGATTCGCCTGGCTATCAGGTTGCCGACGGTCATCACTGAGCCGACGGCCATCACGGAGCCCACGCCAGCCCGGCCATCCGCAGGAACCCGAGCCCGTTCTGCCCCGCGCCCAGGAGTGCCTGGCGCGAAAGCGCAAAGGTCGGGCCGTAGGACACCGGGATCACGGGCACGTCCCGCTGGACGACTGCCTGAGCGCGCTCGTACGCGAATCCGGCGAGCCGCGCATCCGTCTCGCTTGCGGCGGCGCTGATGTTTCCGTCGAACTCGGGCGACGACCAGCGGCTGTAGTTGTTCGTTGCTCCGCTGCCGAGTAGGACACCCAGGAAGTCGTTCTGGCCCGGGTAATCGGCGATCCAGCCGAGCGACCACATGGCCGGCGGGTCTTCGCCCAGCCGCGTGAGCAGGTCGTCCAGCGACTCGTAGTTCACGGTTACGCCGAGCACGTCATGGAGCTGGCGGAGCATTCCAGCGTCGGTGACGAGCCCGCTCGACGCGTACGTCACCACCGGGAATCGCGCACCACCGGGAAAGCCCGCCTCGGCCAGCGCGGCGCGTGCGGCGGCCGGGTCGGCGTGCGGCGCGAAGTCGGCCTCCGACCGGTCCGGAATATCGGGCGGCACCATGCTGGTCGCGGGAATCGCGCGGTCCTCGCCGCCAAGCTTGACGAGCCGCTGCCAGTCGACCGCCAGCGCGAAGGCTCGCCGAACGCGCGCGTCGTTGAAGGGCGATTTCGACGTGTTGAAGCCGAGGTAGCTGACGCTCAGGGACGGCACGCTCCTGAGCTGCGTTCCAAGCTGTTGGTCATACGCGATCCACGAGGCGTCGAGCGCATTGACTGGCGCGTAGTCGACGTCCCCGCTGTCGAACAGGTCGACCGGGCTCCGCCCGCCCGTCGTCGTCTTGACGTGGATCGTGGTGATCGACGGACGTCCCGCCCAGTAGTGGTCGTTGGCGGTGAGGGTGATCTCGCCGTCCGTCTGGCGCGCAACGCGATAGCCCCCGCTGACCACCGCCCCGAACTCCCCGCCGGACGGAACGATGCCGAATGACGGTCCGGCCACGACCGAAACGAAGTCGGCGGCCGGGTGTGTGAGTCGGACCTCCACGTCGTCTCCAACGGCCGTCAGTCCGACCGACGCTGGGTCGCTGGACTCGCCCCGGAGGTAGGCTCCGACGCCGACCACGTCGGCCATCAGCGAGGCCAACGGTGACGGGTTGTCGCGGTCGATCAACCGGAACCAGCTGCGGATGACGTCGGCGGCCGTTAGCGGTGTCCCGTCGGAGAACGTGAGGCCCGGCCGGAGATGGAAGACGATCCGGCGCCCGCCGTCGCCGATACCCCACGACGACGCCAGCGCTGGGCGCAGCGTCAGGCCCGGGTCGAAGGAGGTCAGGCTTTCGAACAGCTGGGAGGTGATCGCCGCGCTCTCGACGTCGCCCTGCGCCGCCGGATCGAGGGTCGTCGGTTCGGTCGCGAGAATCGAGACATCGTCACGGGCTGCCCCGCGCGCGTCGCCGGGTGCGCGAATGCCGACGACGAAGGCCCACAGGAGCAGCGCTGCCGCGACGAACGCGGCGCGGAATGCCGGCTCGTGCCAGGCGCTCCGGCGGCTGGATGCACGGCCGGAGGCGGGCACCGACATGAGCGGGAGTATAGGGAAGCTACCCGGTCCAGCCGCCTGCGGACGGCACCGTCCGGGGCAGGAGATGAGGCCCCGCCGAACCACACCGCCGGGGGAACGATGTATTGCTGCGAGGCCTCTGCCGTCGAGAACGGACGGACGCCGGTTTCGTTAGGGCGCGGGTCTAGCAATTTGGGTCAGGCCCTAGGATTCCAGTGTCCGCCCAGGAAGTGCTGTGACAGTCCGTCTCCGCAACACCCTCACCCGGAATGTCGAGCCGGTCGAACCGCTGGAGGCCGGCCGCGTCCGGATGTACAGCTGCGGCCCGACGGTCTACCGGTATGCCCACGTCGGCAATCTGCGCAGCTACCTGCTCGCCGACCTCATCCGTCGCGCGCTCCTGTACCACGGCCTGGAGGTCTTCCACGTGAAGAACGTGACCGACGTCGGTCACCTGCGCGACGAGCGGTTCGACCGCGGGGAGGATCGGATGCTCCTGGCTGCCGGCCTCGAATCGAAGACGCCGGCCGAGATCGCCGCCGCCTACGAAGCCGCCTTCCACGCCGACGAAGCCGCCGTCAACATCCTGCCGGCGCACGTCTTCCCGCGCGCGACCGAGCACATCGATGACATGCTGGCGATGGTCGAGCAGTTGGTCGACCGCGGCGCGGCGTACCTGTCCCATCACGGGAACGTGTACTTCTCGGTCGGCAATTTTCCCGGCTACGGCCGTCTCTCGGGCAACGACCTCGACGAGCTTCGTGCCGGCCACCGGGGAGCGGTGGAAACGGACAAACAGGACCCCGCAGACTTCGCGCTCTGGAAGCACGCCGGAGAGGGCCGGCTGCTGCGCTGGCCCACCCGCCGCTGGGGCGAGGGGTTCCCTGGCTGGCACATCGAGTGCTCGGCGATGTCGGCGCGCTATCTCGGGCCCGAGTTCGACATCCATACCGGAGGGGTCGACAACGTCTTCCCGCACCACGAGGACGAGATCGCCCAGTCGGCCTCGCTGACCGGCAGGCCCCCGGCCCGCCACTGGGTTCACGGCGAGTTCCTCCTGATGTCGGGCCGCAAGATGGCCAAGTCGGCGGGCAACTTCCAGCGCATCACCGAGCTGGCTGAAGCCGGCTTCGATCCGCTCGCCTTCCGCTACCTCGCGCTCACCTCACGGTACGGCCGCAAGCTCAACTATTCCGACCGTTCGATTGGCGCGGCTGCGGCGGCACTGGAGTCGCTGCGATCGCGACTGCGCGCTCTGGGACCGCCACCTCCCGACGGACACTGGGCAGCTCCCGAGCCTCTGCGGCCGGGCGCCGCCGGCGAACGACCGAGCGGTATCGCGGACGGTCCTGCCGGCCATGGGGACCGCAACGAAAGCTTCAGGCTGCGGGACCGCGCCCACGACACCGCGCCTCCGCTGTCGGCAGGCGGCCGCGATCTCCACGGTCGCATGGTGTCGGCGGTCGACGACGACCTGGACACGCCGACCGCGCTCGCCGTCGTGCGCGAGATGCTGCGTGCCTCGCTTTCCCCGGACGAGCGGCGCTGGCTCGTGCTCGACGCGGACCTGGTGCTGGGGCTCGACCTCGACCGTGTCTGGGCGGACGTCTCGGCCGAGGACGACGGCTTGCAGCCTGATCAACGACGGCTGCTCGAGGAGCGAAGCGCCGCCCGCGCCAGGCGCGACTTCCCGCGTGCAGACGCCCTGCGCGCGGAGCTGCTCGAGCTTGGGCTGGAAGTCACCGATCGAGCAGGCGGGGAGACGACCTGGCGGAAGGTGGGCAAGCGGTAGCAGTCGCGAGCTTCAACCGGCGATCAGCGTGACCCCACCAGCTCGCGGCTGTTCCTGAAGCGATCGATGATGCGGTAGAAGTTGCGCCGGCTCAGACGGTCTCGCTCATCCGCGGGCGTGGTGGCGTACTCGCGGTGCTCGTGGCGCTCGAGCGGCAGACCCGCGATCACGGTGGCCTTACGCGGCGGCTCGTCGGACTTGGACTCGCGGAGGACCAGGCTCCACCAGATGTCCAGGTTCCGGTAGAAGTGGAAGTGTTCGTCGAGCGGTCCCCGGTCGATGTAGTCCGAGCGACGAAACGCCTGGCAGTAGGCCTCGATCGCCTCCGCGTCGCCTTCCGTGATCTCCTCGAAGTCACGCAGGTCAGCGGAACGAAGGCCCCACGGGCCCGCAACTGCCACTCCTGGATCGTCGAGCGCCCGGAGCAGCTCGCCGACGAACGGGCCTCGGGGCTCGACGCTTGGATCGAGGAGGACAATCCCCTCCCCGACCGCGCGCCGGATCCCCGCGTTCAACGCAGCCGCGTGGCCGAGGCGCGCGCTCGTCCAGACCACATCGGGCCGCAGCGCCGAAACATCCTGCTGCTCGAACAGGCCCTCGATGTCGTCCGATGGCGCGTTGGCGACGACGACCACCTGGACGCCCTCCTCGCCCGCCCCTGCCAGGCCGCCGAGCGCTCGACTCACGTCCTCGGGCCAGTCGCTCGCGACGAGGACGACCGTGGCGCGGGTCGCTGCCGGCTCGCCGAGCCGTGAAGGCACCGACTCGCTCGAGCCGTATCGACTCCTGCCCGCTTCCTCGACATCCGGCGGATGGGCACGGCTGAGCTTGAAGTCGACCCCGCGATCGACCACCTTCCAGCCGGCCGCCTCGATCGCACCCCGCAGGCGATCCGCCTCCGGCCAGTCTCGCGCTGCCCGCGCATCTCGCCTGGCACGCGCGAGAGCGACGACCTCCTCGGGTGCGCCCTCGCCCCTCACGATTCCTCGAAGTCGAGACGCATCAGCCAGCGCGGGCGCCAGTCGCTCCGCGCGGCGGTTTCGACCACCCGGTGGAAGCCGGCTGCCTCGAACATGCCCATCGTTCCGACATACGCCGCGGTGGTCTGGATCCGCTGTCCCCCAGTGTCGACCGGGTAGGCCTCGAGACCGACCGCGCCCTCGGCTCGCGCGTACTCGATCGCGCCCCGGAGCAACGCCTTGCCAACACCGCGCCGCCGGAATCCCGTCCGCACCAGGAAGCAGACGACGGACCATACGGGTCGATCGTCGACCGCCGGGATCGTCCGCGACCGGGCGAGGCGTTCGTACTCGGATCTCGGACCAAGACCGCACCAGCCGACCGGCTCACCGTCGATGTAGGCGAGCATGCCCGGCGCTGGTGGGTGCGCGATGCGCTCGCGCACGATCTGTTCTCGCTGCGCTAGTCCGGCCTTCGAATACACGCTCGAAGAGAGGCGCCAGTACAGGCACCAGCACTGCTGACTGTCGGAGGGATGAAGCATTGCGACCACGTCGTCCCATCGGTCGGGAGTTGCCGGTCGAACCTCGATCTGATCAGTCGTGATCATCGGCGATCAGGATGGACTGGCCGGCGCGAACCTGCAAACACACCGGCTCGATCGAGATAATGCTTGCAAATCGAATTGCAGCGATATGATGCGTCGCGAAGGGGTTTTCGTTAACAGCTGGAGGAAGATCGTCGGTGGCCAGATACAAGCACATCGAGGTTGGCAGGCCGGTCGATCTTGCTGACCTTGCGACGAAACCGCGGACGCGAAAGTTGTCGCCGCGGCAGCTCGCGATCAAGGAACGGGACGAGGAGATTCGGCGAGCGATCAACGAAGCGGCTGCGGCACCGTCGAGTCAGGCCATTCCGGTGCAACTCAAGCAAGACCAAAAGATCGCCACCATGCGCGCTGCCGTGAACCGGGTGCTCAAGGAAAGCGATGTCCGGGTGAACATGGGCGTTCGCGGCAACACGATCTATCTGAGCAAGTCGGCCATTCCGGGCGGGCGCGGCCGCGCGCGAAGCGCGAAGTAGTCGTTCCTCCGTCTCGCAACGCCGGGGTCACCTGCCAGCGCAAGATCGCGGTCCGGCAAATCAAACGCGCACATACGCAGTAGGGCACATCGAGCACCGAGTGGCTTGTCGACTGGCTGCACCGGACCTTTGGCGGAGGTCGCTGGGACCTCTATCGCAATCGTTGAACGGTGGTGTAGCCTGCGGGGCGGTTGAGGGAGGCCGTCAGCCTTCTGACCGACCCTCGACCGCTGAATGACCGTCGCTCGGGTAGATCTGGATGCGGATCATCGCAGTCGTCAACCGCAAAGGTGGGAGCGGCAAGACCACGACCGCGGTTTCGTTGGCGGCCGCCCTGGCCGAACGCGGGATGCGCACGCTCCTTATCGATCTGGATCCGCAGGCAAGCGCGTCGCTCTGGCTCGCGGAACCGGCCAGGCACAAGCGCCTCGAGGACACGTTCATAGGCTCGCGCGAACCCGAATCGATCGCGCGTCCGACCGACGTCCCCGGCCTCGAGATCATGGCGTCTTCGAACTGGTTGCTCACGGCCGAGCAATCGATGAAGGGCAACCTCGGCGTCGCCGTCATGCGCGCTCTTCAGCGGCTCAAGTACAACTGGGCATTCGTGATCATCGACTGCCCGCCTTCGCTGTCGTACCTGTCGGTCGGCGCGCTCATGGGCTCACGCGAAGTCATCATTCCCGCGGAGGCGCACGCGATCGCCTTGCCCGGGGTTCGTGCCGTGGTCGCCGAGATGCGCCGTCTCCAGTCGTCACTCAATCCTTCGCTGTTCGACCCGATGATCGTGGCCTGTCGCGTGAATCGCACGATCCACAGCCGGCAGGTCGTCGCGCAGCTGGGGACGATCTACGGAGAGCTGCTCGCCCAGGCAACGATTCGGGACAGCATCCGCCTGCCCGAGGCGGCCGACGCCCACGAACCCATCACGCGCTACGCGCCCGAAAGTGGCGCGTCCCTCGACTATCGATTGCTCGCCGAGGAGCTCCTCGCGCGGGGATACCTCCACGAGATGGAGCCTCGCCGCGAGACGCGGTGGTGGCACATCTTCCACAGGACAGCGCAGATCGATCCGACGGAACGCCGAGCGATCTGACTTTGCCGCCGGATCAGGTGCTCCTTGCCGTTCTGGGCCTCGCCGTGCTCACGAACATCGCACTCGTCGGCGTCATCCAGTACCAGAACGTGCGGCGCCGGCGAGCACGTTCGCTCGCGCAGGCCGAGCGGCCCCTGCCAACGCGGCCCATGCCGGAACCCGACGACGAGGATGCCCAAGCGGCGGCGGCCATCGAGGCGTTCATCAGCGGTGACGGGATCCAGGTCCAGCCACCGGCCCCGGCGCCGGCGGCGGCACCTCGGGAGCTGGCCCATCGCGCACCCGACGTCCAGGAGGTGCCGGGACGGGCTGATCGACGACGGAGACGGGATCCGGTCGGCCTTGCCGATCTCGAGACATGGGAGCGGACGCTCGGGGCGGAATCCGAGCGCGCCGCGCGGTTCGGCGGCTCCACCACGGTCGTGATTGCCGAGATTTCACGTCTCGACGGTCTGGCCGATCGCCTGGGCCAGGGCGTTGCCGATCAGGTCGTGGCCGAAGTCGGTCGCCAGATGGCCTCCGAAACGCGGGCGGCCGATCTCATCGCGGCGCTCGGCGGCGGCAGGTTCGGCGTGCTGCTCGTCGAGACGGACGAGAAGAACGCGGCCGGCTATGTGAACCGGGTCCGTTCCGTCGTCGACGGCTGGCTGCAGAACGCCGGGCTGACGCTCTCGTTGTCGATCGGTTGGGCGAGCCCTCCGGAAGGTGGCCAGGTTGCAGCGGCTGCGGCGATCGCCCAGCAGCGCCTGCGGGACGCCGCCGGCGGGTAATCCAGCCGACCTTCGTCGAAGCTCGAATTGTTAAAACGGGTTCGGGATGGCGCCCCCGGACGGACTCGAACCGCCGACGCAGGCCTTAGGACGGCCTCGCTCTGTCCACTGAGCTACGGGGGCGCGTTCAGAGATCGTACAGCCTGACCACTGCTATTCAGCCGCTGCCCGGTCGGCGAAGGCTTGAGCGATGCCCACGTACCATGTCCGTGATCCTCTACAGCCGCGACGAGTGCCACCTGTGCGATGAAACGAGGGCCTTGCTCTCCCAACTCCTCGATCAGCGACAGCGCGGCGGATTGCCCACTTCCCGCCTGGTCGAACGCGACATCACGAGCCGAGCCGAGTGGGAGGACGCGTTCCGGGACACCATTCCTGTCGTCGAGGTTGCAGGCCGCCGGCTCGAGCTTGCCACGAGCGCGCCGCGCATCCAGCGACTCCTTACAGAAGCGTTGGACAGGACAACTCTGCGCGCGGAATGAGCACTGGCGACCTTTCGATCCTCGTGGCCGTCGGCGCGGGCCTCATCAGCTTCCTGTCGCCATGCGTCCTGCCGCTCGTGCCCGCCTATATCGGTCAGCTGACGGCCGTGGCAGTGGCCGGCGCCGCACCGGGCACCCGCCCGACGAGATGGCTTGCCCTGCGGCACGCCGCGGCGTACGTGGCCGGTTTCGGGCTCGTCTTCACGCTGCTCGGGATCACCGCGACCTTCGCAGCGGGGCCGTTGTACGCTTACCTGCCGGGCCTCCGCGAGCTCGGCGGCATCGTTCTGATCGTGCTGGGGTTGAATCTCGCCGGCGTGCTGACGATTGCCACGCTCGATCGGGTCTGGCGGCCGCTCAGTGCGGGTGCCGCCAGCTCCGTCGCCGCGGCAACGGGGACGATCGCTATCGGCGGGCGGCCGGAAGGTGGCACTGGGAGGCTCGACCGCCTCGGGGGCGCCCTGGTCAACCGGCGCGGCGGCTGGCCGGCGTCGTTCGGCCTCGGCGCCATCTTCGCGATCGGCTGGACACCGTGCATCGGAATCATCCTGGGGGCGATCCTGACGATGGCCGCCACGTCTGGGACCCAGGTCCAGGGTGGAGTCCTTCTCGCGGCCTACACGCTGGGCCTGGGGATCCCGTTCCTGGTACTCGGAGCGCTGTACGACCGCGTGCCGGGCCTCGTGGGACCGCTCGTTCGGCACGGGCGCACGGTCTCGGTCGTGGGCGGCCTGCTCGTCGTGGGCATCGGCGTGGCGATGCTCCTCGACTGGCTGGTATTGCTGCCGCGCTACTTCAACTTCCCAGGTGTCTGAGGTCGAGACCGGCGTCGAAACGCCGGGGCCGGGCGAGTTCAGGCATGTCCGACGGAAGCACGGCCTGGTCGGTCCCTTCGGCGGACGCCAGCTCCTGCTTGGTGCGCTCGTCGTGGCCGGCGTCGTGGGGCTGCTCGTTCTCGCGACGCGGCCGCTCGGAACGACCGATCAAGCGGGACAGCGGGACCCGCGTGCGACGCCCTTCATCCTGGGCGCTGCGCCAGCCAACGGCCTGCGACCCGGAGATCGCGCACCCGAGCTCCTCTCCGCGCCGCCCACGCGGCAGACCATGGACCCGGTGCCCCTCGCCCTGACGGGCATCCTGGGCCTGGGCGCTGCCCTGGCGTTCGTCATCCTGGTTCCATCACGGATCGGGTTTAGCGGTCCTCCCGGGCGTGCGCGTTGGCCGTGGCGGCTGGGATTCGCCTCCGCGTTCGCCCTCGCGTTGGTCCTGAGCGGCGCGACGATGGGGCTCGGGCGGAGCACCGTAGCCCTCGGACCGGCGCCTCCTCTGACCGACCTCCAGGGCCGGCCCGTTCAGCTTTCGGAGCTCCGCGGCCACGGAGTGTGGATCAACTTCTGGGCGAGCTGGTGTCCTCCGTGCCAGGCCGAAACGCCCGTTCTGCGGGACGTCTTCACCGCCTACCAGTCGCAGGGCCTCGAGGTCGTCGGCATCAGCGTCCAGGAGTCGAATGCGGCCGACGTCGCCGCGTACGCGGCCCGCTACGGGCTCACGTTCGACATCGCGGCGGACCTGTCGGGCGACGTGTTCCGGGCCTACAAGATCTACGCCCTGCCGACGCAGCTCTTCGTTGGTCCGGACGGCCTCATCCGGTCG
>VBFZ01000021.1:18567-26653 GCA_005880805.1 Chloroflexota bacterium | reverse complement strand
CTAGCTCGACCGCCCGGCGGCGCCGAGATCCTGGCCCGGCCGCGCCGTGATCCTGTCCGTTGCGCCACGAACACCAAAGTCGGGGGATTCCTTCGGCTTTGATGAGGCGATGCCACCGGGACGCCACCAAACATCCCGTGCTGAGCGTCGCTCGGGCGAACTCGCGCGCGCGGTCCGGCCCTGCCGCTGCCTCGACGGACCGGTCAGGGTCGAAATCCCGGTGCTGGTGTTCTGTGCGCAACAAACCTCGCGTCCGAGGCAAACGCGCCGTAGCCTCGCGCGTGGTTAAAGCGGCTGGAAGGTGAAGCGGTCGCGATCGGGAGACAAGCGGCCGACCGGGTGAAACGGCTCGTGCGACAAGGCTATCAGCCAGCCCTCCTCGGCGGCCCGGGCGAACATCGACCCCTTGACGTCGACCGAATCGAGCGGGAAGTCATCGAACGCGCTCACCCAGCGCGGGTTGGCGTTCCACGGCCGCATGAACAGGTCCCCGAAGAAGGCGATCGTTCGAGCTCCATGGCCGGAACCGCGGACCACGATCGTCTGGGAGCCCGCCGTGTGTCCGCCGGCAGGTACCACCGACACACCTGGCATGAGCTCGACCTCGCCGTCGGCGGCTGCCTCCTGCCCCCAGTCGCGGACCAGCGCGAGCTCCGGCTGGACGTAGCTCGCGACGATCCGGCTGTTGGGCGAGAGCGCGATGTCCCACTCGGCCCGCTGCGCCACGATCCGGGCCCGCGGGAAGGCGCGCGAACCGTCCGATCGCAGGAGGCCGCCCGCGTGGTCGAAGTGCAGATGGCTCAGGGCCACGATGTCGACCGTCCCAGGGTCGAAGCCTGCTGCCTCCAGTGCTGGCACCACGGCGAGGCCCTCGTAGGAACGCATGGTTCGGGTCTTTTCGTCCACGCGCTCGCCGATGCCGGTCTCGACAAGCAGCCGGCCGGCATGCGTCTCGACGAGCAGGCAATTGAGGGCCTGAAGGAGGCGATGGTCGCGGTCGATTTCGTCGACCACCAGCCGATCCCACAGGAGTCGCGGCACGGGACCGAAGAGCGCGCCTGCGTCTGACCGAAAGGTGCCCGCCTGGATGAGCGCAACCCGCGTGCCCCCGCCCAGGTCCGCGGACCAGTGGACGGTGTCGTTCAGCGCGGCGATGGTTCGCGGTCGGTCGTCTTGCGACCCGACTCGAAATCGGAGTGGAAGGCAGACGCGGTCGGCTCCGACTGGCCCTGGTACTTGGACCCCAGGCCGACGGACCCGTACGGCCGCTCAACCGGGGACGACATCCGGAAGAACGAGATTTGGCCGATCTTCATCCCGTAGTAGAGCGCGATCGGCAGGTTCGCGACGTTCGACAGCTCGAGCGTGAGGTTGCCCTTCCAGCCCGGGTCAACGTAGCCGGCGGTTGAGTGGATCAGCAGCCCGAGGCGCCCAAGGGAGCTGTTGTGCGTCGGAATAAACGACCTGGAAACCAGGAAGAGCCCTCGTGGAGAAGCGACCTGGATACAGCGAACGGGAACGGACGGGACCGGGCGGACCACGTCGATGGAGCGGAAGCGATGAAAGCGCGCGCCTGCCGCCTTCTGGCGCGCGAGCTTGCGGGTCAGCCGGAAGACCGGTCGGTCCGGCGTGAATTTGACCCGGTATTTGGGCCCGCAGTCGCGCCCGTTGAGCGTGGCACGACCCTGCGACTTGATAGGCCGGAATCCGAGGCCCGCGGCGAGCTCCACGAAACCATCCGCGAGTCGTTCGTTGGTGCTCGTGAACTCGCAGCGCCCGGCGATGTCGTCAACGAAGCCGTCCGTGTCCATCAGCCCCTGGAGCAAGGCCAGTCGCTGGCGCACGCCCGCCTCGAGATACGCGCGCGGAATGTATTTCCCGTCGCGCAGGCCCAGATCTCGAAGACGACTCGAAAGCGTGCCGTTCCGCGCGAAGCGACCCGAAGCAACGTCGCGCGTCCGACCGGTCGCCCCCACGCTGTACAAATGCCGTGCATAGGCCAGGCGTCTGACGGGATAGCCCTCGCCGCTGATCTGCTCGAGGATCTCGTCGTCGACCGTCGTGATCGCCGCCGCGGTGGTCGTACCGTCGCCAAGCCAGGCGCCGAGCGTGTAGGGCTCGATCGTGAGATCGACGCGGTCCGGGTACTGCACGGGTCCCGCCAGAGGCACCTGGTGGTTGAACTCACCGTTGCAGCGAATGGTCCGGGCGATCTCGTCGGTCGTCCGGATTTCGACCCGTGCGTGGCCAGGCCGACGTCCGAGCTTGTCGACCGTCGCCCACTGGTGGTCGGCGTCGGCGAGGACCCTGGTGCCGTCCGAGAAGGTCACCTCCCGACAAGGCCGGCCGATCATGGGGGCCGTGGCCGCAACCACCCGCGTCGGGGCCCCGGACTCGTCAAAGACCGTATCGCCGGGTTCCAGGTCGCCCATCGTCCGCCATCCGGTCGGCGTCGGGACGGGCGTGTCGAGCGCGAGGGCTTTGCCTTCCAGGCGGGCCACGAGGTCGTCTGGCAGCTCCACCCACTCGAGCGTCTGGCCGAGCACGAACTCTCCCGGATGGAGGATGAACGCCTCTTCGTTCTCGACGCGCAGGAGCTCGGTCAGGTCAGGCTGCGGCGCGCGGACGTCGATGTACGGGTAGCGGTTGTTGCGGAAGACCCGAAAGCTGCGGTCCAGGTGCAGGTCGACGGAGGAGGGCTGCAGGTCGGCCGGGTCATATGGCCGGATCTGGACACGCCCCCCTTCGAGCTCTGTGCGGATGTCCCGATCGGAGAGGACACTCACCCGGCGGCATCTCCGGTGGCATCGCGCTGGTTGAACAGGTTGTCGACCTCGCGCTTGAGGTCCTCGAGGTCGTCGAAGCTGCGGTAGACGCTCGCAAAGCGGACGTAGGCGATCTTGTCGAGGTCGCGCAGCTTATCCATCGCCAGGGCGCCGATCTTCGACGATGCGACCTCGCTCGAGCCGGCGGCCCGGAGCTCGGCCTCGATCTCGTCGGCCGCCTGTTCGGCGGCGCCCTCCCCCACCGGGCGGCGGGTCAGGGCCTTGCGCAGCCCGCCGGCGAGCTTCTCGCGGTCGAACTCCTGCCTGGTGGCGTCACGCTTCAGCACGACGAGGCGCGCGGCCTCGATCCGCTCATAGGTCGTGAAGCGCGNCCACCCGCGTCTCGCGGGCACCGCATTGGGGGCAGCGCATCTGCTCTTGTACGCCTCCCTGGACCACTAGCAGTTGTGGTGTCGGCGGAGGATACCACAAGATAGGGGACGCGAACCCCTGGGCGGGGCCCGAACTATACGCGGCGCCGGACCAGCCAACGCGGCGCCGTCTTCGGCCGATAGCCGTCGACCTCCAAGGCGATGTGCAGGATCGCCTCGCGCGCGTGGAGCACGTTGAGGTAGCCGCGCTTGATCGCGGTCTGCGCCTCGAGCTCCCGGCCGCCGATGCGAACGGCCGTCAGGATCGAACACCCATGGTCGACCATCTCGAGCGCCCGTTCGGCCCGCTCCAGCTCGCCGATCAGTCGCTCGCGCTGTCCCGTCGCGTACGCGGGCGGGCGAAGAGTCCGCGCTTCGCTGTCATAGCGCCGTACCGCGTCCAGGGCAGCCGTCAGCTGATCGGTGATCGCATCGGCCGACACGCGGCGGCGGCGCACCCCGTCGATCGATTCGATGATCGCCGTCGTCGACGCGTCGATCCGTTTCGCCAGATCGCCCAGGTCCTTGCGGAACGCGTCTGCCTCCCGCGTCTGGGCCACGAGCCGACCCGCGCGCCGGAGGAACAGCACGACAACCGCGGCGACCACGAGGGCCGCGCCAACCGGGATCAGGAGCTCGAGCTGCATCGCCTCCCTCGGGGCGTCTCAGCCGCTCCGCGCGCGTAGAGCAGCCGTGATGGCAGGCGCGACCTCGAAGAGGTCCCCGACCACCACCAGGTCGGCGAACTCCGCGATCGGGGCGTCGGGGTCGCGGTTGACCGCGACGATCGTCTCCGCGGTCTGCATGCCGACCTTGTGCTGGATGGCGCCGCTGATGCCGAGCGCGAGATAGAGCTGGGGCTTCACGATCTTGCCGGTCTGCCCGATCTGATGGGCGTAATTGATCCAGCCAGCATCGACCGCCGCACGGGTCGCGCCGACCACGCCGCCGAGTGCCTCGGCGAGCTCCTGGACGACCTTGAAGCCGTCCTCTCCACCCACGCCCCGGCCACCTGCCACGACGACGCGCGCCTCCTCGATCGGGGCAGCGGCGCCAGGTTCGGCCACGCTATCGACGACCGTCACGCGGGGCAGCTGGGGTTCGCCGTTGGGGGACGCCTCTTCGACCTTCCCCGGGCTGGCAGCGGGCTCCGCCGCAGCAGCATTCGGGCGGACCGTGATGATGCCTCGGCCGCCCGTAAACGCATTCGTTGTGTTCAGTTTGCCGCCAAAGACGCTCATCTCGACTGTGGGCCCGTCGTCGCGCCACCCGAGGCCCGTCGCGTTGGCGAGCACCGGCCAGCCGAGCATGGCTGACAGAACGCCGGCGGTATCCCTGCCTTCTGGACCAGCGCCCAGCAGCAGGTAGTCCGGGCCGCTGTTACGCGCAAGGGCCGCGATTCGCTCGGCAACGATCGTGGCAGCGGCGTTCCCGTCGGTCGCCGGCTCGCTGACCGCGACGACTCGCGGCAGGAACCGGGCGAGCTCATCGGCCGCCTTCTTCGGCTGGGCGCCGACCACGATTCCCGAGACGTCGTGGCCGGCGGTCTCTCCCAATCCGCGTGCCAGGGTCGCGACTTCCGTGCTGATTCGTGCCAGCCCGCCATCCGCGATCTCGCCGACGACCCAGATACCGGGCATCAGATGATCCTCCGAGCGGCGAGGAAGGCGACGACCCGCTCTGCCGCGACGTCGGCAGGCTCGCGGACGACCTCGGTCGCTGCGCGCGCGGGAGGCGACGTCGCCTCGAGGACCTTCGTGCCGGCGACGGCGCCGCCAACTTCCTCCGGGGTCACGCCGACGTCCGAGAGCGATCGGGTGACGATCTCCTTCGAACGGGCGGCCATGATCCCCTTCAGCGAGGGGTAGCGGGGCTCCCCGAGAGCCTGCGTGCACACGACGAGTGCCGGCATCGGAGCCTCGAGGACGTCATAGCCGGTGGGCGACAGCCGTCGGACGCGCACCCGCCCCGCGGCTTCGTCCGGCTCGATCTTCGCGGCGTACGACAGCAGCGGCAGCCCAAGCAGCGCGGCGACACCTGGCCCAACCACCCCGGCGCCGCCGTCCGACGTATCCGCGCCGGCGAATGCCAGGTCGTACTCCAGGGTCTTGAGGGCCGCCGCCAGCACGCGGGTCGTCGACACCGTGTCCGAGCCTTCCAGAACCGGATCGGTCACGAGGACCCCGTGATGGGCACCCATGGCCAGGGCCTTGCGCATGGTGTCGGGCGCGCTCGCCGGGGCCATGGACAGGAGCGTGACTTCTCCTCCCAGTGCCTCGGTGAGCTTCAGCGCGGCTTCCAGCGCGTACTCGTCGTTGGCGTTGACCACGGCAGGAACGGCCGCGCGATCAAGTCGCATGTCGGGTCCCAACCGCTCGCCGCCGGCGGCGGTGTCGGGCACCGGTTTCATCAGGACGACGATGCGCACGCAAGGTCCTCCAGCACGGAGCGCCGAGGCCTGTCGGACACCAGGTTCGGCCCGTGCCCTGGCACGCGGTCAGTGCTGCCGGGCGAGAAGCGCGCGAGCGACGACGATCCGCTGGATCTGCTGAGTGCCTTCGTAGAGCTGCGTGATCTTTGCGTCGCGCATCATTCGCTCGACCGGGAACTCGTCGATGTAGCCATAGCCCCCGAGCACCTGCACGTCGTCCGTCGTGACTCGCATCGCCGCGTCCCCGGCGACGAGTTTACACAGCGCGGCCCATCGACCCGCGTCCGGCGAGCCGGCTTCGATCTCTGTGCACGCCTTGTACAGCAGCTGGCGCGCCGCTTCCGTCGCGGCGTCCATGTCGGCCAGCATCGCCTGGACCATCTGGAGCTCGCCGATGGCCTTGCCGAACTGCTTGCGCTCCGTGGCGTAGCGCGCGGCGACGTCCAGGGCGCCCTGGGCGATGCCCACAGCCTGTGCCGCGATGCCCGGCCGGGAACGCTCGAACGTCTTCATGGCCAACGCGAAGCCCGCGCCCTCCTGCCCGATCCGGTGGTCGACGGGCACGCGGACGCGATCGAAGGACAGCTCCGCGGTGGGCGATCCACGAATGCCCATCTTGTGTTCCGTGCGCGTCACGTTGAAGCCCTTCGAGTCGGTCGGCACGATGAATACGGACAGGTTGCGGTGCCGGTCGGCGGTCGGGTCGGTCACGGCGAACACCGTGACCAGATCGGCGACGCTGCCCTGGCTGATGAAACGCTTCTCGCCGGTGATGACGTAGTCGTTTCCGTCACGGATGGCGCGGGTCCGAATCGCGGCGGCGTCCGAACCGGCCTCGGCCTCGGTCAAGGCGAACACGATGAGCTTGCGGCCCGCGGCGAGGTCGGGCACCCAGCGTTGCTGCTGCTCCTCCGTTCCGGCCATCCGGAGCGGGAGCGACGCCAGCTCCTGGACGGCAAGGATCAACCCCGACGTCGCGCAGACCCGGCTGATCTCCTCGATCGCCACGCAGACCGACAGGAGCTCGCCGCCGATCCCACCGAAGCGCTCTGGGAACGGCAGGGCCAGGATGTCGTGGTTGGCGAGCAGCTCCTTCACATCCCAGGGGAACTCGCCGGTCTTGTCGATCTCGGCGGCCCGTGGCGCGATCCGCTCCTCGGCGAGCACCCGCACCGCGTCCCGGAGCATCTGCTGCTCGTCGGTCAGGCGATATCCGCTCGTCTCGGTCGTTGCCGTCACCGCCGGCATCCTAGCACCGGGCTTTCGTGGCCCCGACGCACGCGCCGAGGTACGCTTCGCACGAGGTGGGACGCGCCGTGGGGAAGGCTGCGCGACCCATCGATAGGGGACGGCATGGAACAGACAACCGCCCTCGCGTTGATCGTCCTGGCCGGAGTCGGGATGTTGGCGCTGCTGCTCATCCTCCGCCGTCAGCGCCACGAGGTCGAGGATGACGCGAAGGAGAGCCCTTACGCCGTCTCGACGGAGGGCATCAAGATCTGCCCGAAGTGCGGCTACGGCAACCTCTGGAGCGACTCCACCTGCGCCGTGTGCGGTACGCACCTGAAGGGTTGACGCTCGGCTGACGCCGGGCTGGCGTCCGGCTGAGGCCGGGCTGGCGTCCGGCCGCCGACCGTCCCGTCTACGCGCTCCTCGTACCATGCGCGCCATGGCCGAAGAACGCCGCCTGGTGACCGTCCTGTTCGCCGACGTGACCGGTTCGACCGCGCTCGGCGAGTCGATCGATCCCGAGGCGCTGCGGGGTCTCCTCGCCCGCTTCTTCAGGGCCGCCCAGGAGATCGTGCAAAGCCACGGCGGGACGGTCGAGAAGTTCATCGGTGACGCCGTCATGGCCGTGTTCGGCCTGCCGCAGGCCCACGGCGACGACGCGGCGCGCGCCATCAACGCCGCGCTCCAGCTCCGCGATCGCGTCCGGGACGACCCAGCCCTGGGCGAGCGGCTGCCGATCAGGCTGGGGATCAACACCGGCGAGGTGGTCGCCAGCCGGCAGCCCGACTCGGCAGGCGACTTCCTGGTGACCGGCGACGCGGTCAACGTCGCCGCCCGCCTGCAGCAGAGCGCCGAGCCCTGGGCGATCGTCGCCGGCGAGCGAACGGTCCGGGCGGCGGGGGGCGGTTTCCAGTTCGGTCCGCTGGTACGCCAGGAGGCGCGCGGCAAGTCGCTTGAGGTCCATGCGGCCGTCGTCCTCGGGCGGTTGGAGAGCCACCTGCGACAGAGGCTGCCGCTTGTCGGTCGGGACGGCGATCTCGCCCAGCTGCGACTGGTCGCCCAGCGCGCGGTCGGCGAGCGTCGGCCTTTCCTGGTCACGCTGCTCGCGCCGGCGGGCACGGGCAAGACACGACTTCTGGAGGAGCTCCTCGACGGGCGCGACGGGATCGCCCGGGAGGCACGAGTGGCCATCGCTCAGTGCCTGCCCTACGGCCAGCGGCTGACCTACT
>VBFZ01000021.1:15747-18369 GCA_005880805.1 Chloroflexota bacterium | reverse complement strand
TGTCATCGAGGACCTCCACTGGTCGAGCGACAGCCTGCTCGACCTCATCGAATTCGTCCTTCAGCCGCACGGCGACCTGCCCTTGTTGATGGTCGCGATGGCACGTCCGGAGCTGGTCGACCGGCGACCGACCTGGGGCGGTGGTCGTCGCAACTACCTTTCGCTCGCGCTCGATCCACTCGATGACTCGGCGGTCGAGAAGCTCGTGGCCAACCTGCTCGACGGTCCGTCACCGGAGATCGTGCGAGGCGTCGTTGCCCGGGCTGACGGCAATCCGTTCTACGCGGGCGAGATCGTGCGCTCGGTCGTGGAGCGCGTCGCCGATCTGTCCGACCCTGCGGCCGTCGCGGCGGCCATGGCAGCGCTGCCCGACACGGTGCAGGCCACCGTACTCGCACGCCTGGATGTCCTTCCCGGACCGGCCAGACGGCTCATTTCGGCAGGCCGGCGTCCTGGCGCTCGATCCTGGCCTCCATGACGAGGCGGAGACGAGCCTGAGTGCGCTGAGCGATCGCGACCTGCTCCGGCCCGTGGGGCAGGACACCTTCGCCTTCCGGCACATCCTGATCCGGGAAGTCGCGAACTCGACCCTCACACGCAGCGAGCGAGCCTCTCTGCACGCGTCCGCGGCCGCGTGGCTGGAGGCGGGCACGGATGATGCCGAGGCCATCGCCGAGCTGATTGCCTACCACTACCGCGAGGCGGTCACGCTTCGCCAGGAGATCGGGCTGCCGGTCGAGCCCGAGATCAAGTCGCGGGCGGTGAAGTGGCTGACCCGAGCCGCCGAGCTCGCGAGTGCCGCGGCGGCCAACCTCGAGGCCAGCCGACATCTCCGCGCGGCGATCGAGCTGGCGGAGAAGGACGAGCTTCCCGAGCTCTACCTGCGGCTTGGCGGCGCCTATGGTGGCGGCGACGAGGGAGCGAGCGCATACGCCGAGGCCTACCGACTCGGCCTCGAGCTCGGTCGTGGGCCGGACCTCCTGCTCAGCGCCCTGTCCTCCGAGCTCGGGACGGTCATGCGCTGGCATGCCTCGATCGCCCACCAGCGGACCGAGGCTGAGATCGCCACGCTCCGTGCGCGCGCGGCCAGCCTGCTCGAGGATGCGACCGAGGAACGCAGCCGCGCGATGTACTACGTGTCCGAGGGCTTCTACCCCTTCTGGCTATCGAACAGCGTGCGGGTGCCCACGCCAGAGGAGAACCAGAGGTCGGAGCAGCACGCGCGGCGCGGCCTGGAGATCGCCGAGCGTCTGGGGGACGCCTCGCTGATCAGCGCTGCGCTCGATTCGCTGACGACGTCCGCAGGATTCCTGGATGTCGCCCGGATCCTCGAGCTCTCCCAGCGCCGCGTCGCGATGGGCGACCGACTGTCCCTCACCGAGCGCCTGGATGCGCATCAGATGGTCGCCTGGGGAAACTGCCTGCTGGGCGAGTACGCCGACGCGGCCCGCCTGAGTCGAGCTGGTACTTCGCTCGTGCTGCCGGGCCAGAGCAGCAACTTCACCCTCGCGGTGGCCAGTTGGTTGCCTGTTGCCCTGGCGCAACTCGGCCAGTGGGACGACGTGAACCAGGCCGCGGAGCGCGCGGTGGCCTTCTGGTCGGAGGCCGACACGCCGGCCCCCGGCTTCGGGCTGCAGGGCTTTTTGTCGGCGCTGTGGGTCGCCCGCGCCCAGCGGAATCGGGATCAGATCGACCGCTGGGGGGAGCTGTCCGAGCGGATCGCGAGCCGTTTCGAGGAAAGCAACCCCACGCACGCGCTTCTCGCCATGGCGCGCCTGGACTTCTCCGGGATGGCCGCCATCGTCAGCAACCGGAACCGCTACAGCATGCGACTCCAGCACATGGAGCGGGTGGTTGGTACCTGCGTCGACCATGGGCAGCGCCTCCCGTTGGACGCGCTCAACGAGATGGTCGAAGCCTCGTCTCGCGGTGATCTCCGCCCGCTCGAGGCGCAGGTCCGCCGGGCAAGAGGCGTGCAGGAGGCGCGCGAAGACGACCTGCGGACCTCGCTGAGGCTCTACCAGGAAATGGCCGCGACGCCGCACATCGCGCGGCTGGAGACCGAGCTCGGTCGGCTGACCGGCGACGACGCGCTCGTTCAGTCAGGCCTGCGGCGTCTGGAAGCGCTTGACGACCTTGACCAGCTTTCGCGCGCCGGGGTCCCGCTCCAGGAGACCTAGCTTCCGATTGCATTCCCCCCGCGAAGCGCCTCCGCGGCGTGCCGGTAGTCGCGATAACGGGGTTTGACGGACGTCGCTTCCTGCAAGCCCACGAAGTGCCGTCGTCGGCCGCCCGCCAGCGGGTCGAAGAGGATCAGCGTGCTCGTGGCACGGCCGCCCGGCGGAAGCTCCCCCGACCACCAGCACTCGAAAGTCTCGAGCGGATCGGGGCAGACGGCCCGAAAGCTTGCCGCGTGAAGTCGGATTGAGTGGAGAACCTCGGACGACCAGAGCGCGACCATCACGTGGGTGATCTGCTCGAATCGGGTAACGCCGATGCGCTCGGCGATAATTCGTGGCAGATAGGTGCGTTTCGCGTTGTAGCTCCCAAACGCCTCCTGGAGATTCGGGAAGCGTGTCCGATTCTCGATGTGGAGCAGCGCTCGGCTTTCTATCGACCATG
>VBFZ01000021.1:0-15697 GCA_005880805.1 Chloroflexota bacterium | reverse complement strand
AGAAATCGTCAAGCCATGTGAAGACAGCCGGCTGGCAAGCACCTCCCCCATCACCGCGTGGACAGGATCCTCTGGGCGGGGCGGGCGGGTTCGTCGTTCGGTGAAACTGAACTCGGCCCGCAAGCCGAGGACCTGCGCCAGGCGAACGTAGCTTTCGAAATGAGCGGCATGGCCGGCTTCCATCCACTGCACCATCGACGTTGAGAGACCGGAGCGGCGCGCCAGCTCTCTCAGGGACCAGCGGCGCCTGGTGCGCTCAGTTCGTATCTGGTCGCCCAGCCGACCGGCAAGCTGCAGGGTGAGCCGCTCGACATCCCGACCTGACGACATTCCGATGCCATTGGACAGCGGAGCCCTTGGCTACGGCTAAACGCGGTCTCGCAGCGCGCGCGATCGGCCCGCCGGCTGAAAATTGCCGACCACGCCCACATTGGACCGCCCCAGGCACCAGTCGGATCACCGCCTGCGGTCTGCCATCAGCGCCCGAGCAGCTGAGATGTCCAATCACATTGGAAATCTGTGCCCTGGGAACGCGCACGGGCTCGAGAGTCACCCCTGCTGGAGGACGGGCAAGCGCCGTTTCGCCGGGACGGCGCTTTCAGCCAGGAGCTCGGCGATGTCGGCGATCGAGACCGGATCGTCGGTCCCGGGACCGCGACCCGCGTCGGCCAGGCCGTCCTTGAGCATGATCATGCAGTAGGGGCAGGCGACCGCGACCGTGTCGGCGCCCGTCGAGAGAGCCTCTCGTGTCCGCTCGTGGTTGATGCGGGTCCCCCTCGTCTCCTCCATCCACATCCGGCCACCGCCCGCTCCGCAGCAGAAGGTGTTACGGCCGTGGCGGTCCATCTCCACGAGCGCCACGCCGGGCGCGCTCGCCAGCGCGTCGCGCGGCTCCGCCTGAATGCCGTTGTAGCGGGTGAGGTAGCACGGATCGTGGTAGGTGACGCTCCGCGCCGGGACGCCGTCCGCGGCGAGACGCAGCCGGCCGGACGAGAGGAGCCGGTCGAGGTAGACGGAATGGTGGACGATCTCGAACGCGCCGCCCAGCTGGCCGTACTCGTTGCCGATGACGTTGAAGCAGTGCGGGCAGGCCGTCACGATCGTCCGCTCCCCCATCCCGTAGCGGTTCAGCGTTTCGACGTTGCCTGACGCGAGGATCTGGTAGACGTAGTCGTTGCCCATCCGGCGGGCAGGATCGCCCGTGCACGACTCCTCCTGGCCGAGGATCGCGAAGCGGACGCCCGCGGCGTCCAGGCAGGTCGCGAAGGCTCGGGCGACCTTGCGGTTGCGCTCGTCGAAGGCCGCCGCACAGCCCACCCAGTAGAGGACCTCGATCTCGTCGAGCCGGCCGGCGGTCGCCAGCTCGGCAACCGTGGGCACCTCGAACGGCAGGCCCCGCGTCCAGTCGGTGCGCGTCGACCGCGGCAAGCCCCACGGATTGCCGGCCGCCTCCATGCCGCGCATCGCCGCCGTCAGCTCCTGCGGGAACCGGCTCTCCTCGAGCACGAGATTGCGGCGCAGGCCGACGATCTTGTCGACGTGCTCGATCAGGACCGGGCACGCCTCCACGCACGCGCCGCATGTCACGCAATCCCACACGGCGTCATACGGGATCGCCGTGTCGACGATGGGCTTCGCGAGCAGGTCCGGCCGGATGCCGTCATCGAGGCCGTAGGTCTCGCGGACCGCGGCGCCATTCGGGATCAAAGGGACGCCTGCCTCGGCCTCGTGGGCCATGTCCCGGACGCCCATGATGAAGGTCTTGGGGTTGAGCGGCTTCCCGGTCGCCCATGCCGGGCACGCCTCCTGGCACCGACCGCACTCCGTACAGGTGAAGCCGTCTAGCAGGTCCTTCCAGCCGAGGTCCTGGAGCGTCCGCAGGCCGAACGTCGCGTCTTCGCGCTCCAGGTCCATCGCGGGCAGCTCGCCCCGCGGCGCCAGCTTCCGAAAGTAGATGTTGAAGAAGCTCGTCACGATGTGGAGGTGCTTGCTGAAGGGCAGGTACACGAGGAACAGGACGACGAGTCCGATGTGCGCCCACCACAGCACGGCGAAGCCTGTGTCCAACGCTGCGGGCGAGAGCCCGGCTGCTCTCCGTACCGGGCGATCTCGAAGGCCTGGGCCAGCAGCTCGGTCGCCACAACTCCGCCGATGAGCCCCAGGATGATCAGCGCGTCGGTCGAATAGGTCAGACGCGCGGGTCTGCTGACGAAGCGCCGGAACAGCGCGTAACCGATCGACACCAGGACGATCATCGCCACCACGTTCTGCAGCGCGGAAACGATCGTCCAGAGGAGGGCGTCCAGCGGCCACGACAGGACGGCCTGGACCAGTCCACCGGTCACGATGTTGGCCGTCCCGATCGTGAGGAGCAAGAAGCCCCAGAAGATGCCCCAGTGCATCAGGGCGGCACGCGGATCCTTGAACATCTTCGTCTGGATCAGCGCGTACTCGATGACGCCCCACAGCCGCCTGGGAACGCTCCCGAACGGCGCCGAGGGCCCCGCCACGGCGAAGACGCGTAGATGACGGGCCATCACGAGCGCAAACACGATCGCCGCGCCGTAGAAGAGCGGGAAGACGAGCGGATAGGCCGGGACGTGCTCGAAGGTGGCGAACAGCATCGCGGCCGATCAGGCCGATCCGGCGCGAGTCCGCTGGGCATCCCCGCGCGGCAGGTCCGGGCGGCCGGCGTGGGACTGGTGATCGAACGGACCGGCGAGGGTCTCGAGGGCATGGCCGAGGGTGGGCACGATGGCCTCCAGAGATTCGGTCGCGCCCTTCGGGCTGCCGGGCAGGTTCACGACCAACGAGCGGCCGCGGACACCTACCAGGCCGCGTGAGAGGTCTGCCATCGGTGTGTGCCGTCGTCCCTCGGCGCGCATCGCCTCCGCGAGTCCCGGGACCTCGTAGTCGATCACGTCTGCGGTGGCCTGCGGTGTGACGTCCCGCGGGGTCAGGCCCGTCCCGCCGGTGGTGACCACGAGCCGGTGACGCGAGGTGCCTGCAATCAGCGCGCCACTGATCCGGCGCCGGTCGTCCGGCACGACGAGGCGCTCGACGGCAAGCCCGAGGCGCTGGAGCCGCTCGCCGATCGCGTCGCCGGAGGCGTCCTGCCGCTCCCCGGCGGCACTGCGGTCGCTGATCGTGAGGACCAGCGCGCTGAGACCCTGTATCTGCAAGCCTTCGCTCACGGTGGGGACTTCCTGGGCGCCGGGCCGCGAGGACGCGCGATACGTCCGGCCACGCGTTCCCCTGGCCGCCGAGGTGCGGTCTCAGGACGAGACGCAGGCCGCTCCCACGTCCCGCTCCGACCGCCGCTCTTGGACAACAGCCGAACAGACCGGATCTCGGCGCCCCGCTCGACAGCCTTGACCATGTCGTACACGGTAAGGGCTGCGATCGACACCGCGGTCAGGGCCTCCATCTCGACGCCCGTCGGGCCGGTCGCAGGGCGCCGGCAGCGCGATCCGGCGTGACGGTCACGACGAGGTCCGTGAGCGCGATCGGGTGGCACAGCGGGATGAGGTCGCTGGTGCGCTTGCCGCCCATCACGCCGGCGAGCTCTGCCACTGAGAGAACGTCTCCTTTCGAGCCCCCGCCATCGATCACGAGGCTCAGCGTTTCCGGTGACAGGGCGATCACGGCCTCCGCGGCGGCCCGGCGCACGGTGGCCGGCTTGTCGCTGACGTCGACCATTCGCGGCCGACCGGATCGGTCGACGTGCGTGAGCCGTCGGCGGTCGGCCCGGGTTTCGGGGGCGAACATCGGCGGCCCGGCTGAAGGCCTTTGGCGCCTGGGGCGAGGGGCGCTCACCGGTCGAGCCACCAGAGATCGACTTCGGACCCCGCATCGAGAGCGTCCACGGCCTCGGGAACGACCGCCAGGGCGTCGGCCGCGGCGAGCGCGGTCATCACGTGGCTGCCCTGTCCGCCGGCCAGGCGCACCGGAACCCTGCCCTGCGCGTCGCGTTCGACCCGCCCCTCGGCGTCGCGCCGGCTCGAGACCCGCAGAAAGGCTCGCCGGCCGTGGCTCTTCGTCACCGGCTCGAGCAGGCGCCCACGGTCGACCTCCCGGCCTTGCAGGCACTCCCCGGCCAGCCGCCGAATCGCCGGCCGCACGAACAGCTCGAACGTCACGAACGTCGAGACCGGGTTGCCCGGGAGCCCGAACAGCAGGACGGGGGCCCTGCTGTCCCGCCTGGCCACGCCGAACGCGAACGGCTTCCCGGGCTGGACCGCCACACGCCACAACTCCACCTGACCGACGGCCGAAAACGCCGCACGGACGACGTCGTACGGGCCGACCGATACCCCACCGCTCACGATGACGGCGTCCGCCCGGTCGAGCGCCTCGACGAGTCGCCCCCTGACGTCCGCCTCGTCGTCGCTCGCGATTCCCAGGTCGATCGGCTCCGCGCCGGCTGCGGCGACCAGCGCCCGCAGGCCCGGACCGTTCGCATCGGGGATTCCCGCCGGCCCGAGCTCCTCGCCGGCCTGCCGGACCTCGTTTCCGGTGGCGAGCACTGCCACCCTGACCGGGCGGCGCACGCTCACTTCGGCCACACCGGCACCGGCCGCCAAGGCGATGCGTGCCGGGTTGAGCGCCAGTCCCGCCTCGACCAGGGATGTTCCAGCGATCAGGTCGCCGCCGGCCAGCCGGATCGATCCACCGGCGGGAATCGCCCGGTGGACGGCGACCTGCACGGGCACAGGGCCGACCGCGTCGCGCCCCCGAGGACCAGCGACCGCGCCGGACTCGTCCAGCGGCGTCGTCTCCTCGACAGGGACCACGGCGTCCGCGCCGGGCGGAACGGGTGCGCCCGTGGCAATTCTCATCGTCGTTCCCGGGTCGACATGTCCTTCGGGCGCCGCGCCTGCAGCGACCTCGCCGACGACCTTCAACCTGACCGGCGAGCCTTCGCTCGCGGCAGCAAGGTCCTCGGAGTGGACCGCATATCCGTCCATCGCGCTGTTGTCCCAGGGCGGGAGGTCCACGCGCCCCACGACGGGCTCCGCGAGAACCCGACCGAGGGCCCGGCCCACTGGCAGGCGCTCGGTCTCGACCGGCGCTTCGATCGCCGCGAGGACCCGCCCGAGCGCGGACTCCACCGTCACCAGGTCGGTCACGGCCGGCCCGGACCACCTCTCCCGAACGGGCCCCAGCGCGGCCCTGTCCTGGCGCCGTCCCGTTCCTGCTCCCCTGCCCTGCGCTGGATCGCCGCCACGACGGATCGCCTCGTGAGGATCCCCAGCAGTTCCGCGCCGCGGCTGACCGGCAGCCCGTCCAGCCCGGTGCGTCGGAGCTCCTCCAGGCCGTTGCGCATCGGCAGCTCGGGCGCGAGTATCGGAAGTGCGGGTGCCGCGACCATCACCTGCTCCGCTCGCGTCGTCGGCCACCGGCGGCGCGCGATCCGCCGCAGCTCGGAGACACCGATCAGGCCGAGGAGCGAGTCGCCGCGCATCACGGCCAGGCTCGAGGCATCCGGCCGGTCAATGTACTGGCCGGCGAACGTGTCGAGCGTGAGCTGCGGCGCCACGGACGGCGTGTCGCGCTCCATCACCTCATCGACCCGCAGGCCCTCGAGCAGGTCCTCAACCGCGGCGCGCCGATCGAGCCCGCGCGCCGCGCTGCCCAGGAACCACCCGCTGACGACGAGCAGCACGCTGTTCAGCGGATCCCCGAGGAGGCTCACCGCCAGCCCGAAGCCGATCAACACGTAGCCGGTCGCCCGCCCGACCAGCACCGCGGCCTTGCTGCCGCGCCGCTCGTCGCCTGTATACGCCCAGACCAGCGCTCGAAGGATCCGGCCGCCGTCGAGGGGGTATGCCGGGACCAGGTGGAGCACGGCAAGCGTGAGGTTGAGCACCCCAAAAAGGAACGCCCCCTGGACCCAGAGCGGCGGGTTCGATTCCGCGAGCAGCGCCGAGCCGGCCAGGGCCACCCCGATCACGAGGCTGGTGAGCGGCCCCGCCGCTGCGATCCACGCCTCGTCCCGTGCGTTGCCCGCCGCCTGGTCGACCGAGGAACCCCCGCCGAAGAAGAGGAGCGTGATCGGCCCGGCGGGCAATCCGAGGCGCCGGGCCGCGAGCCCATGAGCCAGCTCGTGAACCAGCACCGAGCCGAGGAACGCAAAGGCAGCCAGCAGCCCGATGATCCAGCGGGTTTCGCTGTTCCACTCCGGGTGGAGCGTGCCCGCCTCGGTGGAGGCCACGACCGCAATCACGGCAAGGATCAGCACCCAGACGAGGTGGATCCGGATCTCCAGCCCCAAGATGCGAGCTACCGGGACGCCGCCCACCGGTCGAAGGGTCATTGGGCGTCCTCCACCGCAACCGGCACCGCGGCCTGCGGAGCCGGCGGCGCGGCGGCCTTTTCCTTCGCTGCCCGCGCGCGACCGCCGGCCCATCGCCAGACCAGAGCCGAGATCAGGAGCGCGACGGCCGCGATGGCAATGGACGTCTCCGTCCAGAAGCGTTCGGGGAACAGCTGGACCAGCCGCTCGGTGTTGGGGTTGAAGGTGTAGCTCCCGCCCGCGAAGAGCAGCCGGTGGAACAGGTCGAACGCGGCGTCGAACGTGACTGCGAACAGGATCCCGCCGATGATGACCGCGCCTGCGAGCAGGCCGGACGCCCGGCGGATCGCGCGCCAGCGCCAATCACGTCGCCCAGGAAGCGCGAGCAGAACGACCAGCACGACCGACGACAGCAGCGCTGCCGCTCCGAACGCGACGAGGACACCCCGGACGTCCGCGAGGTGCGACCGCTCGCGAGGATCGAACACCGGAGCGCCATCCACGGTCTGCTCGAACCGCGCCGGACCGAAGTAGATCTCGGCGAGCACCGAGTTCGTCACGGCGTGAACCTGTTCAGGGGTGTACCCGGTCCACGCGTCCGCCTGGGCACGATCCTGTTCGATGCCAACGTAGAGCGGGTTGAAGAACAGGGCTACGGTCACCGCCAGGATGACCAAGATTGCCGAGGCGCCGATCGCGATGCTGCCCACGCCACGCCCGATCGACCCAATCATCGTGTCGATGGTAGCCCGTCAGGCGTCGCGCTCACTCCTCCGCAAGCGTGTGCGCCTGCTCGTACCAGATGACCGTCCGCAGGTCGTCCGGAGGCTCCACGTTGAGCTCGCGCGCCGCACGCGCCAGGCGCACCCGGAACTCGTCGAGCGGCAGCGCCAGCATGTCGCGCAGACCCTCGACGCCGGCCTGCACGAAAAGCTGGTGGTCGTCCGGTTTGAAGGCGGCCAGATTGAGCATCAGGGCCTCGTCGCGCCAGACGAGAACGTCGTTCGGTGAGGCGTCGACGTGGTCGGCGAGGTACTGGCGGCGGGCGGGCGTCTCGGACACCTCGAGCAGGATCCCTGTCGTAAAGATGCCCTGCTTCTCGAGGCGCTCGAGGTACACGGGCTCGATCCGGCTCAGCTCAGTGATCGGCGGCACGCGATCCCTCCACTTCTGGCGTGCCTCCGATCATGCCATGCGGGCGGCCGGGTCGGCGCCTGCGGTCTCCTCTACCACCAACCGAGTCGTTTCGACCAGGCGAGCATTCCTCCGGTCACGATGGCCATGATCCCGAGGACCAAACCGAGCTGGAAGAGATCGGAGCGCTCCTCGACGATCAGGTTCATGCCGTAGATCGAGGCGATCGCCGTAACGGGCAGCAGCACCGCGGCGATCAGCGCCAGGCGCTCCATCGCGACGTTCATGCGGGTGGTCGTGCGGGCCTGATAGAAGTCGATGATGCCCTGCATGAACTCCTTCTCGTTGTCGCATTGGGTCTTGACCCGCTCGAAGCGGTCGACGAGATCGTCGATCAGGGGCGGAGCCTCGGGCGGGATCATCCGGGTCAGTGCGCCCATCCGCGCGTAGATCTCCCGGCTTTCAGCGGCGATCGTGCGGATCGAGAGCAACTCGTGGCGCATGAGGAACATCTCCTCGAGGAGCCCGACGGGATCGCCTTCATCGCTCTCGCGAACGCGCCGCTCCACGACCGCCACCTTCGAGGCGAGATCGGTCAGGTAGGTGCCCTGGCGGTGCGCGATTCCCGACACCAGGGCGTACGACAGCTCGAACGGGGACGCCGGTCGAAGCCGGGCATCGTTCAGGCGTTCGAGGACTTTGCCGGTGCCGCTCAGGGCCATGTCTGTCGTCACGCCCCGCCCGAGGGGCCCGTGGGTGGTGACCAGGTAGCGCCGCCCGATGAACTGGTCCAGCTCGATCATGTGCACGTGGCCGGGCTCGCCCGGTTCGGGAGCGTGAACGATCACGAACAGGTGGTCGGGGTAGGCGTGGATCTTGGGAACATGCCGCCGTTCGAGGACGTCGCGCATCGCGAGCGGATGGAAGCCGAACACGTTGGCGAGGTGCTCGGCCGTTTCCTCGTCGCAGGCCGGCACGTCGACCCAAACGAAGCCGTCGGATCGTTCCAACAGCCCCGCAAGCTCCGAGCTCTCGCATTCCTCAAGGCCTGCACGGGATATCCAACGGACGCTCAAGGGCCCATTGGCGGCGGCCGCCGCGGGTTGTGATCGCGGGACATCGCGTTCGGTCAGCATCTGCTCACGCTCGATCTGTGACCGCGCCGTAAGACGGGGGCAGCGTACATCGCGTCTGTCAGCCTCGACCGGGTCGAGGTTGCCACGGGAGGACGACTGCCGGTCGTCCACCGACCGGGCGAAAGGCCTTATTCCGCCCTCGGAAACGTCCGCTGGAGGGTCGCGGAGCTCCGCGCTACGTCACGGCTCCCGGGACCTGGACGACTGGACGATCGAGCCGCGAGCAGCGATGCGGTCGCCTCGGTCAGTCGACGGCCTTCGGAGATGAGCCTTTCTGATTGCTCGACACGGTTCTGCGCGTCGATCACCCGGGACGTAAGGCGCGCGAGGGAGGCCTCGAGATCCATGGCAGGCCGGATGGTCCTCGCAACTGGATCACCAGAGGCCCTTCGACGTCACCCCGACATTGCAGAATCGCGCCAGCCTGGCCGGCGTTAGCCGGTGCGACGGGATCGGCGATGTGGGAGGCTAGCCCGCCGCCTTGTCGCCGAAGATCGTGTAATGCCAGGGCTTCTCCGGCTCGCCCGTCAGCTCGATCATCACGTGCTTGACCTGCGTGTATTCCTCGAATGAGTAGCTCGACATGTCCTTCCCGAAGCCGGACTGCTTGAACCCGCCGTGCGGCATCTCCGACGCGATCATCAGGTGGTCGTTGATCAGCACGTGCCCGAAGTTCAGCTCCTGCGCGGTCCGCATCGCCCGGTAGACATCTCGCGTCCAGACCGAGCTGGCCAGGCCATAGCGCGTGTCGTTCGCCTTGTCGATGGCTTCGTCTTCCGACTCGAAGGGCAGAACGACAAGGACCGGTCCGAACACCTCGTTCCGAACGATCTCGCTGCCCTGTGCTGCGCCCGTGATCAGCGTCGGGCGGTAGAACGCCCCGCCATCGAGGCCGGGCACTCTGGCCCGCTGCCCGCCGGTCTCGATCCTGGCGCCTGCCGCTTCCGCCCGCTTCACGAATCCGTCGACGCGTTCGACCTGTGCCTGGCTGATCAATGAGCCAAGATCGGTCTGAGGATCGAGCGGGTCGCCGACCCGCACGCCCGCGAACAGGTCCCGCACCCTGGCGACGAGGCGTTCATGGATCGAGCGATGGACGTACAGCCGCGTCGCCGCGGTGCAGTCCTGACCGCCGTTGATCAGGGCGCCTGCCGTAGCTCCTCGTGCGGCAGCCTCCAGGTCGGCGTCGTCGAACACGATGAACGGTGCCTTGCCGCCCAGCTCGAGGTGGACGCGCTTCAGATTGCCGCTCGCGAGCTCCTGGATCCGCCTTCCGGTCGCGGTGTCGCCGGTCAGGGACACCATGTCGACGTCGGGGTGCGCCGCAATCGCCGAGCCGACGATCTCGCCCGGACCGGTCACGACGTTCAGCACCCCAGCCGGAAGGCCCGCCTCGAGCGCGAGTTCGGCAAGGCGGATGGCTGTCAGTGGAGTTGCGGAGGCCGGCTTGAGGACGACCGAATTCCCCGCCGCCAGTGCCGGGCCGACCTTCCAGATCGCCATCCAGAACGGGTAGTTCCAGGGCGCGATCTGGCCGACGACGCCGATCGGTTCCCGGCGGACCATGCTCGTGTGGGTGCCCGTATACTCCCCGGCCGCCTTGCCCTCAAGGTGTCGCGCCGCACCCGCGAAGAAGCGCAGGTTGTCGACCGAAAATGGCAGGTCGGAGTCGCGCCGGAGCTTGTAGGCGGAACCCGTCTGCAGCGTCTCGGTGCGGGCGAGGTCGTCGGATTCGGACTCGATCAGGTCCGCCAGCTTGTCGAGGATCCCCGCGCGCTCCGCCGGGGTCTTGCCGCGCCAGCGCCGCTCCCGGAACGCCCGACGGGCCGCCGCGACCGCGAGCTCGACGTCGGCCTCGCCACCGAGTGGCACGCGACCGACCAGCTCTCCGGTTGCCGGGCTGCGAACCTCTGTCCACTCGCCGCCAACCGCGTGCGCACGCTCGCCGTCGATCACCATGAGGCGGTCGGCTACCGCTTCGACGACCATTTCACCTCCGCGACGCGCCGGAGCATAGCTCAGCCGGATTTGCCGACCGAAGCCCGATCCAGGAGCGCCCTGGCAAAGCCCTGGTACGCGACGTCGTCAAGCGGCGGGTTGATCAGCCCGGCCCGAACGTCGCGGAATGCGCGTTCCAGTGGACCTGTCAGGAAGCCCGGGCCGCCGGCGATCCGAAGCGCTTCGTCGGTCGCCAGGACCGCCGCGTTCGTTGCCGTGACCTTGGCGAGGGCGATGTCGGCCAGCATCGGCCCACGCGCGGCTGCCGGCGTCGCGTCCCATCGACCCGCGACGTCCAGGAGGACGATCCGGGCCGCCCGCAGCGCCGCGTCGAGGCGGCCGAGACGGACCCGGACGCTCGGAATCTCAGCCACGGCGGTTGATCCGTCACCGGGGCTGCGCTCCTTCGCCCAGCGCGCGACCGCCTCCCGGGCACCCTCGCCGACGCCAAGGTAGGTCGCGGCGATCACCGCCCCGAACCAGGCCTGTGGCGCGGCGCCGCGCGGGTCCGGCTCGCCCTGGCGACGCTCGAACAGCAGGTTCTCGAGCGGAACCCGCACGTCCTCGAGGCACAGCCTCCCGGACGCAGACGCCCGGACGCCGAGGGCATCGAACGACGGCTCGCGGGTGACGCCTGGCAATCGGAGGTCAACGAGGAAGGTCTCGACCACCGGTTCGTCCCCCGGCGATCGTCGTGGGTCGTTCCCGGTCAGCGTGGCGCTCACGAGCGCGAAGCGCAGGGCGGGCAGCCAGGTCGTCCAGGTCTTCTCGCCGCGCAGGACGGCGATGTCACCCTCGATACGCGCCGTGGTCTCGGGCAACGCGCCGCGCGCCGGGCTGCCGCCGCGTTCCTCCGTGGCCGCTGAGTTCAGGAGCGCGCCTTCCTCGCGGATCGCCCGGTAGACGTTGTCGCGGACCGCTCCGGGCCAGCCGCCGCTCTCGACCGCTGAACCAAGCACGTGCTGGTGCATGCCGAGCCCGAGTGCAGCCGATCCGTCGACCGCACCGAGCGCCAGCTGTACGAGCACGACCTCGCGCATCCCGGCGCCCAAACCGCCCGCATCGGCGGGCAGGCAGATCGCGTGGAGACCTGCGCCGACGAGCGCCGCAGGCACTTCCGGGCGGAATCGCTCGTCTTCGAGGTTGAGCGCCCGCAGCCGCTCGACGGCGTCCGCCAGCTTCCCCGCGATCCCGCTTCGAAGGCCGCCGGACTCGAACGCTCCCGCGTCAGGCATCGAGCCTTGCGGCTTCGCGACGCAGAATCTCCCAGGCGCGGGCGACGTGCCGTTCCTCGGTCCGGATGTTGCCGATCGCAACACGAAGCGTGTAGCTGCCGCGCAGCCGGGTGTGGGAGAGGAACACGTCGCCCGTGCGGTTCACGGCCTCGATGAGGCGGGCGTTGAGGTCGTCGAGCCGGGCTTCCATCGCGCGGTCGCCGTCCCCGCCGGCTGCCCCGAGCCGGACCGGGCGGTAGCGGAAGCAGACGGTCGAGAACGGGACGGGCGCGAGTCGCTCGAAGTCGGGATCGGCATCGACCCACGAAGCGAACTCGTGGGCCAGCCTGACGTGCTCCTCGATGCGGCGTCGCAGGCCTGCCAGTCCGAACCAGCGGATCAGGAACCAGAGCTTGAGCGCCCGGAAGCGGCGCCCGAGCTGAGGGGTGAAGTCGCTGTAGTCGCGAGGCGGCTCACTCCCGTCCGGTGCCTGGAGGTACGGCCTCGTCAGGCTGAACGCGTCGCGCAACGCCTCCATCCGACGTGTGAGCAGCAGCGAGGCGTCGAGCGGCGTGAACAGCCACTTGTGCGGGTTGAGCACGATCGAGTCGGCGCGCTCCCATCCGGCGAACGGCGCCCGGCGCTCCGGGATGAGAGCGACCGGGCCGGCGTAGGCGGCGTCGACGTGCAGCCACACGCCCTCGCGCCCGGCGATGTCCGCGATCGCGGCGACGGGGTCGACCGACGTCGACGAGGTCGTCCCGATGGTGGCAACCACCGCGATCGGCCGACGCCCCTCCGAACGGTCCTCGGTGATCGCGCGTTCCAGCGCGTCCGGTCGCATCGCGAAGTCGTCGTCGACCGGGAGGTGAACGAGGCTCGACCGCCCGAGGCCCAGCGTCATGCACGCCTTGTCGATCGACGAATGGGCTTCGCTCGAGAGATAGACCCGCAGCTGGGGCACGTCCTCGCGACCTGCCAGCCCCTCCCCCGCAACCGAGAAGCCAGCCGTCTCGCGAGCCCCGGCCAACGCGATCAGCGACGAGGTCGACGCCGTGTCCGTGATCAGCCCGTCGAACACGGGTGGCAGGCCGACGCCCTGCCGCAGCCAGTCGACGACGACCTGTTCGAGCTCGGTGCCGACCGGCGACGTCCGCCAGATCATCGGGTTCTGCCCGATGGCCGCGGTCAGCATCTCGCCGAGGATCCCCGGGCCCGAAGCCGTCGTTGCGAAATAGGCGAGGAAGCCGGGGTGCTGCCAGTGCGTCGCGTTGGGCTCCACGAGCCGCTGGTAGTCGGCGAGCAGCACGCCGGCAGGCGCGGGTTCTTCCGGTGGTTCGGACGGCAGGCGTGCGCGAATGGAGCCAGGTTCGACCGAAGGGAACACGGGAAAGCGCTCGAGACCGGCCAGGTAGTCGGCCATGAGATCGACTGCGGCGTGGGCGGCTGCCCGGAACTCCTCCGGATCCATGTCGCCGAGCCCGTCGGTCTGGCTTCCACCGACGTCCGTGAGCGCCGCTCGCGTCGCGGGGTCCGCGCTGGTCATCCTGGCGAGTCTACGCGGTGACCCTCCGCGACTGTCGCATTGGCGACCCGCGGAGGGGCCTCGGCGACGGCTTAGGTCGTCCTCGGCTCCCGGATGAGATCGCGGACGGGCCGGCCCGTCGACCTTCGCCTCAGGAACGAGGGGATGTCGAGGTCATCTTCGAGCGTTCCCGTCGGGTCGTTTGCGGGCGTCGGGCCGCCTTCCCGGCGCCGCTTGTCGGGGCCTCGCCGGCGAGTCTGCTTCGCGTCCGGTCGCATTCGAGGCTCGGTGACGGCAGTCGCGGTGGAATCGTCCGCCGGAGCCGGAAGTGGCAAGTTGTTCGTTGTGATCTCCGCCCGCTCCCGTGCGGGCGCCGCGGTCCGATCGTGCCCGGCGGCGATGAGCGTAACGACCACCTCGTCGCCCAGCTCATCGTTGAAACTCGTCCCGAAAATGACGTTCGCCTCAGGGTCCGCGGCCTCGCGGATCGCCGCGGCCGCCCGAGTGACCTCGCCGAAGCCCACGCTCGTCGAGGCCGCAACGTTGAAGAGGATCGAGCGCGCTCCACGGAAGCTCGCCTCGAGCAGCGGCGATGCCATCGCCTGCCGCGCCGCGTCGACACCGCGGTTCTCTCCGCTCGCGCGGCCGATGCCGATCAGTGCCGGACCTCCGTCCTGCATGACCGCCCGCACGTCGGCAAAGTCGAGGTTGATCAGTCCCGGTGACCCGACGACGTCGATCAGGCCCTGAACGCTTGCGCGGAGGACCTCGTCCACGGCGGCAAACGCGTCGACGAGTGGCTGGTCGGCGTGGACCACCTCGCCCACCCGATCGTTCGGGATCGTGATGAGGGCGTCGACGTTCGCCCGGAGTTCGCCTGCCGCGTTGTCGGCGATCTTCGTGCGTCCGCTCCCCTCGAACGCGAACGGTTTCGTCACGACGCCGACCGTGAGCGCTCCTGCTTTGCGTGCGATCCGGGCAACCACGGGGCCGGCGCCGGAGCCTGTTCCGCCACCGAGGCCTGCCGTGACAAACACGAGATCGGAACCTTCGAGGACCCGGGCGATTCGTTCCGCGTCCTCCTCGGCCGCTCGCTGTCCGACTTGAGGGTCGCCGCCGGTGCCCAGCCCGTGGGTCACGCCATCCCCGATCCGAAGCCGCTGGGGCGCCGCCGATTCGCGCAGCGCCTGCGCATCGGTGTTGCAGACGATGAAGTCAACACCGGGCGTCTTCGCCCGAAGCATGTGGTCGACCGCGTTGCTCCCTCCGCCACCGACGCCGATCACGCGGATGGTGCGGGTCTCCGGTCGCCGCGATCGTCCGAGGAACACCAGCGCGGCGATGAGCCCGATGGCGACGATGCCCCCGCCGACGACCAGGGGAGCGCTCTGGGCAAGGACGTCCATTCCCGGAGTCTATCGACGGGTTGCTCACCTGCCGCCAGCCTTTCGTCCTGTTGCCTACCGGTCCTTGTTGGCTGGGTCCATCGACGATCGGCTCCCGGATTTCGGACCTTGCACGGACATGTCAGCGACGCTGCGGCACGTTGCGGCTTCGTTGATGGCATGGACGGTCAACGTTGAGACAATCAAAGTGGAGCGATGGAGCGCGCCCGGGTTCACCTATCGCCTGACGGTCGATACCTGGACGCGAACGACGAGGCGCTCGGGCTCATGAACATCAGTCGTGACGAGCTCGATCAGTTCGACGTCAGCTCCTTCACACCGCCCGAGTACCGCGATGTCGTCCTGGAGGCGTGGCTGGTCCGCGCGACAACGGGGCCCATCCGGACCTCCGGGAAGACAACGTTCTATCCGAAGGGCGGCCCGCCGGTTGGCATCGCATATGAGGACAGTCGCGAGCCCGACGGCACGTTCGTGGTTACGTTCGAGCTGGCGGGCGACCCGCCGCCACCCTCGTCCAGCGTGGCTCTCCTCGCGCTCATGCTGCGCGGCATCCGGGAGGCCGAGCACCAGCTCGAGGGCCTGCCCGCTGATTCTCCGGAGCGCACGCGGCTCGAGGCCGATATCGCCGGGCTGCGCTATGCCTACGAGCTGATGGTGCGCTCGCGAATCCAGTCGGGCTAATTGCGACCTCGCCAGCTGGTCGTCCTTGATCTGATGGCGCCTTCATCGCTTCGGCAGCCGCCTAAGGATGTCAAGCCGATCGCAATGGCGAGCGGTATGGATCGCGACCGTCCGTGAGGCACAAAGGGGCCAGACTGGCGCAAAGTCCAATCCTGCGGAGGTGCACGCATGGCGAGAAATACGAAGTCCGTCGGCCCGAAGTCAGAGGGCGGCTGGCAGGTCAGCGGGGAAAGCCGCAACTTCAAGACTCAGGCGGATGCAGTGAAGGCCGCGAGGTCGGATCTCCTGAAGTCGGGCGGCGGCGAGCT
>VBFZ01000182.1 GCA_005880805.1 Chloroflexota bacterium | reverse complement strand
GTCCTGAAGCGGGCCATCGACCTTGCGCGCTCTGTGCGTGACAGGGCCCCGGCCGGCGCGCAGGCGGCGGCCGTCGGCATCGCCGCGGCAGGCTGGATCGACTCAGCCAGTGGACGCGTGGTCGCAGCCACGGACTTGCTTCCAGGCTGGGTCGGGCTCGAACTTCAGGCGGCGTTCGAGCGCGAGCTTGGGCTGCCAGGTGCGGCTGTCAACGACGTCCAGGCGATGGGCGTCGCAGAGGGACGCCTGGGCGGGGGGCGCGGTTGTCGTGTCTGCCTGACCGTCGCCGTCGGCACGGGAATCGGTGGCGGCATCACGATCGACGGCCGTCTTCTGGGCGGCGCGCACGGGTTCGCCGGCGCGATCGGCCACATCCCATGGCGGCAGGGCGGCCCGAAATGCTCGTGCGGCCAACAGGGCTGCATCGAAGCCGAAGCCAGCGGCCCGGCAGTCGCGCGGGCTTTCGATGCCTGCCTGCGCCGAGGGCCAGACCCCGGTGCATCCGGGTCGGCACCATCAACCCTGGAAGACGTTGTGCGAGCGTTTGGTGCGCAGGACCGGCAGATCCGTGAGTGCGCATCGCGCGTTACACGGACGGCAGGTCGTCGACTCGGCCGGGTGCTCGGCGCCCTGGTCAATACGCTCGACCCGGACGTCGTCGTTCTCGGAGGAGGCGCCGCGATCGCGTTGGGTGAGCGATTCCTTGCAGCAATCGGAGCGGGGACCCGGGAATCGGCACTTCCCGTGATGGACCCGGTGGTCGTCTCGTCCCGACTCGGGGCGGCTGCGGGAGTCGTCGGCGCTGGCCTGCTCGCGCTCGATTGGGTTGGGGAGACGGTCGACCGACCCATCATGCGGTAACAGCGTGCGGCAAGGTGTTGCCTGCAGGCACCAGAGCGCCACAAAGTCTGTTGACCGAATGCACCAGCTGCGGGAGGATTCCGGTGTCAGCGGCATCGAGACGTGACGCGCCCCCAGGACTGAGTGTCCGGCGCTTGCCGCGGGGATTCGGCGAAGTCACCGGGCATGAGGCCTCCGCCACGCCTCCTGGTCCAAAAAAGGAGGACGCATGGCAGATGCACCTGTTCTACGAAGGCTCGCGCCTGTGCTCCTGGCCGTGGCGCTGGTCGCGCTTCCAGCGCCTGCTGCCGCTTCGTCCGGACCAGCCGTGCGGGGTGGCGGTGTTGTCGACGGACCGCTCGGAACCACGTCTCAACTCGGGTTTACCGCGTCGAGCTCGGGCGGTTCATTCCTCTGCGTCATGGCTGGTCGGTCGGGCGGCTTCCCATTTGGCCCGTGGCAGAGCGTCCAACAGATGCACGTCCAGGGTCGCGTCACACCGGGATCGCTCAGTATCACCGCGGGCATCGCGACGTTCAGTGGCACCGCGACCATTCACGTCATCGGACACACGTCCGACGGTCCGCTTGCGATGACATTGACCGGTGTCCCATTCGTCTCGACCCAGGCAGCCGGGGGTGCGGGCGTCGCCTGGCATCTCCTCGAGGTCTCAGGCGTTGGAGCCTTCGGACCCGCATCGATGAAGACGGGCCACATAACGATCTGGCCCTGATCAGGAGGCTCCTCCGGCGGCCGACGGTCCGGCAAGTCCTGGAGACGCATAGGAGAGAGAGATGCAGACGAAAAGGCTTCTTTGGCTAGGAGTCCCCGTTCTGGTGGTGGCGGCCCTCTTGCCGATGTCTGTGTCGGCGGGCGGGGCAAAGCACGTCCGCTGGGACATCATCCACCTGGTCGGTGGAGCACCCCCGGGGCCTGTCACGGCGGGTGGCATGGCCTCTGCCAGCGCCCCGGATGGCGACACGATCACACTCACCGGGTCTGTGACCGGAGGTGGTACCTGGCAGACCTCCAGTGGAAGCGGCACGTATCGGGTCACCGAATTGGTGAGCTTCGTTTTCGCCAACTTCCAGAGCGCGACCCCGGTCTTGGACGACATGATTGGGGATACGAATGAGCGAGCCAACGGCACTGCCGTCCTGAGGGTCCAATTCTCGGACGGACAGTCGGGGGTCCTCACCGTCGGTTGCCACGGACCTGGCGCACCACCCGGAATCTTCGAAGGCATTGCCACGACCAAGGGCTACAAGACGTATTACGCGGTCCACGATCCCGTTGGCGGAGTGGATGCGAATCGCACGATCTTCCACGTCCACTAGTCGCCGAAGAATGACGAGGAGGGAGGCGGTCTCCGCCCCCCTCCTGTCACAACAACTTCCACGACCTGAAGGCCAGGCTCCATGAACCCGGAGCCTCAACGGTCGGCAAGCCGCATGGGCGGCCTTGTTGCTCCTGCTGGCGCCGACGTGGTCACTCGCAGGCAATTCCTCGCCGCTGCCGGCGCGGGTGGCGCACTCCTCCTTTTGGCCGGATCGCCGGCGGCCGCCGCCGCGATGCGTTCGGTCTGGAAAGCGAGCGGTCGTGACAGCGTCGTCATTCAGTGGAACGACGCGTTCCTGGAGGCGGTGCGCGCCTCGAGGTTGGGGCCGCCGATGGTCGCACGCGCCCTCGCGGTCGCCCATACGTGTATCTACGACGCGTGGGCTGCGTACGACCCGTCCGCCGTCGGGACCCGCCTCGGCGGGGCGTTACGCCAACGGCCTGCCGACCGTAACCTCGCAAACCGAAGGCAGGCGATCAGTTTCGCTGCCTATCGTGCTGCGATCGACTTGTTCCCGGGGAGCGCCTCCACCGTTTTCAATCCCCTGATGCGGGAACTCGGCTACGACATCGGAGACCTCTCGACAGGTCTGACGGCTCCTGCCGCAATCGGCAACGCTGCCGCCCAAGCGGTGCTCGACTTTCGACACGGCGATGGGGCGAACCAGCTCGGTGACGAGCCTGGAGGCACGCCTGGCATTGCCTACTCCGACTACACCGGGTATGTGCCCTCGAACGATCCCATGGATCTCCGGGCGCCGTTTGATCCCGCGAGCGTCCACGACAACAACGCGTGGCAACCCCTGCGCTACGTGGACGGGTCCGGAAATGTCGTTACACCGAGCTTTGTCGGCGCGCAATGGCAGCGCGTCGCGACATTCGCGATCACCCCGGGATCCTTGCGGTCGTCCAATGGTCCAGCCCGATACGGATCGACCCAATTCGTCGAGCAAGCCCGAGACCTGCTTGGGCTGAGCGCTCACCTGACGGACGAGCAGAAGGTCATCGTCGAGTACTGGGCAGACGGACCGCGCTCCGAGCTGCCGCCTGGGCACTGGAATCTCTTCGCCCAACTCATTGCCCGCCGCGACCATCACGGGGACAGGTCGCATGGCCTGGAACGGGACGTCAAGCTGTTCTTTGCCCTCACCAATGCGATCTCCGACGCGGGCTGCTGCGCCTGGGACAACAAGCGCGAGTTCAACTCGGTCCGTCCGATCACCGCGATTCGAGCCCTCTTCGGCGGCCAACCCGTGCAGGCATGGGCGGGTCCGTATCAAGGGACGAAATTGATGGATGGAGCGTCCTGGTTCCCCTATCAGCCAACCAGCTTTCCAACGCCGCCGTTTCCCGAGTACTCCTCGGGCCACAGCAACTTCAGTGCCGCGGGAGCGGAGATCCTGAGACTCTTTACCGGCAGTGACAGATTTGGGGGATCGGTGACGCTTCAGACAGGTAGTTCCAAAGTCGAACCGGGAACGGTGCCCTCGGCTGACGTCACCCTGCCCTGGGCGACCTTCTCAGATGCAGCGGACCAGGCCGGTCTATCACGGCGCTACGGGGGGATTCACTTCGAGCAGGGCGACCTGGACGCCCGGGCGACCGGGCGGCTTGCTGCCCGAAAGGCGTGGGAGAAAGCCCGGGAATACTGGGAGGGGCGTTAGGCTCGGCCGGAAGCGCCACGACGACCGAGACTCGGTCATGAGCCAGACGGTTGAGTTGCTTTGGTTCACGGGCTGCCCGAACCACCCTGCCGCGCGGGCAATGGTCAGGCAGGTCGTCGCGGAGCTTGCTCCGGGGACCGCGATCCGTGACGTCGACGCGACGGATCCGGCGACCGCTGCCAGCCTCCGCTTCCCTGGCTCACCGACGGTTCGCGTCGATGGCCGCGACGTCGACCCGGCGTACGTCGATTCGGGCGACTACACGCCGCGATGCCGTCTCTACCGTACGAGCAGCGGCCTGCGCGGCCTGCCGGAACGACGCTGGGTCGAAGACGCACTCCGCGATTTGACCATCGAGCCACCAAGAACGTGAGTAAGCCGGGCGTCGTGCTCGCGATACCTGGAGCCGCGTGGACAACTCCCGCGCAACGTGGCTCAATGGTCTGATCGCGCGGGAGGCTTCGACGCGCGGACACGCACGGCCACCTCGTCCGCGCCGAGCCACTGGTGGGACCGACCCGCCTCCGGGGAGTGCAGGAGGGTGCTGGGATGACGCGATTGCGAAGAATCGGCCTGGCGATGGCCGTCACGGGACTGCTCGCAATGACGCCAGGCGCTGTGCTCGCGGACAGCGCAAACCACTCGTATCTGCTGGTAGCCGAGGAAGCGAATATCGGCACCGCCCCCAGTGGCGACACCATCCACATCACTTGCGAATCGGGCGAGGGTGTGTGCGGCTCGTTCGCCGTCAATCCCAAGTCGATCGACGCGCGCGGCGAGTTCCAGCACTTCCTGCCCGACGGCAGCCTTTTCGCGCAAGGCACGTGGACTGCGACCCAGTTGATCAGCTACCAGTCCTACGGCTGCGGCGAGGTCTTCGGCCAGCCGATCCCGCCGGATCTGTGCGGTGGGGAGGTCAAGTTCGCGGCCACCTTCAGCACCCCGATCGGAGAGCTGTCCGGGACGATCACGGTCTTCTGCGTCGTCGGCCCGAAAGCGCCAGCCAGCATTGAGCACGCATTCACCGAAGGCGTGACCGTGCTCGTGCCCGGCATCGTGAACTTCAATCACCCGGGTGGCGGCGACAATATCTACGTCCAGACCAGCTGACGGACGGGTCGGACGGGAGACAGCATCTCGTCTGCCCATCTCGAAACTAGTCGATCCAGGCCACGTGCCAGACTCGCCATAGAGCGGCCGGATCGCTCAGTGGATCGCCGTGGACGAGGAAGAAGTCAGCGGGACCGCCCTGCAGGATCACGCCAGCTTCGGCCTCGCCCAGCAGGTCGCCGCCGCGCCAGGTTGCAGCCGCAAGTGCCTCCCAGGGTTCAAGTCCTGACCACACGAGGGCCTCGACCTCCCACGCCAGCTGGTTCGCGCGTAGCGAGCCGCCGCCGAAGTCCGTTCCGCAAGCGATCGCGACCCCCGCCGCGCGAGCAAGTCGCGTGCTCTCCTCGGCCCGCTCGAGCCGGGCCTCGATCTTGTGGCGCCCTTCGTCACTTGCGAAGCGTTCGATCGTGGTCGTCTTCCCGAACGTCAGCCATGAGTGGAAAACGCCGAGCGTCGAGACCAGGAACGTCCCGCGCCGGGCCATCTCCGCACACAGGTTCGCATCGAGCTCGTCGCCGTGCTCGATGCTGTCGACGCCACCGTTCACCCCGGCCGTCGCCCCGGCCAGATCGCTTGCATGGGCCGTGACTCGAGTGCCGCGAGCGTGGGCGATCTCGACCACCCGCGCGACTTCGCTCGACGTCCACGGAGAGACGCTGCGCTCAGGTCCGTCGAGGTAGAGCTTCAGCAGGTCGGCGCCGTCGTCGAGTTGCGCGACCGCATTCGCCACCAGTTCGTCCGCGTTGCTTGCCTCCACGGTGTGGAGCGCCGGGCCGAGCGTGCCGGCTTTGTCGAGCCACGTACCCGCCGCACGCAC
>VBFZ01000181.1:4027-7022 GCA_005880805.1 Chloroflexota bacterium | reverse complement strand
CGATCATCAACGAGATCGGTCAGGCGCTTGCGAAGCAGTTGGACTTCGACGCGATCATCGAGCTGGTCGGCGAACGGCTGCGGACGATGTTCGCCGACCAGGCGCGGGACATGTTCGTCGCGACGTTTGACGCGAAGACGAAGGCGATCAACTTCCCGTTCTGGATCGAGAATGGCGAACGATTCCAATCGGACGCCATCGAGTTGGGCGAGGGCCTGACCTCGATCGTCATCCGGTCGAAGAGGCCGCTGCGGCTGGACACGCTCGAGGCGGCCATGAAGTTGGGGGCGATATTTCCCGAGGGGGTTGGCATGACCGAGTCGTGGCTCGGTGTGCCGATTCCGTCCGGGAATGACGTCATCGGGGCGATCATGCTCGCTCATCCAGAGCCCGCGGCGTACAGCGACGCCGACGAGCGCCTGGTCTCCACGCTGGCCTCGAGCATGGGCGTGGCGCTCGAGAACGCGCGGCTGTTCGACGAGACCAAGCGGCTGCTGGCCGAAACGGACGAACGCGCGGCGGAGCTGGCGATCATCAACAGCGTCCAACAGGGCCTGGCACAGCAGCTCGACTACGATGCGATCGCGGTCCTGGTCGGCGAGCGGCTCGCATCGATCTTTGACGCGGGCGACCTGTTCGTATCGCTTTTCGACCCACAATCAAACAAGATCAGGTACCCCTTCTTCATCGAGGCGGGGGCGCGCATCGACGCGCGAACTCTCGATCTCGGCGAAGGCCTCACTTCCGTTGTCATCAGGAGCCGCAAGCCGCTCCGACTTGGCGCTACCGACGAGATCATTGCCCGGGGCGCGGTTCCATTTGGCACAACGGGGTATGGGACCTCGTGGATTGGCATCCCCGTTCTCGCCGGTGATGCGGTTATCGGCGTGATCTCCCTGCAGGATCACGACCGAGAGAACGCGTTCAGTGAATCCCACGAGCGCCTCCTGACGACCCTCGCGTCGAGCATGGGGGTCGCGCTCGAGAACGCCCGGCTCTTCGACGAAACGAAGCGGCTGCTGGCCGAGACTGACGAACGCGCCGCCGAGCTGGCGATCATCAACAGCGTCCAGCAAGGCCTCGCCGAGCGCCTCGATCGCCAGGCGATGTACGACCTCGTCGGCGACAAGATCACCGAGATCTTCGACGTCGATGGCGTCGACATCGAGAGCTACGACAAGACCACCGGCATCGTCACGTTCCAGTACACCGTTGAGCGTGGCGAACGCCTGCCGGCGGACCCGATACCACTGATTGGGTTCCGGCGTCAGCTCGTTGACACGAAGTCTCCCGTTCTGATCAACCGTGACCTGCCGGCGCGTGCGGCAGCGGCGGGCCAACCGGCCGTCATCGCAGGCGAGCTGGCAAAGTCGGCGCTGTTCATGCCGATCGTCGCCGGCGGCGAGGTCACCGGCATCCTGCTCATCGAGAACCTCGAGCACGAGGATGCCTTCAGCGAGGCCGACGTCCGGTTGCTCGGCACGATTGCGAGCAGCCTGAGCGTCGCGCTCGAGAACGTCCGTCTGTTCGACGAAACCAAGCGCCTCCTGGTCGAGGCCGACTCGCGAGCGGCGGAACTTGCCGTGGTCAACGAAATCGGGCTGGCCTTGGCCGAACAGCTCGACTTCCAGGCCATCATCGACCTCGTCGGCGAGCGCGTTCGATCCATCTTCGAACCACAGTCGTTGTTCATCGCGCTCTACGAGGAGGCGACGAATCGGATCCGGTTCGCGTACTCGGTCGACGCCGGTGAGCGCATGACGCGGCCGGATATCGACCTCGGACCGGGCCTGACGTCACGCATCATCCAGACCCGAAAGCCAGTCCGGATCGGTTCCGACGACGAAGCGAATGCGCTCGGAGCTTTGCAAGTCGGCGGTTCCGAGACGGAATCCTTCCTCGGCGTGCCGATCCTCAGTGCCGACCGGGTCATCGGTGTTGTCGCTCTCGAGCGGCTGGAGCGCAACGCCTACGGCGAGTCCGACGAGCGGCTGCTCTCGACCCTGGCGACGAGCATGGGCGTCGCTCTCGAGAACGCGCGACTGTTCGACGAGACGAAACGGCTCCTGACCGAGACTGATGAGCGGGCAGCTGAGTTGGCAGTCGTCAACAGCGTCCAGCAGGGCCTTGCCGCCAAGCTCGACATGCAGTCGATGTACGACCTCGTCATGCGCAGGCCGTGGACATCGCCGTCTACGACATCCCTGCTGACCTTGTCCGCTTCACGTATGTCATCGAACGCGGCGTTCGGTTGGCAAATATCTCGATGCCACTCATCGGGCCGCGCCGCCGAGTCCTCGAAACGCGGGCACCGCTGCTGATCAACGAGCGGATGCTCGAGGTCGGAGCCGCCCTGGGTCAATTCCAGGCCGCGCAGGGCGAGTTTCCGAAGTCGGGACTGTGGGTTCCGCTGATCGCCGCCGACAACGTTCTTGGCGTGATCTCACTCCAGAACATCGACCGCGAGCACGCCTTCTCGGATTCGGACATGCGCCTTCTGACCACCCTTGCCGGTAGCCTGAGCGTCGCGCTCGACAACGCGCGGCTGTTCGACGAGACGAAGCGACTTCTGGCCGAGACGGACGAGCGCGCGGCGGAGCTGGCAGTCGTCAACAGCGTCCAGCGCGGGCTCGCCGAGCAGCTTGACATCCAGGCGATGTACGACCTCGTTGGCGACAAGATCGCGGAGATCTTCGACGCGCAGGTTTTCTCAATCTTCACGGTCGATGACACAGCCGGGCTCATCCGGAGCCCCTACACGCTGGAGCGCGGCGAACGGCTCCCCGACGAGCCGTATCCGCTCGGGGCGGGCATGGCTGGGTATGTGCTCCGTACGAAGGAGCCGCTCCTCGTCAACGCCGACCTTCAACCATGGAGGGCTGCTCACGGCGTCGAGTCCATCATCGTCGGAGAGGAGGCGAAGTCCGTCCTCTTCGCACCTCTCATCGTCGGGGACAAGGCTCGGGGAGCAATCTCACTGCAGAACCTCGATCGA
>VBFZ01000181.1:0-3927 GCA_005880805.1 Chloroflexota bacterium | reverse complement strand
GTCGGAGACAAGATCCGCGAGATTTTCGACGCCCAGGTCCTTGACATTGCGACCTTCGATCTCGCAGCCGACCTCGTGAGCTACCCGTACCAGATCGAGCGTGGCGTGCGGTTTCCGAATGAGCCCAGTCGGATCGGTCCGCTGAGTCGCATCTTGATCGACACGAAACAACCGATTTTCGTCAACGAGGATCTGCAGGGCTGGCTAGCCGCGAGAGGGTATGAGCCGCAGGTTCAGCAGGGCGACCCAGCTAAGGCCGTTCTGGTCGCACCACTAATCGTTGGCGCTGAGGTCCGCGGGCGGATCTCGCTGCAGAACGTCGACCGCGAGAACGCCTTCTCCGAGTCCGACCTTCGGCTACTTACGACCCTGGCCGGCAGCCTGAGCGTCGCGCTCGAGAACGCCCGCCTGTTCGACCAGACGAAGCGCCTCCTGACCGAAGCCGACGAGCGCGCCGCGGAGCTGGCCGTCGTCAATAGCGTCCAGCGGGGTCTGGCCGAGCGGCTCGACATGCAGGCGATGTACGACCTCGTCGGCGACAAGATTCGTGAGATCTTCGATGCCCAGGTGGTCGACATCGCGACCTTCGACCTGGCCACCGACATGGCGGCGTACCCGTACACCATCGAGCGCGGGGTCCGGTTCCCGAACTCGGTGGCGCCAATCCAGGGCATCAGTCGGATCCTCGTCAAATCGCGTCAGCCGGTTCTCGTCAACAAAGACCTGCCGGGTTGGATGGCGGAACACGAAGAACCGCTCGTGGTCATCCAGGGTGAGGTGCCACAGTCCGTTCTGGCTGCGCCACTCATGCTTGGAAATGAGGTCCGCGGGAGGATCTCCCTGCAGAACCTCGACCGGGAGAACGCTTTCTCAGAGGCGGATCTTCGGCTCCTCACGACGCTCGCTTCGAGCCTCAGCGTGGCACTCGAGAACGCTCGACTGTTCGACGAGACGAAGCGCCTGCTCGCCGAGACCGACCAGCGCGCTGCCGAGCTCGCGATCATCAACAGCGTCCAGCAGGGACTGGCCCAGCAGCTCGAGATGGGCGGCATGTACGAGCTGGTCGGCGACAAGATCCGCGACATCTTCGACGCGCAGGTCGTCGACATCGCCATCTACGACCCGGAAGCTGAGATCATCCGCTTCCCGTACGGGATCGAGCGGGGCGTCTACATCCCCGAGGTCACCATCCCGCTGGTCGGCTTCCGGCGGCACGTCTACGAGACCGGCAAGCCGATCATCGTCGAGGACTTCCAGGCGCAGGCCGCCGAGTACGGCAATCCGCCGGTCATCATCGGCGAGCCTCCCCAATCGGCCATGTTCGTGCCGCTCGTCCTCGGCGACCGGGTTCAGGGCATCGTCTCGCTGCAGAACCTCGATCGAAAGAGTGCGTTCGGCGAACAGGAGCTCGGCCTGCTCAGCACCCTCGCCGCGAGCCTCAGCGTCGCGCTGCAGAACGCCCGGCTCGTCGAGGAGACCCGACGGCGGGCCGCCGAGCTCGCAACGGTGAACGAGATCAGCCAGGCCGTCTCCGCGCAGCTCGATCCGGCCGCCCTCATCGACCTCGTCGGCGACCAGATCCAGTCCGTGTTCCAGGCCGACATCGCATACGTCGCGCTGCTGAACGACGCCACCGATGCGATCGAATTCACGTACCACGTCGAGAACGGCGTGCGCGGGGCGACCGACCCGCTACCGCGGGGGACCGGCCTGAGCTGGCGGATCGTCGAGACCCGCGAGTCGCTCCTGCTGAACCGCGAGGCGGACTTCGAGGCGGTCGGGGTCAGTCGCGTCGGATCCCGCGCTCGCTCCTACCTCGGCGTGCCGATCGTCGTCGGCAACCGCGCGATCGGCGTGCTCAGCGTCCAGAGCAAGACCGTGGAAGGCCGCTTCACCGAGTCTGACGAGCGACTGCTGGCGACGATCGCGGCCGCCGTCGGGTCGGCGATCAGCAATGCGCGTCTCTACCAGGAAACCGTCCGCCGCGGCGACGAGACCGCGGCGCTCGTCGACGTCAGCCGGGAGATCTCGGCCACTCTCGACCTGTCGACGGTCCTCGAGAGCATCTTCCGCGAGGCGCTCGCCCTGCTCAAGGCCGACACAAGCGCCGCCTACCTTCCGGACCGTCACTCAGGCAAGTTCCAGGCGATCGTGGCGAGCGGCGGGATCGCGGAAGAGGTGCGGGCATCGCCCATCGAACGGGGTGAGGGCATCCTCGGCAGCATCCTCCTCGGCGCCAAGCCCGAGTTCGTCAACGACACCGGGCAGGACGCTCGGACGATCCACATTCCCGGCACGGGGTTCGAGCCGGATCGCCTGATCGCAACTCCGCTGGTCGTGCGCGGAGAGGTCACCGGGCTCATGGCTGTCTGGCGGACGATGGAGCAACGTCCGTACTCGGCGGCAGACCTGAGCTTCCTGGTCGCCCTCTCCCAGCAGGCCGTCGTCGCGATCGAAAACGCTCGGCTGTTCGCCGACGCCCAGGACGCGCGCCAGGCCGCCGAGCAGGCGAACGAGGCGAAGAGCAGCTTCCTGGCAGCGATGAGCCACGAGATCCGGACCCCGTTGAACGCCATCATCGGAATGAGCGGACTGCTCCTCGACAGCGGCCTCAACGAGGAGCAGCGCGAGTTCGCGGACACGGTCCGCACCTCGGGCGACGCCCTGCTCACGATCATCAACGACGTCCTCGACTTCTCGAAGATCGAGGCCGGTCGCGTCGATCTCGAATCGTCGCCCTTCGTCCTTCGCGAGGCCATCGAGGCCGCCCTGGACATCCTCGCGCCGGCCGCGGCCAGGAAGGGGCTCGAGCTCGTCTACGCGATCGACGAGGACCTGCCTGCCGTGCTGGTCGGTGACGCCGGACGCCTCCGGCAGGTGGTCCTGAACCTGCTCTCCAATGCCGTGAAGTTCACCGATCTCGGGGAGGTCGTGGTGACCGTCGCGGGTAGCACGATCGCAGGCGGGGGCGCGAGCCATACGCGCGAGAAGGGTCGCTGGGGGATCCGGATCGACGTTCGCGACACGGGAATCGGCATCCCGGCCGCGGCGATGGACCGGCTGTTCCAATCGTTCAGCCAGGTCGACGCATCGATCGCCCGCCGGTACGGCGGCACGGGCCTCGGGCTCGCGATCAGTCGACGACTCGCGGAGCTGATGGACGGCTCGCTCACCGCGGAGAGCGCGGGCGTGCCCGGCGAGGGCAGCACGATGCACCTCACCGTCCGGATGCCGGAAGCTCCGGCTGATGCCGTCGTATCCCCGAGACGCGAGCGCATTGCCGCCGACCTCGGCGGCCGGACCGTTCTGATCGTCGACGACAACGCCACGAACAGGCGCATCCTCGTCGCGCAGACGGCGCGCTGGGGGATGGTGCCCCGCGAAACGGGCTCGCCCGGCGAGGCCCTCGAGTGGTTGCGTGACAAGCAGCGCTTCGATGTCGCCCTGTTCGACCTGCTCATGCCCGAGATGGACGGTCTCCAGCTGGCGGCGGAGGTGGCCGCGCTGCGTCGAAAGAAGCGGATGCCGGTGGTGATCCTGTCGTCCGTCGGCCTCGCCGACCGGGAGGCATCGCACGTCGCGGCCTGGCTCGCGAAGCCGGTCAAGCCGTCGGCGCTGCATGACACCCTTGCCACGGTCGTGCTCGGCGCCACGGTCGCCGCGCCGGCAATGCCGCCCGGAACCGCGCTGTCCGGGGCTGCTGCGGGTGGCGCGGGACCCGACGGCCCGCTCGGCGACCGCCACCCCCTCCGCATCCTGCTCGCCGAGGACAACCCGGTGAACCAGAAGCTGGCGCTCCGCCTCCTGCGCCAGATGGCGTACGACGCCGACATCGCCACCGACGGCGCGCAGGCCATCGAGGCAGTCTCGGATCACGACTACGACGTGGTGCTCATGGACGTCCAGATGCCGGAGCTCGACGGGCTC
>VBFZ01000191.1 GCA_005880805.1 Chloroflexota bacterium | reverse complement strand
CTTCCCGGGGCAGTTCCTGCCGGGCTTGGACGCCGGGCCAAACGTCTGGTTCGAGTGGCTCCACAGGACCACGGCCGTGATCGTCGGGCTGCTCGTCCTCGCAATGGCCGGCCTCGCGCTGCTGGACCATCGCGATCGGCCCTCGATCCTCTGGCCGAGCCTCGCCGCGGTCGGGTTGGTCGGCTTTCAGGCCTGGCTGGGACGCGAGACCGTTCGGCTCGGCAACACGGGGGAGTCCGTCACGGCGCACCTCGCCACGGCGATGGCGCTCGTCGCGCTCCTCGTGTTCGTCCTTGCGCGATCGTGGTTCCCGGCCCGCATCGGCGGACGCGGGTCCAGCCAGCGCTTCACCCTGCTTGCCACGTTCGCCGCCGCAACCACCTTCGCGCTGCTCCTCTTCGGCTCGCATGTCACGGCCCTGAATGCGGCGCTGGTGTTCCCCGACTGGCCGCTCATGAACGGCTCGGTCGCACCGCCGCTCGCCGGCGACATGGTGACGGCCCACGTCCTGCACCGCTGGGTGGCGGTCATCGTCGGCCTCATCGTCGTGGCCATCGCAGTCGTCGCCTGGCGGACCCAGCGCGACCACCCGCCGATCGTTCGCCTGGCGGTCCTCGCGGGCGTGCTCTTCCCGATCCAGGCTGCGGTCGGCGGCGCGCAGGTGCTGACGCGACTCGCACCATGGACGCAGACGCTGCACCTGGCGCTGGGCGCGTTCATCTGGGGTGCGCTCGTCGGACTCGTCGTGGTGAGCTACTACACGGCGCGGACGACGGCGATCGCGGTTTATGGCGACGCCGAGCCAGGCGGGGACTCGCGCGCCCGCCGAGCGAACGAAGCAGCGGACCGAAAGCCGGCCACTGCGGGGGAAACGATCCGCGCCTACGTCGCGCTGACCAAGCCGCGCATCATCGAGCTGCTACTGGTGACGACCGTGCCGGCAATGGTCCTCGCGCAGCGAGGCATCCCGCGGCTGGACCTCGTCTGGTGGACGCTGCTGGGCGGATCGCTCGCCGCAGGCAGCGCGAACGCCATCAACTGCTACCTCGACCGCGACATCGATGAGCTGATGGCGCGCACCCGCCGACGACCACTGCCGGCTCACGAGGTCGAGCCAGAAAACGCGATGCTGTTCGGCCTCGCGCTCGGCGTGCTCGCCTTTGGGGTGCTCGTCGCGTTCGTGAACCTGCTCGCCGCGTTCCTCGCTCTCCTGGCGATCGCCTTCTACGTCGTGGTCTACACGGCCCTGCTGAAACGGAACACGCCGCAGAACATCGTCATCGGCGGAGCGGCGGGCGCGCTCCCACCGGTGATCGGCTGGGCGGCGGTCACCGGCGACATCGGCGTGCCGGCCCTCGTCCTGTTCGCCCTGGTCTTCTACTGGACGCCGCCGCACTTCTGGGCGCTGTCGCTCAGAATCCGCCGCGACTACGCCGCCGCCGGGGTCCCGATGCTGCCGGTCGTCCGCGGCATCGCGGAGACGACACGCCAGATCGGCCTCTACACGGTTCTGCTCGTCGCGATCTCGCTCGTCCTGTTCGCAGTCGCGCACCTTGGCGCGATCTACCTCGCGGCGGCAGTCGTGCTGGGCGCCGTCTTCCTGTGGCAGGCGTACGTGCTCTGGCGCCAGGGCACCTCGGCGGAGGCGTCGACTGCGCAGGCCATCCGCCTCTACAAGTACTCGATCAGCTACCTCAGCCTGCTCTTCCTGGCGGTCGCCGTCGACGCGCTGATCGCGATCCCGGTCGGCTGACCGCCGCCCCCGCGTGGAGATTCAGTTCCTCGGCGCCGCCACGACTGTCACCGGCTCGCAGTTCCTGCTCACCACCGATCGCGCGCGGATCCTCATCGACTGCGGCATGTTCCAGGGCAGCCCCAACGAGGCGATCCGGAACCGGATTCCGCTCGCCTACGACCCGGCGGAAATCGACGCGATCCTGCTGACACACGCGCACCTCGATCACTGCGGGTTGATTCCGCACGTCGTGAAGGAAGGGTTCAAGGGTCCGATCTGGGCGACGAAGGGAACCGTCGAGCTGGCGACCCTCGTGCTGCTCGACTCGGGCAAGCTGCAGCGGGAGTTCGCCAAGCGCGCGGCGCGGCTCGAGCGACGGCATCCGGAACGTGCCGCCGAGGAGGCGCACCGCGAGCAGCTCGCGCTCGAGGCCGCCATGGAGCTGGCCGGCTCGGGCGATGTCGCCGATGACCCCGGGCACGGAGGCTCGCAGGCGACCAGCGCGGTCGAGCCGTACCTGGCAGTACCGCAGGGCAACGGCGGGCTGGGCAACCACGACAACGTGATTGGGTTGCCCGATCCGGAGGCGGCGCTCAACGCGCAGCCGCCACACCTCGACGTGGAGCTGGACGAGCCGCTCTACGACGCCCACGACGCGGAGACCGCCCTCGCTCAATTCCGGGGGATCGACTACGGCCAGGAACTCGAGATCGCCCCGGGCATCCACGCGACGTTCATGGACGCGGGGCACATCCTGGGCTCGGCGATCATTCGGATGCGAGCCGCGGACGCCGAAGCCGGCCCGGAGCGGGTGATCGTCTTCTCCGGCGACATGACCGACGCGGACTACGTCCTGGTCGAGTCGACCTACGGCGGCCGCGAGCACGAGCCCCAGGACGAGGCCGTCCGCCTCCTGGCCGAGACGGTGAAGCTCGTGGGCGAGAGCAACGGGGTGCTGCTCGTGCCCTCGTTCGCGATCGGGCGGACACAGGAGGTGGTCTGGCAGCTCGACCGCCTGCTCGAACAGGGCGCGATTCCGGAGCTGCCGCTCTACCTCGACTCGCCCATGGCGTCGAAAGCCACCGACGTCTACCGGCATCACGCCGAGTACTTCGACCCGGAGACGCAGGCGTTGCTCCAGCAAGGCGACACGCCGCTCGACTACCCGCGGCAGGTCATCACCCAGGACGTGAAGGAGTCAGAGGCCATCGCGCAGGCCGCCAGGCCGTACATGATCGTGGCGTCGAACGGAATGCTCACCGGGGGACGGGTGGTCGGCCATCTCCGGGAACTGATCGACGATCCCGACGCGACGCTGTTGTTCGTCGGCTACCAGGGCGAGGGAACGCTCGGGGCACATCTCCAGGCCGGCGCGAAGCAAGTGAAGATCGACGGACAGGTGCGCGACGTGCGCTGCAAGATCCGATCGATCAGCGGCTTCTCGGCGCACGCCGACGAGTCCGAGCTGCTCGATTGGCTGCGGGCCTTCGCGAACGGCAAGCAGCGCGGCGATGCGGGTTGGCCGCGGACGGTGTTCATCGTCCACGGCGACCCGGAAGCCCAGGCGGCGTTCGAGCCGAAGGTTCGGGCCCTTGGCTTCGACACGGCCATTCCGCAGTGGCACCAGCGTGTGACGCTGGATTGACCGAGGCGTTCGCCGGGGACGCGGGGGAGCGAGAACGGCTCGCCGTTCGGCCCCTGACCGCGGCCGACGACGATGCACTGCACGCGCTCATGCTCGAACGCTGGGGTTCCACCCGAATGGTGTCCCGCGGCCGGGTCTGGGAGATCCCCGACCTCCCTGGATTCGTGGCGGAACGCAGCGAGGGATGGATCAGCTACGGCCACTACCGGGTCGAGGGGGACTCGTGCGAGGTGGTCATGCTCGACAGCCCGAGGCCGGGCCACGGCGGGGCCTCGGCCGTGCTCGCCGCGATCGCCGACACGGCACGCGCCGCTGGCTGTCGGCGGCTGTGGCTCATCACCACGAACGACAATCTCCACGCCCTCGGCTTCTACCAGCGCCTCGGGTTTGCTCTGAGCGCCCTCCTTCGCGATGCAGTCACGGAGGCGCGCCGCACGCTGAAGCCTGAGATCGGGTTGATCGGCGAGAACGGCATTCCGATCCGGGATGAGATCGAGCTCGAGCTGCTCCTCTAGCCTTCGCTACGACTCAGGTTCGGCCAGTGACTTCGCGATCGCATAGACGACGTAATGAACCGGGCGCTCCCCTTCCACCCCGTCGACCTCCTCGATGAGCTCCATGCCGGCCTTCTCCATCACCCGACGGCTGGCGACGTGGTCGACGTACGTGTCGGCACGGACGAGGGTCGCTCCCGCCTGGAAGAGCCATGCGACGAGTCCCCGGAGCGCCTCGGTCGTGGAGCCCTGGCCTTCGAAGGCCGGACTGATGCCGTAGCCGGCGGTGACCGAGCGCGTCTCCGCGACGGGCGTGAAGCCGATGCTGCCAATCGCGACCCCGTCGGCCCGGCGGAGCATGTGGAAAGGCGTGAAGCCGGGCAGCTCGGCGCGTCGAGGACCGACGAACAGATCCATCGACTCGAGCGTGCCCTCTGAGGGGAAGCCCTCCCCGAACGACAGGCCGGCCGGCTGACCGCCCGCGAGCAGCGCCTCCGCCTCCTCACGAAGGACGGGCCGCAGGACCAGGCGCGCCGTTTCGATGGCCGTCGGGATGGGCGGCCAGCCCTCGGTCAATCCGTGCCGCGCACCCCGGCCACCGCAGCCTCGGCTGCCGCGGCCATGAACCCGTAGTCCGTACCCAGCGTGCCGAACGCGAAGCCCTGTTCACGCCTCGTCCGAGCCTGATCCGGGGAGCCGGTCCAGACGCCGATGGGCACGCCCGCCTGCCGGCCGACCTCGAGGGTGCGCATGATCGCCGCCTCGACTTCCGGGTGCGCCAGGTCGCCGCGATGACCGAGCGAGGCGGCCAGGTCGTTCGGCCCGATCAGGACACAGTCGACACCGGGCACGGCGAGCAGCTGCTCGAGATCTCGCAGCGCGTCGGTCGTTTCGACCTGGATGCAGCAGGTCACCAGCTTGTTTGCCCCGGCGACGTACTCGCCCGTGTGGCGGCCGTACTCCGACGCCCGGCGTGGCGCGATCCCGCGCAGCCCGTCGGGCGGGTAGCGGCACCAGTCCACCGCGCGCTTCACGTCATCCGCCGTGCGGATCTGCGGGATCACGACGCCCGAAGCGCCGAGATCGAGCGCGTTCATGATGCGGATCGGCTCGTTGGCGCCAACGCGCGCGAGCAGCGGGATACCGGATGCCCGTGTCGCGATCAGCACCGAAAGCAGCTCGGCGCTCCCCACCGGCGCGTGCTCCCCGTCGACGATGAAGAAGTCGAACCCGGTGCCTGCCATGACCTCGGCGGAGGCGGGCTCGGTGAACGTCAGCCAGGACCCGAGTGCGAAGCGGCCGTCGCCGATTCGGTCGTGGAAGTCCGGCACGAAGGAGGGGCTCGTGGACATGGACCGGAGTGTACGGCGCGCGCTGTACAGTCAGGCGATGTCGAGCGCAATTCGATCGCCGCTGACCCGCGAAGAGCTCGCCGGCGTCCGCCGCCCGTTCCGCGGCGCCAGCCTGTTGCCCGCTCGGACCTACCACGATCAGGAGGTCTTCGCGTTCGAGCGCGAGCAATGGTTCTTCCGCGACTGGGTCTGCGTCGGCCGCGAGGAGGACGCACCGGAACCCGGCAGTTTCTTCACGCTCGAGCTGGTCGGCGAGCCGGTGCTGGTCGTGCGGGGTCCGGACTCAGGGCTGCGCGCTTTCTACAACGTCTGCCGGCACCGCGGCACCGCGATCGTGGAAGGCGACTGCGGCACGGCCGTCCGGCTGCAGTGTCCGTACCACGCCTGGATCTACGACCTGGAGGGCAATCTCGTCCGCGCCAGGCACATGGAGGGCATCGAGGACTTCAGCCTGGGCAGTTTTGGCCTGACGTCCATTCGATTCGAGACGTGGGACGGGTTCGTGTTCGTGAACCTCGACCCTGCTGCCGCCGGGCTACGCGAGGCGATGGGCGACTGGTACGAGCACCACGCTCGCGAGTACCGGCGCGACTTCGCGGGGCTGCGCCGGGCCGCACGTCGCGAATATGACGTCGGCGCCAACTGGAAGATCGTCGCCGAGAACTACTCCGAGTGCTACCACTGCCCGAGCATCCATCCCCTCCTCAACAAGTGGACGCCCTACGACCAGGGTGAGGATTTCTTCCCGACGGGTCCCTGGAAGGGGGGCTGGATGCCGCTGGCCACCGGCTGCGAGACGATGTCGATGGACGGCTCGCGACACGGACGGCCCGCGCTGGCGGGTGCCGACGAGGTCGACGAACGCAGGATCTACTACTACATCCTGTGGCCCAACCTGATCGTCAGCGTCCACCCCGACTACGTCCTCACGCACCAGGCGTGGCCGATCGCGCCCGATCGGACGAGGGTCGTGTGCGACCTGCACGTCGCGGGCGACAGCCTGGCGCAGCCCGGGTTCGACGTCAGCGATGCGATCGAGTTCTGGGACCTGACCAACCGGCAGGACTACCACGTCTGCGAGTTGCAGCAGCGCGGGACCGCGTCGCGCTCGTTCGTGGCCGGGCGCTACTCCAACCAGGAAGCGTCGGTCCACGCGTTCGACATCATGGTCGCCGACCGCTACGCGATGGACGGCCGCCGGACGTCCCGGGAGAAGCGGACCGTCGTTGGCCGGGACCGGACGGAGAGCCGCA
>VBFZ01000190.1:7748-9137 GCA_005880805.1 Chloroflexota bacterium | reverse complement strand
CTCGCTCGCGCTGGCGGTCAGCATCGTCCAGCTCTTCCTGTGGGGCCTCGCGGTAGGTCGTGCACTGGATCGCGGATGGGGCGTCGCGCTGCTCGCCGCGGCGATCGACGGCGCGCTCGGCCTCGTTCTGGTGGGCCTGAAGGTCATCGTCGTCCACTGAGCACGTGATGGGCTTCGAGAGGTAGCGGATGGCTACAACAGCGGCGATGCCTCAGGCCTCCGCGATCAGTCCGCGCGCCATGATCCGTCCGCTCGTGCTGGCGCAATTCATCTGCAGTTACGCCGCATCGAGCCTGAACGTCGCCATCAGCGACATTGCCAAGGAGCTGGGAACCACCGTGGGCGGCGTGCAGACGGCCATCACGGTCTTCACGCTGACCATGGCGGCGCTGATGATTCCGGGCAGCAAGCTGACGGACATCTGGGGCCGGAAGAGATGCTTCGGGATCGGCCTGGCCGTCTACGGCACGGGCGCAGTGGTCGCGAGCCTGGCACCCAGCCTGGGGATCCTGATCATTGGCTACTCGCTCATGCAGGGGATCGGCACCGCCCTGCTGATCCCACCGGTCTACATCCTGGCGACCGTGTACTTCTCCGACCTCGCCTCGCGGGCGCGCGCGTTCGGATCGATCAGCGCCGCAGGTGGGATCGGAGCCGCGGCCGGACCGTTGATCGGCGGGCTCATCACCACGACCACGAGCTGGCGAGGTTCATTCCTGCTGCAGGTCGTCGTGGTCGCCCTGATCATGGTCCTCGGACGCCGCCTCGAGGACTCCGGGCCCGAGGAGCCGCGGCCAAGCTTCGACCTGACCGGCGCCGTGCTCTCGGCGGCCGGCCTCTTCTTCATCGTCGTGGGCATCCTCCAGACGGGCACGTATGGCTGGTTCACCGCCCAGCAGGCGTTCGTCGTGGGTGGGGTCACCGTGATCCCGGAGGGAGGGATCTCGCCCCTGTGGCTCTTCGAGCTCATCGGGGTCCTGTTGCTGGCGACCTTCTTCTGGCACATCCGGCGGACGGAGCGCGCGGGCGGCGACCCGTTGCTCCATGCGCGGATGTTCCGAAGTCGCGTCGCCAACATCGGCCTGCTCACCCAGGGGATCCAGTGGCTGGTCCTGCTCGGCTTCTCGTTCGTGTTCTCGGTGTACCTGCAGACGGTGCGGGGCTACAACGCGATCGAGACCGGCCTGATCCTGACCCCTGCGACCATCGGGATCCTGGTGTCCTCGGGAGCCGCGGAGCGGATGGCGCGCCGACGTTCTCAGGCCACGCTCATCAAGGCCGGGTTCGCGTTGACCCTCCTCGGGATTGCCTTGCTGCTCCTGCTGGTCGACGCCCAGTCGAACGTCCTCGCGTCCGTTCCCGGCCTGCTGTCGATCGGCCTTGGCGTTG
>VBFZ01000190.1:7009-7589 GCA_005880805.1 Chloroflexota bacterium | reverse complement strand
CGGCCGCGTGGCTCGCGCCCGGGAAGGCGCCTGCCATGCGCGCGCCCGAGACCGCCGAGGCGGGGGCTGCCGGATCGTAGTCGCGCCGACCGGTGCCCAGTGCGTCGGACTGCCGCGCGGGACCACCGCGCGGGACCTGCCAGGAATCAAGAGGCCGATCGCCGTGCCCTCGCGATCGACCTCTCGGACGGTGACGGTTTCCCGGCCTCCTCGGCAGGGCACCGAAAACGGTGCTTTTCGAGCCTAGCCGGCGATGGGGGGTTCGCCCTCCCCCAGCCGACGTATTTCCCGCTGGTTACGGGCACCCTCGGCGGGCAGCGCGCCGCGCCCGGTCAGACGACGCGGGTGTCGGCGGCTTCCTGGTCCGAGACGGCGAGCGCGCAGGTCGGGCAGTACCAGCGCGCCTCGAGCGGAGTCCCGCAGGTGGCGTGGCGCATCGGCTCATACGCTTCCGCGACGCCTCCGGACGACCGACGGGCACCCCAGTCAGCGAGCAGCCGGAGGGCGCTCGCGAGATCGCGGCCATCCCCGGTGAGCGCGTACTCGACGCGCAGCGGTCGTCGCGAGTAAGGCGCAGAGC
>VBFZ01000190.1:2024-6974 GCA_005880805.1 Chloroflexota bacterium | reverse complement strand
CTCGCTCAACTCGTTGAACCGCCGCGGACCGTCGAGCAGGCTTTCGACCAGCAGCAGGCTCCAGCGGTCGCCGACGCGCTCCAGCGCCGCCGCCAAGGGCGAAGGGCTCAGCTGGTCCGTAACCTCGACGCCCCGGTCGATCGCATCGCGCACGGGCCGCATGGTAGGCGTCGAGAGGGTCCCCGGTATGTCAATGGACACTGACTTGCGCGCCTCGCTTGACAGTAGTAACTTGCAAGTCGCAAGTCTACTGCGCCGAGCAAGCGCGCGGCCACACCCGGAAGACCAGGGAGAATCACTCCATGAGCGTCCTCGAAGAGCTCCAGTCGGCGATCACCTCCGTCGCCGACAAGGCCGGCACCGCCGTCGTCGGGATCGGCTCGCGTCAGCGTGGATCCGGCGTTGTCGTCGCCGACGGCCGCGTCGTGACCAACGCCCATAACGTCCGAGGTGACGAAGTCACAGTCACCTTCGGCGATGGTCGGTCCGTTCGCGGGCGCCTCGCCGGGATTGACGTCGACGGCGACCTGGCGGTCATCAACGTCGACACGGGCGGTGCCCGGGCGGCGGCATGGGGCGAAGGCGACGCGCTGACCGTCGGAACGCCGGTGTTCGGCGCGGCCGCGTCCCCGACCGGTGGTACGCGGGTGACGTTCGGTACCGTCTCGGCCGTCGCGCGCGCCTTTCGCGGCCCCGGTGGGCGCCGGATCGCCGGCAGCGTCGAGCACACGGCGCCGCTGGCGCCCGGTTCGTCCGGCGGACCGATATTCGACGCCGAGGGTCGGTTGCTCGGGCTGAACACCAACCGGCTGGGCGAAGGCTTCTACCTGGCCCTTCCCGCCGACACGGCACTCCGAGAGCGGATCGATGCGCTGGGGCGCGGTGAGTCCACCCAGCGACCGAGGCTCGGTGTCGCGGTTGCTCCGTCGCACATCGCGCGCCGACTGCGCCGTTCCGTCGGGCTCCCGGAGCGTGACGGGCTGCTCGTGCGCGGTGTCGAGGACGACAGCCCGGCGAGCAAGGCCGGTATCGTCGAGGGCGACCTCATCGTCGAGGTGGCCGGCAAGGCCGTGACCGACGCCGATGCGATGGTCGAGGCGATCGCCGGAGCGACGACCCCCTACGAGGTCCGGATCGTGCGCGGCACCGAAGAGCGAACCGTCACCGTCGGCGGCGGTGCCACCGCCTCCGGCGAGGCCTAGGAGTCGCCGTGGTCGCGCTCGAGCAGTCTCTGCCCGAATTTCGCGCCGACGCGTTGGCTGAGACCGACGGGGGCGTGCTCAACCCCGTCGGGGCAGTCGATGCCGCCCAGGCTGCCATGGAAGCGGAGGCGCTCGACGCGTACTCGCAGGTCGTCAGCTCGGTCGCGGAGCGGCTGATCCCGTCAGTCGCGAGCCTGCGCATCACGCGTTCGGTGTCCGGCTGGGGCTCTGCTGCGGGCGCGGGTTCGGCCGTCGCGTTCACCCCGGATGGTTTTCTCGTGACCTCGGCCCACGTCGTCGCGGGAGCCGATCGCGGGACTGCTGTCTTCGTCGACGGCCTGGAGCGTCCGTTTCGGGTCGTCGGTCGGGATCCGCTGTCGGATCTCGCGGTCGTACGCGTCGACGGCGACGTCCGCGCGGCTGCCCTCGGCGACGCGGGCAAGCTGCGGGTCGGGCAGCTGGTCGTCGCGATCGGCAACCCACTCGGCTTTGCCGGCACGGTCACCGCGGGTGTCGTCTCGGCGCTCGGCCGGTCGCTGGCAGCCCGCGAGGGTCGAACAAGCCGGTTGGTCGAGAACGTGATCCAGACCGATGCCTCGCTCAACCCCGGCAACTCCGGCGGAGCGTTGGCCGACTCTGCCGGCCGCGTCGTGGGAATCAACACCGCGGTCGCCGGAATCGGGCTCGGCCTGGCCGTCCCCATCGATGCGGCGACCCAGCGAATCCTGGCCGCACTGACCCACGACGGACGGGTGCGGCGCGCGTTTCTCGGCGTCGTTGGCGGGACCCGGCCCCTGCCCGCCCGCCTCGCGCACGACCTCGGTCGGTCGCGGGCCCTTGAAGTGGTGCAGCTGCTGGACGGTTCTCCGGCGGCAGCTGCCGGGGTCCGACCCGGCGACCTGATCCTCGACCTCGACGGTCGGCCGGTCGAGGGCGTCGGCGATCTGCAGCGACTGTTGGACGACAGTCTGGTCGGCAAACGCGTCGGCGTCAGGCTGGCGCGTGGAGATTCGACCGTGGAGCTGGGGTTGACGCCGGTCGAGCTGCGCGACGATTGACCATTTGCAACTGCGAATGGCGCCGAGATCGCTTTTCAATCCAATATGAAATTGCAACGTGACTGCGAGCGACTGGTCGCCTGACTGGGCCGCGAACGCACGCCTTCCGGGCGTTTGCTGCACGTCTGCGAAAGGAAGCGGCGTGATCGTTCGAGTGCAGCATGCGTATGCCGAAGCGCAGCATGCGGGCAGCCTGTGGGGTGTGCTCGCGGCACGCCTCGCAAGAGCCGACGTCCCGGAGGGGCGGCTGAGCGTCACATTCGGACGGCAGGTCCACGGTGACGGCAGCGAGTCGTTCGTGTACGTGACGACGTGGCGAGACATGGAATCCATTTACGCCTGGGTCGGGGGACGGGACCTGGTTGCGACGCCGCGCCTCTTCCACGGACTCGAGAGATTCCTGGACGGGTATGACGTGCAGCACTACATCGCCCCGGATCTCGCTGAGCTCGCCGAGGAACAGGCGCTGCAGCAGGCACATCCCGCACCGTCGGCGGCTGGTGCGGACGTTGCGCGACGTGCCGCCAGCGCTCGTGTGCCGTCTTCGCCTCCGAATCGGGTGCGCGTGAGCCACTGACGCTCCGGGCCGCTAACTCTTCGGGCCGCTCGCCGGCGAGGCTGCTCGCCCAGCGTTCAAACGGACGCCCCAACAGGCGCCGGTCATCAGGAATCCGTCGTCTCGAACGGCCAGCGTTCAGCAGGGACGCTGAGCCCGTCGAATCGCACGCCTGGCGAGCGATTCAGCCCCTGGCGCCCTCCCAGCGGTCGGTTTGAACGCCCCGCGTTCAGACCTCGGATCGCCGCACAACCGCACCCATCCGCACTTTGTCCAGACTCTTGACAAACACTCCCGGCGCCATTAGCCTCCGACTTTGTCAATTCCTCTGGCAAAGTACGCGGAGAGCCGGTGCCCACGCCGACGCTGCAGAAGGCGACTCACAGCCAGACCCGCACCTACAACAGCCAGCTCGTCCTGCGCACGATCTATGACCAGGAGCTGATCAGCCGGGCGGACGTGGCCCGCCGGACCGGCCTCACCCGGACGACTGTGTCGGACCTCGTGGGCGAGCTCATGGAGCTGGGCCTGACCGAGGAGGTCGGCCGCGGGCCGTCGAACGGCGGCAAGGCCCCGATTCTGCTCCGGGTCGCCGACGACTCGCGCCACCTGATCGGGGTCGACCTCGGTGAGAGCGAGTTCAGCGGGGCGGTCGTGAACCTGCGCGGCGAGGTCCGTCGGTCGGCTCGCCTGCCCCTCAACGGCCGCGACGGCGACGAGGCGGTGGAGCTCGTCCATCAGCTGATCGACGACCTGGTCGGTTCCAACGGCGACGGCCTCGTCGGGATCGGGATCGGGACCCCGGGCATCATCGACAGCGAGGCGGGAACAGTGCGCTGGGCGGTCAGCCTCGACTGGCAGGACCTGCCGCTGGGGTCACTCATCCGCGAGCGCCACGACCTCCCCGTTTACGTGGCGAACGACAGCCAGGCGGCAGCCCTCGCGGAGTACATCTTCGGCACCGACCGGCGAGCCACGAACATGGCTGTGATCCGCGTCGGCCGGGGCATCGGCGCGGGCCTGATCCTGAACGGCGAGCTCTTCCACGGCGATGGCTTCGGCGCAGGCGAGATCGGACACGTCACGGTCGATCCCGAAGGTGAGCCCTGGTCGCCAGCACGCGCGCCATGCTCGAACGTGCCGAAGGGGCAGCGAGCGAGAACCCGGATTCCATCCTTGCTCGCCTCGCGAAGGACGCCGGTGGACCGGTCACGATCGATGTTCTCGCCAGCGCGGCGGATGCCGGGGACGAGCGCGCCAGCGCGATCGTCGACGATGCCGCCCGCCAGCTCGGGCGCTCGATCGCGGCGGTCATCGGAATGCTCGACGTCCACCGCGTAGCGCTGATCGGCGCGGCCACCGCGCTGGGTGACCGCTGGCTCGAGCGCGTACGCTCCGAGGCCGAACGCGGCGCGCTGTCGCTGCAGACCCGCGGCTCCGTCATCGAAATCGGCCGGGTCGACCCCGAAAGAGCCGTCGTGCTCGGCGCGTCGGCGGTGCTCCTGACCCGCGAGCTCGGACTCATCCCGACCCGATGACGCGCTCCGCTCCCCTCCCCGCTCCCGGCCTGCCGCTCATTCCGAGGGGTCAGCCGCTGGTCGGCGTTGACGTTGGCGGGACGAAGGTGGCCGCGATCGTCGCGGACGCCGACGGCCAGCCTCTCGGCCGGGCGGTACGCTCCATGGCCGGCCGACCCGCCGCCATCGAACCCATCGTTGACGCGATGAGGGCAGCCCTCCAGGCGGCGCAGGTTGGGACGAGCTCGCCCGCGGCGATCGGCGTTGGCGTCCCCGGCCGGGTTGACGTCGGGGCCGGCGTCGTTCGGCATGCCACGAACCTCGACTGGTTCGACGTCCCGCTCGGCCGCTACCTGGCCGAGGAGTTCGGCGCGCCGTGCACGGTCGAGAACGACGTCCGGCTCGCTGCTGCCGGCCTGCTCGACCACGTGGCCGCGGATGGCGCGCGCAGCCTGGCCTACGTGGCGGTCGGTACGGGCATCGGCGCCGGTCTGGTCCTCGACGGACGCCTTCATCGCGGCGAGCGAGGAATGGCGGGCGAGATCGGGCACGTCATCGTCGAGCCCGATGGGGTCGTGTGCCCATGCGGGCAGCGGGGTTGCCTGGAGACTGTCGCG
>VBFZ01000190.1:0-1977 GCA_005880805.1 Chloroflexota bacterium | reverse complement strand
TCGCCGCGCGCCCCGAGCTCAGCGCGAAAAACGTCTACGACGCTGCGCGTGCAGGCGATGCCGTTGCGCTCCAAATCGCGAGCGAAACGGGCCGCGCGCTCGCCCGTGCGCTCTCGGCGCTGATCCTGACCTGCGACCTTGAGCGCGTTCTGCTCGGCGGTGGGGTCGCCGCCGCAGGGCAGGTTTTTCTGCGTCCGATCCTCGCGGAGCTCGGGCTCATGCGAGCGGACTCGCCGTTGTTGACCGAGCTCGTGCCGGCGGGCTCGGTCCGGCTTCTGCCACCGCACTTCGACGCGGTCGCGTGGGGCGGGGTGAGCCTCGCCCGGGCAACCGCTCAAGGGTCGGGACAGGCGCCGAAAGGCGGCACGGCCGGCGCTCCCCAGCGTGATCTCGCCGACGGCGAAGCCACACCAGAGGAGCCGATCCGAGTGGAGGAGGTGGTCGCACGCGAAACGGTGGCTTGAACAGTGGCGCGTGGACGACCGCGTCCACCGTCGGAATGGGGTTCACCAACATGAGGAGAGGAATGTGAAGGTCAACAAGTTCCTGGCACTCGGGTTCGCGGCGATGCTCGCCATGTCGGCGTGCACGAGCGCGGCGAGCCCCTCGCCAGCAGCCAGTACGGCGCCCAGCACCGCGCCGAGCACAGCACCTGCGTCGGCCAGTTCGTCGCCGGCGCCCGCCAGTGCGACCCCGCTCGCCGTCGATCAGGCCGAGGCCGTGATCAAGAACGTCGAGGCGAACGCAACAATCGACTTCTGGACCTACTACCTGTCCCCGACCTTCGACGGCTACATCAAGGACACGATCGCTCGGTTCGAGCAGACCTACCCCGGCGTGAAGGTCAACTGGCAGGACCACCAGGGCACCTTCCAGGAGGACCTGAAGGCGGCGTTCGCCGCGCAGAAGGCCCCGGACGTGATCAATCTGTCGGTCGGTGAGGGCTGGGTTTCTGACTACGCCAGCAAGGGCCTTCTGCTCGCCCTCGACGACAAGGTCCCGCAGGACGTCCAGAGCATCTACTTCCCCGGCCTCTGGAAAGAGCAGCTGGTCGGCGGCAAGAACTTCCAGTTCCCGTGGTACCAGTCGATCGCGACCGAGCTGATCAACAAGCGGATTTACGAGCAGGGCGCCGGCCTGAGCGCGGCGAACTTCCCGAAGACCTTCGCTGAGCTTCCGGCCACCTGCAAGACGATCCTCGACAAGACCGGCACGGTGTGCGACATCCGGCTCAGCGTGAACGACCTGCTTGCGCAGATGACCTACGAAGACAACGTGAAGATCCTGAGCGCCGACGGCAAGAAGTTCGCCTTCGACTCGCCCGAGGCCGTCACCTGGCTGAAGCGCTACGTCCAGATGGTGAACGACAAGTCCGTCGACAACGGCGTCCTCCTGGCCAACGAGGACCGGGTTGGACTGCTGCTCTTCTCGGCGGGCCAGGCGGCCTTCTGGCAGACCGCACCGAACCTGATCCGCGAAGTCAAGAAGAACAACTCGCAGCTTTACAGCGACCTCGCGGTCGTGCCGGCCCCGGTTGGCACCTCGGGCGTCGTCGGCAAAGGCTCGATGGGCATCTCGGTCAAGGCCGACTCGAAGTTCCCGATGGCTTCCATCGCGCTCGCGCAGTTCTTCACGAACCCGCGGAGCATGGTGGCCTTCTCGAAGGTTGTCTCGATCTACCCATCATCACCAAAGGCCTACGAGGATCCCTTCTTCTCGTCCGCGCCGGCTGTCGTGGAAGACAGCGCGCGGCCGATTGCGAAGGACATCGTCGGCAAGTACCAGGACATCGTCCCGAGCCTGCCGGCGGGGGTGAACAAGGCTGACGTCAACAACATCGTCCTCAAGGCGGTGCAGTCGGCGCTCTTTGGGACCCCGCAGGTTGATCCTCAGAAGGCGTTGTCCGACGCGGTAGCCCAGGCGAACGCGCTCATCAAGTAGGCACAACCCTTGCAGTCGCGGTCCTCTCCCGTCCCC
>VBFZ01000189.1 GCA_005880805.1 Chloroflexota bacterium | reverse complement strand
AGTTCCACGCCGACCCGTCACACCCGCGGGCCTGGATGGCCCGCCGCGGGTACCTGTTCTGCCGGAAGGGCCAGGTCCGCGAGATCATGCGACCCGTCCCCATCCCAGGGAAGGACGCCCGTTGGGGCCTGTGCGACGGGATCCATCGCGACGACCACGAGTTCGTGCCCGCCTGACGGCCAGGGTCTCCCGAGGCCCCTCAGCGCAGCGGCGGCGACGCTCGCGCGACAGCTGCCCATGACCGCCGGCACTCACGTTTGACAGCCCGGAGCCGGGCACCTATCGTCAGCCGCGATCCCCCGCCCGTTGACACCCAGATTTACGAATATTTGCGCACCTGTCTCCGGAGCCCGACTACCGTCCCGAAAATGGCAATTCCCGTCGACGAACGACCCTCGGATTGGCTGTCTCTCGGGCCTGCGAGCCGCATGGTCGGAGTCGACCCCGACACATTGCGCCGCTGGGCCGACACGGGGCGAGTGACGGCCTTCACGACTCCCGGCGGCCACCGGCGGTTTTCGCGACGAGCACTCGAACACCTCGTGAGTCAACGCCCGGGGACGGCGCCAACTCTGGCGAGCCTTGGCGCCACTCCGGCGCGCGTTTCCGCCGCGTACCGCCGAAGCTACGGACGCGGCTCAGGCCTGGCCGGGGCGCGCCTGAGACTCGCCCCACGTGAGCGGGATGCGTTCCGAAGCGAGGGACGACGTCTCGTCGAAGCACTCCTTCGAACGCTCGACGCGAGCGACGACGCCGACCGGGCCAGCGAGGAATCGAACGCCCGGGGGATCGTCGAGGACCTCGCGAGGCGGCTGGCGAAGGGCGGCACGGGCCTGACCGAATCCGTGGCGCTCTTCATCGCCGCCCGCCATCCGTTCATGTCGGCGCTGGGCAGCGTCGTTCGGCGTCGGCGTCCGCCCGCAGGGCAGGTTTCCGCACACTTCGAAGCGGCGTCCGCGCTGCTCGACCGCATGCTGCTCGCGTTCATCGCCGCGCATCGCAGTCCGCGCGAGGCCTGACGCCGATGAGCCTGGTCGTCATCCTGCCGGCCATCACCTCCATCCTCGCGCTGCTCTTCGCGGTCGCCCTCATCGACCAGTGGCGCGAGCGCCGGCGGCGCTACCAGATCGTGTGGGCGATCGGGATGATCAACTTCGGTATTGCATCCGCCTGCGAGGCGCTCGCCGGGGCCGGTGGCTGGAACGAGACGCTCTATCGAACGTGGTATCTCACCGGAGCCGTCCTGACCGCCGGCTGGCTCGGCCTTGGCACGGCCTACCTCCTCGCGAAGACCCGCTTCGGGTATGCGTACGCCGTGTGCCTCGCGCTGTCGGGCATCTTCACGGTGCTGACGCAGGCCAAGTACCACTACCCGGACGCTGGAATCACCCCCGCGATCTACCTCGTCGGTGGGCTCGTGCTCGCCGTGGCGGTCGGCATCGAGACGTACTTCCAGAACGACAACTGGCCCCGGATCGCCGGTATCGGGGTGATCATCGCGACGCACATCGGGGCAGTGATCATGATCAACGCGTCGCTGCCCGCGCCCGGCTTCGCCGTGGACCCGCGAACCAACATCCCGACCGGCGAGATCCTGCCCGGCAGCGTGCGGCTGCTCACGCCGTTCATGAACATCACGGGCGGAATCGCGCTCGTGCTGGGCGCGCTGTTCTCGGCCTACATGTTCATGCCCAAGCGGCGCGTCCTTGCCTACTCGCTCGACCCCGTGCAGTCGGGCGACGTGTTCCTGTTCAACCTCCTCATCGCACCCGTGGCGATCGTCGTCAACTTCCTGGCGTCGCTGCCCGGGACCCTGCGCGCGCTCGTCCAGGGCCGGCTCCACAGCCGGGTGCCGGCGACGATCCTCATCGCGGTGGGCGCGCTCGTCGCGAGCAGCACAGACTCCCTGAACCGCTTTGGCTCGACCGAGCTGTTCCAGGCCGGCAAGCTGGTCGCCGTGGTGTTGCTGCTGGCCGGGTTCCTCGTTTCGATCGAGGTCTTCCGGGACATCCGTGTCCCATTCACGAGCCTTCGTTTGTCGGGCACACGGGCGGAGCGGGAGCCGGCGGCCGACCCGGGGAGTGGCTCAGCACTCTCGGCGGAGGTTGCCGGGTCGGCCGGCGAGGGCAAGCCGGGCTAGGCCGAAGCGCCGGCGTCCGGGACGTCCGGGAGCCAGCAGGGTAGGAGCCACAGCCGCCCTCCGGGAAAATCCAGACCGGCCGGTATACTGGCCCGGCCCCTGCGGGGCCACACACCCGCCGTCTGCGTCGGTGCTCGAGCGACGGCCGGCCCACGCTGACAGCAAGGCTGCCCGAGGTTCGATGCGCGTCCGAAAAGCCGTCTTCCCCGCCGCCGGCTGGGGCACCCGTTTCCTTCCCGCGACCAAGGCGCAGCCCAAGGAAATGCTGCCGCTGGTCGACAAGCCGGTCATCCAGTACGCGGTCGAGGAGGCGGTCGCCGCCGGGATCGAGCAGGTCATCATCGTCACCAGCAGCCAGAAGCGGGCGATCGAGGATCACTTCGACCTGTCCCACGAGCTGGAGCACCTCCTCGAAGAGAAGGGCGACATCGACATGCTCCGCCAGATCCGGCACATCAGCGATCTGGCGCAGGTGGCCTATGTTCGCCAGAAGGAACAGCTCGGCCTGGGCCATGCCGTGCTGGTGGCGAAAGAGCTCGTCGGGCACGAGCCCTTCGCGGTCCTGCTGTCGGACGACGTCGTCATCGGCGACCGACCGTGCATCGGTCAGCTGATCCACGCCTACTCCGAAACGCACGCTTCCGTGGTGGCGGTGATGGAGGTGCCACCCGAGGAGACGAGCCGTTACGGGGTCATCGGCATGGAGCCCGCCGGCAACGAGCAGGATCACGGTCGTCTCCACCGCGTCACCAAGCTGGTCGAGAAGCCAGCTCCCGCCAGGGCGCCGTCCAACCTCGCGATCATCGGCCGGTACGTGCTGACGCCGAAGATCTTCGAGAAGCTCGAGCAGACCCCGCGCGGGGCGGGCGGCGAGATCCAGCTCACCGACGCGATCGAGCGGCTGATGGAGGAGCAGCCGGTTTACGGCTACGAGTTCGAGGGGACGCGCTACGACGCCGGCACGACGATGGGCTGGCTCAAGGCATCCGTGGAGCTGGCACTCCAGCGGCCCGACCTGGGCAGCGAATTCCGGGATTACCTCCAGGCACTGAAGAGCTAGTCCTCGGGCGGATGGCTCGCGGGCGTCGCCTCCGAGTCCTCGGGCGGATGGCTCGCGGGCGTCGCCACCGCCCTCCGGGGGTTGCGTTCCTCGCGCCAGCCGTCACCCTCGTGCCGCCGCACACGTCCGACCACGGACTGCGGGCCCGGCTAGGCTAGGATTCCGGCCGAGGGGTAGCTGGAGGGGTCGGACCGCCCGCCCGAAGTCGGATCGCCTCCAGACATCGAGAGGAGCAAGTTTGGCGCAGATTGGAAGCGTCCTGAGCGGGCGCTACCGCTTGATCGAGCTGCTCGGCCAGGGTGGCATGGCCACGATCTATCGGGCCAACGATTCGCAGCTAGGGCGGGACGTCGCGGTCAAGCTCCTGCGGCCCGAGTACGGGCGCGACCCCGACTTCGGCGAACGGTTCCGACACGAGGCCCAGGCCGCCGCT
>VBFZ01000188.1 GCA_005880805.1 Chloroflexota bacterium | reverse complement strand
TCCCCTGCCAGACGCTGCCGACACTCGTGATGCCGAGGACGATCGCGATGACGGCCGAGTAGTAGATCGGGCCGCCGATCAGCCCGATCGTTGGGATCAGGCGGGGCACGAGACGGGAGCGGTACATCAGCGTGCCGAGCAGCAAGGCGTTCAGGCCGGCCGTGCCCGGTCCGAGCACAAAGGTCCAGTCACGGATCGCGACGAGTGCCTGGCCGACCGGGACCAGCGACGCCGCATCGCCGTTGGCAGCCCCGGCCTGCCGCAAGGTCACGACAGACAGGATGCTGACGACCCCGATGACGATGACTGCGGCCTCGAACATCCGGGTGGTGACGAAGCCGAGGGCGAGTCCTTCGTGCTGGCGCTTGACCAGCGAGAACAGGGCGACGGCCGTGCCGATGCACGCAAGCGCGTTCACGAGGTCGAGGCCGGCGCCGAGACGGACCTGCGAGTCGGCTCCGGCGCTCACGATGTACTGAGGGTTGGTGAGCACCGGGTCGAGGAGGAAGACCGCGGGGATCGAGCTGAGGAAGGTGACCAGGTACAGCACCCCTGCGACGAGCGCGGTCTTGCGTGTGGGGTCCGTCGATTTGGCGGTCAGGGCGTCGCTTGTCATGGGAATGGCTCTCCTTTTCGTCTGATCGGTTGTCGACCATATCCAGCAGCCGAGGGCCCGTCGACCGATGACTCGTGGGCCGGAGGGCGGTCCTACCGACAGATCGCGGAACAGACGATGACCGCGGCGCCCAAGAAGGAGGCGACATGGAGCAGAACAACCTCGACATCTACGGCAGCGAGCCGATTCCCTGGTCGCGCCCGCTCGAGCAGCTGAAGGCCTTCCAGGCGGGGCCGGGCACCAGCATCTGGCTGTCGACGAGCAGCCCCGACGGTCGACCCCACACCGCGGGCGTGGGTGCCGTGTGGCTCGATGACCGGTTCTACTTCACGAGCGGGCCGGGGACTCGAAAAAGCCGCAACCTCGCCGAGAACCCGAACTGCGTCCTGTCGCTGTCCTTGCCGGACATCGACCTCGTCGTCGAGGGCACGGCCGCTCGAGTGACGAACGAGGCGACGCTCCTACGGCTCGCCAAGGTCTACAACGACCAGGGATGGCCTGCCAGCGTGAAGGACGGTGCGTTGACCGCGGAGTACAGCGCACCGAGTGCAGGCCCGCCGCCCTGGTACCTATACGTTCTGACGCCGACCGTCGCGTTCGGCGTGGCCACCAGTGAGCCGAACGGCGCGATGCGCTGGCGGTTCAACGGCTGAGACCGCCAGCCGCGCTACGCGGGCACATGCCACGCGACGCCGAGCGCCCCGATGCGGGCGCGCACCTGCTCGGCGAGAACGAGGTTCTCTTTTCGCTCGCACAGGTCGAGCGCCTCTGCCAGGTAGCGCGCCGCGGCGTCACGATCGCGAGCGCGTCGGTCTTGACGTTCATGAATCCGGTCGTTGCCAACGGCTCGAGCATTCGGGCCAGGTCCTCTCGAGCGTCGACGTCGCCCGTCGACGCCCTGATCCGTGCCCGTGCGCCAATCATCCGGGACCGGTTCGTGATGCCCGGCACGGACTCGCCGGATGCGATGAACGGCAGCGCCTCCTCGAAGCGACCCACCGCTACGAGCACAACTGCCAGACGGGCAGCTCCGAACGCGTGAAGCGTCCGGTCGCCGAGCCGATCGACGATCTCAAGAGCCCTCCGGCACGCCCGTTCGGCTGCCGCCAGGTCGCCCGCGAGCCGCTCTACCCAGGAGCTGTCGAGCAGGATATGCATGACGTCCCACGGTCGGCGCAGGTCCTCGCCGATCGCGAGCGACTCGGCGATGTGGCGGCGAGCGTCGTCGAACCGGCCCAGCATCGCTTCGGCGGGCGCCGCGAGCCGGAGCGACTCGCCGCGCGTGGGCGGGAACGTCGCGGCACGGCGACGCAGGTCTTCGGCGATCGCCACGACCTCAGTGGCTGGCGAAGACCCCACGAGCGCCATCGTCAGCAACCCGGCCTGCGTCTCGAGCATCAGCCGGTCGTCATCCAGCTTGCCGACGGCCTCGAGCGCGCTCCGTTGCTCCACGATCGAGGTCTCCAGGTCGCCCAGCAGGTACGTGTACACCGAGCGCGTTGTCCAGGCCTCCCAGAGCGCGCGCGGATCGCCTGAGAACTCGGCATCGGCGATGGCGAGATCCGTCTCCACGCGCACGTCGTCGCTCGGATTGACGATTGCGCCGTTCGTCGTCAGAACCTCGAGGCGGCGGACACGCGCCTGCGCGGTCAGCCGGCGGTCACCCAACCCGATCGCGAGCGAGAGAGCCTCGTCGGCCCGTGCGGCGGTCGTCCCAGCCGGGCAGCGAAACCGCACGTTCGAACAGGCGGGCCGCCCCCAGCTCATCGCCCCGGTCTGACGCGGCGTGCGCTGCGGACGCCAGGCGGAGCGCCGCCTCCTGCCCCAACTCGTCGAGCCGGTGCCCGCTCTCCCGCAGCTCGACCCGATACCGATACGCCTGTTCGAGGTGGAACCCGACGATCTCCTCGAACTCGCCCGACATTCCTGCGATCGTTCCAGCCAGCCACCGCGCGAACGCCTCGTGGAGCTCGGCCCGTTCCGCCTTCGCCAAGCCGTTGTAGGCGGCGTCGCGGATCAGGATGTGGCGGAACTTGAACGAGGGGTCGCCAGCCCGCGCCTGACCCTCGCGACGGAGCAGTTGTTTGCGCACCAGCGCCCCGAGGCGGGCACCCAGGCTGCGCCGTGCGGGTTCGACCAGGAGAGCCGTCACCGCGGCGCGCTCGAAAACCCGCCCAACGACCGACCCTCGCTGGGCGACCGTTCGTTCGGGCGCCGGCAGCCGATCGATCCGCGTCGCCATCAGCGCTTCGATCGTTGGCGGGATCGCAAGCGACGTGTCGCCTGTCTCGACGACGAGGCGGACCATCTCCTCGACGAAAAGCGGGTTGCCCTCGGCGGTCTCGAGGATCCGCTGCCGGAGGGCGTTCGGCAGCTGGTTCGCCGACTCGGCGACGGAGTCGATCAGCCGCTCGCTGGCCTCCTGGGTCAGGCCCTCCAGCTCCAGAGTCCGGGCGTTCGGTGGCTTGCCCCACTCGGACGCGGTCTCCAGGAGGTCGGGCCGCGCCGGGCAGACGATGAGGATCGGGGCGTCGTTGCTTTCTCTGACGATGTGTTCGAGGAGCTCGAGCATCGGCGGCCGTGCCCAGTGGATGTCCTCGACGACGAGGACGAGCGGACGGTCGGCTGAGAGTCGCTCGAAGGTCCGGCGGGCGGCCCAGTGGATCTCCTCGGCCGAAACGCTCCCCTCGCGGAGACCCACGGCCGTTGCCAGTCGGTCGGCGATGACCGCGCCCTCCTCGCCGATGCGATCGCGGAGCCGGAGCTCGGCCTCGTCCGGAGACTCGTCGGAGCCGGTTGCCGCGAGGACGATCTCCCTGAGCGGCCAGTAGGTGAGGCCGTCGCCGTACGAGAGGCATCGCCCACGCAGGATCGTCGCCCGATCGCCGATCGTGGCGAGGAGCTCCGCGACCAGGCGGCTCTTGCCCACGCCCGGCGCGCCCAGGAGCGTGACGATCGCAGGCGTGCGCTCGGTGACCACGCGCTCGAATTCCGACCGGAGGCTTGCGAGTTCAGCCTCGCGTCCAACAAGTGGCATGTCGGTGGGGGGCGGAGGCGACGAACCGATCGAGACGAGGCGGAAGGCCGGAATGGGCTCAGCCTTGCCCTTGGCCGCAATGGGAGGCACCGCCTGGAGCCTTGCCGCACCTCGGACGAGTCGGGCGGTGACGGGTCCGAGGAGGATCTCGCCCGGATTAGCGGCCTGCTCGAGGCGTGCGGCGGTGTTGACCGTGTCGCCGGTCGCGAGCGTCTCGCCGCGAGACGGATCGCCCGCAACCACTTCACCGGTGCTGAGGCCCACGCGGAGGCTCAACTCGCGACCCAGACGAGGCTCGAGATCCTCATTGAGGATAGCCAGCTCCTCCTCGAGCTCGGCCGCCGCTCTGGCCGCTCGCAGCGCGTCGTCCTCATGGAGCGTCGGGAGGCCAAAGATCGCCATGACGGCATCGCCGACGAACTTTTCGACGGTCCCGCCGTGGCGCTCGATCGTCCCTCGCATCGCGGCGAACGCCTGCCCGACCGCCGACCGTACAACTTCCGCGTCGGCCGCCTCGCCGAGCGCAGTCGAACCGACGATGTCGGCGAAGAGGACCGTTACGGTGCGCCGCGACTCGCTCTCGGCGGCGCGCTGCTCCGCGAGCCGCTTGCCACAGTTATGACAGAACCGCGCGCGGCCGGGGTTACGGGCGCCGCACGTCGAGCACGCGGCCATCGCCGGAGTGTAGCCGCGGCCCAGGCTGCCTGGCGTGGCGGACGACGGCCTCTTAGGCGGACCCCGCCTCGAACCGCCGTTGCTCTTCGACCGTCCGCTCGGCGAGCGGGTCGGCTTCGAGGCGCTCGTCCGGGATCACGTCGCCGCTCTCGACTGACCGGCCGTAGCTGCCCGCCGCGATCCGCGCTTCGGCGCGCTCAACGGCGGCGAGGCGCGCACGCATGTCGTTCTGAAGTGCGACCTCCACCATCTCTGTCTCCAGCTCGCTGCCGGCGTCCGTCTCGCCGGTCTGCTGAAGCTCGAGCTCGGCGTCCGCTGCCACGTCACCTGCGAGCTCGCGGAGAGCCGCCTCGACGCGCTGTCGTTCGAGCGCCACCAGCTGCCGGGCTTGCTCCGTATCCATCGGTCTCCCCTTCCTTCGCCTCGCCCAGCCGGCACAAGATGTTCAGAGACGTGAAGATGCCTGCCGCGCACGCTCACGTTCGAGGCCGTCGAGGACGAGGTCAAGGCCGAATTCGAACTCGACCTGGTCGTCACACCCGCCCAGGCCACCCTCGTGGCTGGCGGCGAGCGCGATGGCGCCGACCGAGGGGTACACGCGGGCCAACTCGTGCGCGACCGCGGCCGCCATGTCCGGATCCACGGCACTCTTGTCGTCGAACAAATCCTGGTTGAAGCCGAGCACCCGGCTGCCAAGCACGTGGAGCCCGTGGTGCGCAAGCTCGACGTTGAATCCTCCGTCGAGCAGGATGGCGGCGATCGCGTCCATGTAGCTGATCGTGGCCGGTCCCGGCTCCGCCTGGGCCTCGATGACGCGGGCCACCCACGGGTGGCTCAGCATCACCGCGCGGGCTCCGAGGATCGTCTGGCGAAGCGCATCCCGCCACCCGACGGCGCCGCCGCCAACCGGGATCTGGGCGACGATCCGGTCGGCCATGCCGTCGAGCAGGTCGTCCTTGCTCTTCACATGCGTGTACAGCGACATCGCCTCGATGCCAAGGTCCTGGCCGAGCTTGCGCATGCTGACGGCTTCGATACCGTCGCGGTCGGCGAGATTGATCGCGGCGTCCAACACCCTTGGGCGGGTGAGCGTTGCGCGGCGCTCGGGAGATATCAGCCGTTCGTCGATCTGCGCTATCTGTCGCTACCTCTTGACGTACTTACGGTGTATGGATTACCTTGTGTGGACTGCGTCCTTACGGCGTAAGTGGGTGATAGCGTAGCACGACCTGGAGGGACCGACCATGGCAACTCGAACCGAGGGGAAACGAAACCCGTACCTGCCGCCACGCTGGTTTATCCGCGCCGCGTGGCTGCTCCATCGCGCGCTGCTCCGTGGGACGGGGGGCCGGCGCGGTCTTTGGGTTCCCAACCAGGACCGGTGGGGAACGATGCTGTTGACGTCAACCGGTCGCCGGAGCGGCAAGCCGCGAGAGGCGATCCTCGGCTACTTCGAGGACGGCCCGAACCTCGTGACGTTGGCGATGAACGGCTGGGGCGCCGCCGAGCCCGCATGGTGGCTGAACCTCCAGGCGCATCCTTCAGCGAAGGTGACGCTCAAGAACCGGACGACTCCAGTGCGCGCTCGCGCGGCGGATGGCGAAGAACGCGCGCGGCTTTGGGCTCGCTGGCAGGAACTCGGCGATGACGTCGGCGGTTA
>VBFZ01000186.1:10916-12252 GCA_005880805.1 Chloroflexota bacterium | reverse complement strand
TGCCGCCGCGTTCGGCGTCGCGGAGTTGACGACCACGCGGGCCAGCCAGTCGGAGAACCACGGCGCCGGCCCGAGGCTGGGTGCGAACACGGCGGGCCAGGTGTCCTTTGGTTTGCCGTAGCGCTCGGCAAAGGTGCCGAAATAGGCTTCCATCTCCTCCGGCGTGCTCTCGCCCCAGGGCCAGTCCTCGTCCTTCCGTTCGCGGACCTCGGCACCCTGCAGGATCAGGGCTCGCGTGCGCTCGGGATGAGCGGCGGCGAACAGGATCGACAGCGGACCCCCCTCCGACTCGCCGAGCAGCGCCGCCCGCTCCGATCCCACGGCGTCCATGACCGCGCGGATGTCATCCATCCGCTCCTCGAGCGGTTGCGTACCCGGCCCAAGGCGCTCGCAGTAATTCCGGTAGGCCGGCAGCTCCCATTCCACCTGCAGGTGAGTCAGGGAGCCCTGGCTGAAGACCAGGTCGACCGGCCCGTCCCCGACCACCTGGTAGGCGATGTCGACGTCACCGCTGCGGGCGAAGCGGATGACGGGCGCCGAGGTCGTGGCCATCCGTGGAGAATAATCCGCGGCCACCGGCGGCCAAGGGTCCGCGCCACCAGATTCAGGATTTCGGGAGGAACAGGATGGACTGGCTTGTGTTCGGCGTGCAGTGGCTCCACGTGCTGCTCGGGATCTTCTGGTTCGGCAGCACGCTCTACCTCGACTTCGTCCTGATCCCGGCACTCATGACCTTGCCGCTCGGTGAGCAGCGCCGGGCTGGCGCAGCGATCGGGGCCCGTGCGGTGCCCATCTTTACCGGCGTCGCCGTGGCAGTCATCGTCCTTGGGATCCTGCGCGGAACTGTCTTCGGCCAGATCAAGAGCCTCGACGCCCTGGGGACCCAGTACGGCGTGACCTGGCTGGTCGCCCTCGTCGCCGCTGTGGCGACGGCCTACTGGGGCTTGCGCATCCTCACGCCGGCAGTCAAGAAGCTGTACACGATTCCGGAAAGCGAAGCTGGCGCCGCCGGCGGACAGGGCCCCGGGATCGCAGCCGTCGTCGCCGACATCAGGCGCAAGGGCCAGATCGAGCTCCTCGGCTTCTTCGTGATCTTCACCTGCATGATCCTGATGCGCTTCGGCCTGTGACCGACCAGCTACGACCCTCGAGAAGTCGCTTCAGGTGCAGATTGAGTCCCGCCTCCCGCCGTCCGACGATCGGCATGACCGAGGTGAGCACCCTCAGGAGCCCGCGAAGCCTGTCAGCCGAACTATCCCTTGATCGGCGTGACGGTTCCACCGGCGACAAGACAGAGCACGACCAAGGTCGGCGCAAGTGGCGCCCCTGCGGTAAT
>VBFZ01000186.1:2032-10816 GCA_005880805.1 Chloroflexota bacterium | reverse complement strand
ATCGACTCCATCCCATCAAATAGTTCATCCGCCGGCGGGCCGCTCTCGAGATCGCCCGCCGAGCCAGTACTCGAGCCGAGCATGATTCCCCCTCCGGCAATCAGCAGAAGGACGATTCCGCCATGTGCGATGAAAGCAAGCCACAGCTTGATTCGCTCCAGGCCGGATCCTTCAAGACTCAACACGACACTGTCGCCAACATCTGTACCGCTGCCTCGTTCGGCAAGTCGATCAGGACCTTCCACACGTCTGCGACGGTCCGATTCATGACGACACTCTGGCTGAACCTGAACAAAGGTGCTGCGTCTCAGCCCGACGCCGCGCGCGTCGTGGGCGGATCGAACAAGCCGATCTCTTCGTCATCCGGCGCCTCGAAGTGGAGTTGGAATCACTCGAGGTCGGCCCGGGTAATCGTGACACTTCCAGGCTGGCCTTCGGAGCTGCGGCGCTCGAGACGCCGCGCGAGCTCGTCAGTCGAAACCGGAAGGTAGCGGAGTTCGACCTCCGCTCCAATTGCGCGCGCACCAAGCCGCAGATCGTCGCGCTCCGAGCGAAGCCAGAACCCTGACTCGAGGATGACGCTCTGCCCGAGCCGCAACAGGTCCTGCGCAAGGTGCCCGAACAGCTTCTCGAGCCGGTCGCGTGCAGGCTCATCCCAGAGGTCGAGGCCCAGCTGGGTCATCCACTCGTCCGGGCACAGTCGCACCGCGGGGAGCTCGTGGGCGAGCTGCCTGGCCAGCGTGGTCTTGCCGGATCCCGGCAGCCCGCAGACCAGGACCAGACGCGGGCGCAGTTCAACCACCGCGCGAGGTTAGATCACGCGCGAATCTCCAGCGACGCCCAGATCGAGCGGTGGTGCTTACGCCTCGGTCAGGGGGACGTCGACGATGTGCTCGGCGAGGAACCAGACCTGCAGCTCGTGCCGGCGCAGGACGTCGCCCATCAGCAGGTCGTTCGAGCCCATGTCGCGACTCTTCTCGGTCTTCTCGATGGCGTCGCGCACCTTCTCGATGATCGTCTCGTGGGCCTCGAGGGTCCGGTCGATCATCGCCGCGACCTCCTCGGCGCCGTTGGGCGCCCGGTCGATGGTCGTCAGCTCCGCGGCGTGACGCGGGTCGCCGACCGCGATTCCGCCCAGGCTCTGGACCCGCTCGGCCAGGAGGTCGATCAACTCCAGCTGCTCCTCGGCGTGCTTGTCGAACAGTAGGTGGAGCTGGTAGAAGGTCGGCCCCGCGACCAGCCAGTGGTGCTTCTTGTACAGGGCGTAGAGGATCGTTGAGTCGGCGAGGATCTCGTTCAGGAGCTGGCAGCTCTCCTGACGTGCCTCGGCCGAGAGCGCGATCGGCAGCAGCCGCAGCGAGCCGAACCGCTGAAGCTCGGGCGCGCGAATGCCCAGCCGTGGGTTTGGCGAGCGGCGAGCGCGCCGGCGCCCGTTGTCCGAGTCGCGTGAACCTCGGCGGGACGGCGCGGCGGATTTTCGATCAGGCATGGCAGACCTCCTCAGGTGATCGACGAGATCGTGGTAGGCCGGACGGCGGCTTCACCCGACACTCGCGGGGCGGCATGTTTCAGGCGTCCGACATTGAATCCGCGCTGCCGCGGACGCCGCGTGGCAGTGCCTCCTAGTTGGCACTGTCGCCCAGGGTCGATCCCACACGGACGCGTCGCTGACGACTGAGCCTTCCAGCACCCGATCGGGGAATCGAAAGGCCCGACCTGCGGCCGGGCCTCCGAGTTCTGGCGAGTCGGGCGATGTACTCAGCGACCTCGTCGCGCGGCTGCCACCCATTTCTCGATCACCTTGTTGGACACCTGCGACATGGGCTGCTTCCGTCTTGCTGAGCGGCCCATAGCGATTCGTTCCGCGAGCATCGTCCTGGACTTCTGCAGATGGTGCTGGCGAGCCTGCTTTGCGAAGGCCGAGAACAATTCGTTCTGCTTCATCGCCAGCCTCAGTTGAGGATCATGTAGACGAAGTACGTTGAGGCCGTCACGGCCTTGTTCAGGTACACGGTGAACTTCCCGCTTCCGGGCACGACCGCTGCGATGTAGACCCCGGCGCGATAGGTCGCCAGAGTCGCAATCACGAGACTGCTGGTCGTAACTCCGGCGTATGTCACCGCACGATTGGCGTGACCAGCAGCGACGTAGGTCCGCCCGGATCGGCTGAACTTCGCCTTGCCCTGAACCTGCAGGGCCAGGGCGGTCCCGTCACCTCGCGCGTAAACCCCGACGTTATTGGGTGGCAGTGGGGCCGTGACCGAACCCGAGTAGCCGTACACGCCTGCCCCAAATTGGCCCGGAGGGCCGAGGCCGTCGCCAAGGCCAACCGACCCGATCTGTCCGACGCCCATGACTGCGATCGGGCCAGCCCCGAGAACACCGCCGTCGCCGAAGACCCCCGGCCCATCGGTGCTCGAGAAGCCGTAGACTCCGGCGCTTCCGGCCGGGACCCCAGGATAGCCCGCCGGATCGCCGGTCTGACCAATGACGCCGACCGCTCCGCCGGTCGAGTTACCCATGACGCCGGCGCCCCCAAGGTTATTCGTGCCAAGCACGCCGACACCATTTGGGCTGTCAGCGTGCAGCGCCGTCCCCAGGTCGCCAATGGCGACCTTGAAAGCAACCTCGCCGGTCGTTGACTGCGAACTGGTGACCGACGTCTCGGCGCTGGTCGGGTTGTCCACCTCCGTCATCAGGGCCGCGGATACGGCATCTACCGCGTGGGGTCTCGTAAGCGCCTCCGCCGCCAGGGCCGCGACGCCACCGGCAGCCGCCGTAAGCAGCTGACGGCGCGATTGGGCACGCGTGGAATCAGACATGGCCCTCCCTCCCTATACGAAGCCGCCGAGGACATGGTGGGCGGCGGCGCGCAGGTCGGAGGTTAACCCAGGCGAGTTCTCCGGAGAGAAGTACTGTTCAACGCCGTTGCGTCCATGCACCGGATCCGTCGCAGCTCACCACAGGCGATGGGTGGCGATCCACGTGATCCATGTCCCTTCGCGAAATACGAACGCCCCGCCTGGTGATCAGGCGGGGCGTGTCAGCGGCTTGGGTTGACTCTAGGCCGCGAACTCGCGGAGTTTGCGGCTCCGAGACGGATGGCGGAGCTTCCGCAGCGCCATCGACTCGATCTGGCGGATCCGCTCGCGGGTGAGGCCGAACTCGCGGCCGACCTCCTCGAGCGTCCGGGCATGCCCGTCGTCGAGGCCGAAGCGGAGCCGGAGAACGCGCTGCTCCCGGCCGTCGAGGCTGTTGAGGACAGCGGCGAGCTGCTCCTTCAGCATCGTGTCGGTCACCGCGTCGAGCGGCTCGATCGCGTTCGGATCGGGCAGCAGCGAGCCAAGCTCGCTGTCCTCTTCCTCGCCGATCGGCGTCTCGAGCGAGATCGGGTCACGACCCATCCGCTGGATCTCCTCGACCCGCTCCGGCGGGAGCGCTGTCTTGGGATCCCGCGACAGGACCTCCGAGATCTCCTCGGGCGTCGGACCGCGGCCGAGCTCGCTGGTCAGGTCACGCGTGACGCGCGCGATCCGGCTCATCGTCTCGACCATGTGGACGGGGATGCGGATGGTCCGGGACTGGTCGGCCAGCCCACGCTGGATCGCCTGGCGGATCCACCAGGTCGCGTACGTCGAGAACTTGAAGCCTCGCTCGTACTCGAACTTGTCGACCGCCCGCATGAGCCCGGCGTTGCCCTCCTGGACCAGGTCCAGCAGCAGGTTGGCCGACGTCAGGTGCTCGCGCGATCGACGCCCGAGCTCCACCAGCACGCCCTCGCCCTGGGCCGAGTCGGCGGCGGCGGACTCTTCCGGCCGATAGCCCATCTCGGCGAGGATCTCGGTGTCGTTGCCGGCCTCGACCCAGCGCTCGAGTGTCGGCAGTGCGACGTCGTCACGCGCCCACTCGTACATCGCCCGCAGGGCGGGGATGTCGCGCGTCTGGGCGTTACCCGTCTCGAACAGGAGGTGGGCGAAGTCCAGCAGCGGCGTGAACGACTCGGCGTCCAGCTGCTCGTTGTAGACCATCCGAAGGTTGGCGGCGTGCTGTAGCTGCGACTTCGTCTGCTCGTTCGGCGCGTCGGCGACGGCCTGGGTGAGGCCGAACTTCGGCGCGGTCACCAGCATGTCGGTCGCGTTCTCGTCCGCGAGCGCGTCGCGCACGATTCGATGAGCCTCGTCGGCAAAAGGCAGCTGGTACTGCGGCTTGCCGGCCCGGGTCTTCGCCTCGGTCTCGTGCAGAGCCCACTCGTGGAGGTTGAGGATCGCCTTCCAGGGCTCGGTCCTGATCTGGTTGCCGAGCTCGATGCCCTTGGCCAGGACGACCTCCTCCTGGGCCGTGAGCAGCGGAACGCGCGAGATCTCGCGCAGGTAGAGCCGGACCGAATCCTCGGTGTCGGGCTCGGTCTCCTCGGGGATCTCCGGCTCGCCGTCCTCGTCAGTATCCGTCGCCTTCGAGGGGCGGGCAAGGATGTCAATCCCCGTATCGACCGTACGCAGTGCCGGCCGAACGATGGAGGTTGGCTCTTCGGTTTCTACGTCGAGGCCCTCGGCCACTACGGACTGGAGGTCGGCGGCCGTCGGCTCCTCGATGGGATCAAGCGTCGTGTTGTCGCGTACCTGGATCAAGTTCACTCCGTTAGCTTGCCCGCGGGCGCGCGTGCGGACGAAGCGCGCTGAAAATCTGGAATTGGTGCCGCCCGCACCCGAAAGCCCGACCGGCCGCGCCCCCGATCCCGCGCCGGACCGGACACACTTAACGGCGTGTCAACTTTTGACACGCCCGTCGACCTACATTCTAGCCGAAAACGGCCGATTTTGGCAACCCCCTGTCAATACTCCCGCGGAGTATTCCGTCCCTCCTTCGCGCGGCCTCGAGTCATACGGGGAGCGCACAGTGGCGCTCCCCCAGGGTCATTTCCAATCAGCTACATCCGCTCGTGCTGCCGCAGTTCAGGCACTTGTAGCAGCTGCCGTTGCGGACCATGATCGAGCCGCAGTCGGCGCAGGACGGGGCGTCGGCCTGCTGCTGGAAGCCGACCTTGGGGCCGGTCGACATGCCGATCGTGCCCAGGTTGGCCGTGAACCCGTTCGAGTTGCCGTTCCCGTTCGCGTGGCCGTTGGCCGACCCGGAGTGCGAAACGATCGCGATTTCCTCGCGCGTGTCGGGAGCGGGATCCGGAGCGGGCGTGGTGCCAGTGGCGGACGGCGCCGTCGGAGCCGGAGGAGGTAGCTCCGGCGACGCCGTCACTGCCGAGGCATGCGGGGCTTCGCCCGTCGTTTGGTCGGTCGCGGGATCGGCCAGCGTTTCGGGCTTCGCTTCGATTGTTGGGGGAATGGTGGGTGACGAGGCCGCCGCCTCGGTGCCCACGACGGCCTCGTCGATGGCAGAAGGCCCTTCCTCGGCCTTGGGTGCGAGCGCCGACGCCCCGAAGGCGGCCGGCGGCTCGTCGACGATCGCCGAGCGATCGATCAGGCCGAGCTGAGCCTTGTCGTCTGCAGGCAGGAAGCGCGATCCGAGCCAGCGGAAGATGTAGTCCACCAGCGACTTGGCGATCGGGATTTCCTGGTTGCCGGTGAAGCCGCTCGGCTCGAAGCGCACGTGGGCGAACTTGTTGACCAGGTCGCGCAGCGGCACGCCGTACTGGAGCGCGACCGAGACGGTGGTCGCGAAGGAGTCCATCAGGCCCGAGACCGTTGAGCCTTCCTTGGCCATCTTGAGGAAGATCTCGCCGGGCCGGCCGTCTTCGTACAGGCCGACCGTGATGTAGCCCTCGTGGCCGGCGATCTCGAACTTGTGGGTAATGGCAGTTCGCTCGGCCGGGAGCCGCTGGCGGTGGGGCTTCGATGCCTCTGCCTGGGCGGCGGCCAGCTGAGCCTTGAGCTCGGCCACGACCGCCGCGTCCACGGTGTCGGTCCCGGTCTTCTTGCCGGTCGAGAGCGGCTGGCTGCGCTTGCTGCCGTCCCGATAGATCGCGATCGCCTTGAGGCCGAGCTTCCACCCTTCCAGGTAGACCTGCTCGATCTCCTCCGCCGTCGCCGCCTCCGGCATGTTGACCGTCTTGCTGATGGCGCCCGAGATGAACGGCTGGACCGCGGCCATCATCCGGACGTGGCCCATGTAGTGGATCGAGCGCTGGCCGTTGACCGGCTTGAAGGCGCAGTCGAAAACGGGCAGGTGCTCCGGCTTGAGATTTGGTGCGCCCTCGATCGTCTCGCGCTGGTTGACATAGCGGACGATCTCCTCGACCTCCCGCGGGCTGTAGCCGAGCTTCTTCAGGGCAACCGGGACCGTCTGGTTGACGATCTTGAGGAAGCCCTCGCCGACGAGCTTCTTGTACTTGATGAGCGCGATGTCGGGCTCGATGCCGGTGGTATCGCAATCCATCATGAAGGCGATTGTCCCGGTCGGGGCGAGCACCGTCACCTGGGCGTTTCGATAGCCGTGCTTCCGGCCGAGCTCAAGTGCCTCGTCGAAGACTTTCCGGGAGGCCTCGAGCATCTCAGCCGGAACACCCTCCTTCGGGAGCTTGTATGCCGCGTCACGGTGCTTGCCGATGACCCGCAGGAAAGGCTTCTCGTTCCTGGGGTACTCGATGAAGGGGCCGCCGTGGTCGCGGGCGATGACCGCGGACTGGCGGTAGGCCTCGCCGTGCATGATCGCCGTGGCTGCCGCGGCGAAGTTGCGACCCTCCTGGGAGTCGTAGGCCAGGCCGCGTGACATGAGCAGCGCGCCGAGGTTCGCGTAGCCGAGCCCGAGCGGGGGTCGGGTAGGAGGCGTTGTCGACCAGGATCTCCTGGGCGGTGATCGTCACCTTGGCCGCGAACCGGTAGGCATCGACGTCGAACTCGCCGTCGGCGCCGACGAACTTCATCAGGTTGAGGCTCGCCAGGTTGCACGCCGTGTCGTTGAGGAACATGTACTCGGAGCACGGGTTCGAGGCGTAGATCGGCGCCGTGTTCGCGGACGTGTGCCAGTCGTTGATCGTGGTGTCGTACTGGATGCCCGGATCGCCGCACACCCAGGCCGCGTCGGCCATCTTGCGGAAGAGGTCCTTGGCCTTGTAGGTGTGGACCGGTTCCTTCGTGGTGACGGAATGCGTCGTCCAGGTCCGGTCGTTGACGACGTCCTGCATGAACTCGTCGGTCACGCGGACGGAGTGGTTGGCGTTCTGGAAGAAGACCGAACCGTATGCGTCGCCAGTGAAGGATGGGTCGTAGCCCTGCTCGATGAGGGCCCAGGCCTTCTTCTCCTCGTTGAGCTTCGAGTCGATGAAGTCGACGACGTCCGGGTGGTCGGCGTCGAGGATGACCATCTTGGCCGCGCGGCGGGTCTTGCCGCCCGACTTGATCACGCCGGCGAAGGCGTCGTAGCCCTTCATGAACGACACCGGCCCCGAGGCGGTGCCGCCCCCGGCCAGGAACTCGCGCGCCGACCGGATCGGCGACAGGTTGGTGCCGGTGCCGGACCCGAACTTGAACAGCATCCCCTCGGTGCGCGCCAGCGACAGGATCGAATCCATCGTGTCCTGGACCGAGTTGATGAAGCAGGCCGAGCACTGCGGCGCCTTCTCGAAGCCGCAGTTGAACCAGACCGGGCTGTTGAAAGCCGCCTTCTGGTACACCAGGATGTGCTTGAGGTCCGCACTGAACGCCAGGAGGTCTTCTTCGCTCGCAAAGTACTTATTGGAGCGCGCCCAGTCCGTGATCGTGCTCACGACACGGCCGATCAGCTGCTTCACGCTGTGCTCGCGCTCGGGAGCGCCGATCTGGCCGCGGAAGTACTTCGAGACCACGATGTTGGTGGCCTGCTGCGACCACGATTTGGGGATCTCGACGTCGCGCTGCTCGAACACCACCTCGCCGCGCTCGTTGCCGATCACCGCCGCGCGCAGCTCCCATTCGATCTCGTCGAACGGATCGACGCCAGGCTCGGTGAAGAAACGCGTAAAGGCCAGGCCCGCCGCGGTCTTTTTCGCCCGAGGCTTGTCCACCTCGACATACGACGATGCGGCTCCGCCAGTCTCGACCGTCTGCTGGCCCGCACTAGCGGCCTGAAAAGCAGCGCGCTCCTTCATGTTTGTACTCCCGTTCGCTCCGGATCGCCGGAGAACGCCCGGCCACTGCCCTGCCCCGGGCGCAGCCGTCAGTCTGGGTTGGATTGGCGCCCCCGTAGTCACGAGAAGCTGGGGTGTTCTCGCTGAATTCCCGGCGCGCTACGGCCGTCAAATATGCGCGCGACCGGCGGGTTTGTCAACAGCGATCCTACAAGATATTGTGCCTTTGTTTTAGGTCAGTCGCAAGATGTTGACGATGTGGAGAGCTGTGGAAAAACCGAGCCGTCCGCCTTCGCGCTCGCGCTACGGCGGACAACCTTCGCCTGTGCTGGCTTACCCAACCGTCGCTCGCACGCACACCAAGCAAGCGAAGGTTGGCAGGTGGGAGGCTAACTTTCAGCCTCCCGTGGTGCACAGGCAGGTTTTATGGTGGGGTCGTTTTTCCTTCCGCAGGTTGCGAAAGGAACGAGGTTGCCCCGATAAAAAGCAAGCAAGGTGCCACTGGTTCGCGCGCGAAATTAGACCAAAACCAACGATTTTCAAGGGAGTCAAGGTCGGGGTGGGAAGCGGAGACGCTTGCGTGGGTAGCGACGTGCCTAACGACCCGCCAGCTGATCCGCCATCTTTTCGGCGTTCTCTGCCAACTGTCGAGCAAATACCAAATTCTTCGCTCGAATCGCTTCCTCAGCTCGAGCGATGAAGCTCTTCGCTTGATCGTATTGTTGCTT
>VBFZ01000186.1:1485-2021 GCA_005880805.1 Chloroflexota bacterium | reverse complement strand
GCGGCGGTGTCTATTTTTGTGCGAATTTCCTGCTCGAGTGCGGCTTCGCGCTCCGGCGGCGTGGTCTGCAGTGTTGTCGCCGGCTTCGCCGGCTCAGCCGGTGGCGGCGGGACTTCGGTTACCGGCGTCGGCGGCGGCTCGACCGGCTTCGGCTCCGGCTTGGGCACCTCGACGCGAGGCGGCGGCCGGCGACTCGACGGAGCGCCGCTCGTTGGCGCATCCACGAGCGTGCCGGGCGCCGGCGAGTCCGTGCCGATCGCCTCGACGACGCGCGGGGGCGGAGCGGGAACGTTGAGCGGCGGCGGCGGTTCGGGCGCACTGCGCGCCGACAGACGGCTACACCCACCAGCCGTCATCGAACAGACAAGCACGGCCGCAACCGACAAAACCGGGTGGAACCTCGCCATCGTCATGCCTGGGGGAGGAGCAGCCGAAACGTCGTTCCCGACCCTGGAGTCGACTCTACCTCAATTTCTCCGTCGTGCATCTGCACCGTGCGATACACCATCGACAAACCGATCCCGCTACCCTTCTCC
>VBFZ01000186.1:0-1463 GCA_005880805.1 Chloroflexota bacterium | reverse complement strand
GTGAACGTGACGCGGATCCGCTGGCCACGCACCGACTCGCATGTGATCCGCAGCGTGCCGCCGGCCGGCATCGACTGGCAGGCGTTCAGGCCGAGATTGAGGAACGCTTGCCGCAACATCGCCGGATCGCCGTTGACGGGCGGCGCTCCGTCGCACGACACCGTGACCTGCACGGCGGCCTGGTCGGCCTCGGGCTGGAGAATCGGCACGACTTCGCCGAACAGGTCGCCGAGCGACACCGACTGCAGCTTCAGATCCTCTGGCCGCGTGAACTTGATGAAGCCCTGCACGACCTCGTCGAGCCGCCGGATTTCGGCCGCGATCACGTCGACATGCGACAGCGCGTCCGCGGCATCCACCTCGGGCGCGCTGGGCGCCACCACCGCCGCGGCTGCCTCGCGCGACACGCCCCGCCGCAAGTACGGCGCCGGCTGGAACTGCTGCCGGAGAAGCTCGAGGTGGATCATCATCGCGTTCAGCGGATTCTTCACCTCGTGCGCGACGCCCGCCGACAGCCGCCCCAGCGCGGCAAGCTTGCGCGAATAGCGGAGCGTCGACTGCACCTGGCTGAGATATTCCAGGTTGCGCACGATCAGCATGACCCCGACCAGCGCGCCGCTCGCATCCTGCACGGGGTGGCTCAGGATCAGGCGCTCGCCCTGCTCGCCGCGCGCGGCGGTGAATGCGGCTGGAAACGGACCGCGCGACTGGCGCGTCACGAGCGTTTCGGTGGCCAGGCGGCGCAGCGCGTGATCGGCCGGGAGCAGGGCGTCGAGCGGCTGGCCCGCTTCGACGCCGGGCAGCAGATGCTCGGCGGCCGCGTTGGCGAACAGGACCTTGCTGTTCGGGTTGATGATCGCGACGGCGTCTTCGAGGTGCTCAAAGGACGATTCGAGATTGGCGATCTGCGAGCGGTCGGCCGACAACCGCGCGCTGACGGTGTTGAAGAACGTGCCGAGCTCACGAAACTCGTCGTCCTCCTCGAGATCGAGCCGGACGCCGAACTCGCCCTTGCCGAGTCGCGTCAGGCCGCTGCGGATGACGTGAATCGGCCGGAGCAGGACCTGCGAGAGCGCCATGGCGCCGAACACCGCGATGGCGAGCGCGATGAGTGCGGCCTGCACCGCCGGCCCGAGCCATACCCGAAGGTCGTTGCGAATCAGCAGCGTCGACACGCCGATCCTGATTGAGCCGAATTCGGCGTCGCCCAGCAGCAGCGGCTGCCGGTACTCGTAGGTTTTTCCCTCGGTATAAATCTGATAGAGCTGGGTCCAGCCCGGGCTCGAAATGAGATCTTCGAGGTTGTCGTTGGTCGGAAGCTGGCTGCCTTCCTGACCCTGGAAGGCGTGCACGACGGCCACGCCGGTGGTGTCGACGATCGCCGCGAACACGACGTTCTTGGCGTAGACGCTCGATTCGACAATCGACCGCAGCCCCGGATCGTTCTTGAGCGCCCGGACCGG
>VBFZ01000185.1 GCA_005880805.1 Chloroflexota bacterium | reverse complement strand
AAGATGCTCCGCGGGCAGTGGCCGGAGGCCGAAGTGGAAGCCCGCCAGGCCTGCGAGGAGCTCCAGCGGTTCGGGCTGAACGACGGCCTTGGGTTCGGGCATTACGAAATCGGCGAGATCCGGCTGCGAATGGGCGATCTGCAGGGAGCCGCCGACGAGTTCGAGAGGGCCTACGAGCTTGGCTCCACAGCGCAGCCCGGCCTCGCGCTCCTTCAGCTGGCACGCGGGGAGGTCGACAACGCCTCGCGGTCGATCGAACGGGCGCTGGCATCCACACGATCGGGCGACGGTCCGGCCGATCAGGCGACACGTGGACGTTTGCTGCCCGCCTCGGTAGACATCGCCATCGCGCGCGGAGACCTCGAGGCCGCGCGCAAGGCGGTCGAAGACCTCGAGTCGGTGGCGGCCGCGTACCGGCAGCCGCTGTTCGAGGCGGGCGCGCTGACGGCGAAAGGCGAGCTGTTGCTCGGGGAGGACCGGCCGGCCGAAGCATCGCCGGTGCTGGGTCGCTCGTGGCGCATGTGGCAGGAATCGGACCTGCCGTACGAGAGCGCTCGAGCACGACTCCGCTATGCCGAGGCACTGGCGGCGGAGGGCGATCAGGCCACGGCCGCCCGAGACCTCCGCGGGGCCCGTGCGGTTTTCGAGCGCCTGGGCGCCACGCTCGACCTGCAGCGCGTGGATGCCCTGCTCGGGGAAGGCGCGCCATCGTCCTCCGCCGCTGGGGCGGCCTCACGCCAGGCACAAACCGCGACAAAGACGTTCATGTTCACGGACATCGTCACCTCGACCGACCTGGTCGGGGTGATCGGCGACCCAGCCTGGGCCGAGCTGCTGGCCTGGCACAACCGGGAGCTTCGGTCAGCCTTCGCCAGTCATCGCGGCGAAGAGGTGAACAGCACGGGCGATGGCTTCTTCGTGGCCTTCGACCGGGCCTCCGACGCGATCGAATGCGCAGTCGACATCCAGCGCCGGCTGGCTCGCCACCGCCGGGAGCACGGGTTCGCGCCGGGGGTTCGGATCGGGCTCCACACCGCCGGAGCGACACGCCAGGGTCGGGATTACGGTGGGCACGGCGTACACGTCGCTGCGCGGATCGGGGCTGCGGCCGTCGGCGAAGAGATCCTCGCGTCGAGCGCTGTTCTCGATCAGGCGGGCCAGACGCGTTTCCGGCTCTCGGAGTCGCGCGCTTTGACCCTCAAGGGAGTCCGCGAGCCAGTCGAAGTTCGTACGGTCGACTGGCGCTAGCTGCGCCCCTGCCCCTCGAGGTCAAGGGCATCGGCCGTTTGCGCACGTACCTGCTCGACCCGAGCGCGGTGCCGGCCGGGGCGACAGGCGGTTGACGGACCGGCCTTCGCGGTCCGATCGGCCCTCGCCCCCGCCCTCGGGGACCTCAACCTCCAACTCGCCGTCGACCGATACAACGTCAACCCGCACGTCCCCGTCCTCGCCCCGGACGAACCGGACATGCGCTCGTCCATTACCGACCCTCAAATCCTTGAGTTCCACGTCGCTGACGAAGGGCGGCAGTCGTGGCTCGACGATACGCAGCCGCCGCTCCAAGGCGTTCGGCCCGGGCGTAGCCGGCAAAACATTCGGGCAGCCGCTGGTGCTCGAAGTCCAGCGCAGCTTCCAGCAGTGAGGCGAACAGCCGCTCGGCCTCGGCGACCAACCCATCGCCGGAAGCCCGCGCCAATCAGGCGTTGTCGTGCGGCCACACGGTGCGTCGGCCGAAAGCGTCCGGATCCCCCACCCGGAGAACATGTCCGCGGCCTACTCGCCGCTGCCTGGCCGAATGCCCCGTTCGACTCATCGTGCCCACATCGGCAATGGTCGCGCGTCACCCATGATGGTGCGTTGCAGCACCGTCTCACGCGGCTACCCGAGCCGGACGAAGCCGCCCATCGGCTCCGGCTCGTGGCGCAGGCCCACGCCGGCCGCAGCCGCCTGGGCGCGCATCCCGTCGAGGGCCGGCTGGCTGGGCGTTCCGTAGATCTCCCAGCCGTCTGGCTCGATCGCCTCGTAGGCCATTCTCGAGCGCTCGTCGGCACCCTCGAAGTGCGAATCCAGGGCGTCCGCGTCGGCAAACACATGGATGAAGCTCATACGGTCGCCCTGCTCGCCCACATAGGCGCGGAACAACAGCGTCCGCGGCTTGTCGGCTTCCATGCGCTCGAAGACCTCACGCGCGAACGTTCGAATGGTGTCCAGCCCGCCCTCCTTGACCCGGAAGTGGCTGATGAACACGATTGGCTCGGACATCTCGCCTCCTCAGCGCCGGCTACGCAAGACTCACAGCCGGTTCGAGCGGTTGCCCGAGGATCGACTCGAGCCGTTCGACCTCGGCCTCGAGCTCTCGCTGCCGTGGCTGCCCGTTCTCCTGGAACCAGTCGATCCGAACCGTGGACCGATCGACGCCCCACGTCCCGCACACGACGCCACCGGCGACGACGACGGGCGAGATCCAGCCGGCCTCCTTGCTTACGGCGGACCTGCGAGCCGCCGAAACGACGTGGCCGTCATCCGTGCCCGGGCCGAGGACGTACTGGTCGAAGCCGCCCAGCAGGCGCACCGCGGAGGTTGGCTCGGTCGATGCCAGCTCCTCGACGTCCTCCGCGCGGACGTACGCTCGCTCGCCGTCCAGATCGACTTCGGCCAGCTGGTCGCCAAGATGGGCAAACCAGCTCCGCACCTGTCGGGCGCCGATCCGGCCGCGGGACAGCCAGTTGCGAAGGTTCGCCGGCGTCGCCGGACCGTAAGTGGCCAGGTAGGAGCGAATGACGGTTGGAGCTGCTTCGTCAGGATCCGGGACGCCGCCCCATCGTGAGCTCGCCACTTCGGGGCGCACGAATGTTACGCGGTTGCCGTCGCTCGGACCGTAGACCAGCTCGCCCTGCCACGCCAAAGGCTTGAAAAGCGTTCCCCAGCCCGAGCGCAGCTCGTCGCCCAGGTGGTCGAGCCCGGGCTCGGCGACGATCGCCGCTACAAGGTCCTCACGCGTCAGGGCTCGCGAATCGAGCGCCTGGCGGACAGCTGCCCGAAGGACGTCCCAGTGCTCGACCTTCATCCCGAAATAACGCTGCCAGCTGGGCAGCTCCCAGCTTCGACCGGAAGCCATCAGTGACAGGAGCGCGCCGCCTTCCTGGGGCGTGAGCAAATGGAGCGCGCCGCGCATCGCCCACGTCTTGATCAGGCGACCGTCCGCCAAGGCGCGGCCGACGTCGCCGGGCTTCGATGCTTTCTGGCGAACTCGGACGGCCAGTTCGGCCGAAGAAGCGACCTGCGCCTGGACGCCGCACAACCGTCGGACGACCTCGTCGGCAGGCTCCCCGCCGATCGGGTCGAGCATGTGCCGCTTCATCCGCCAGGCAAGCGCCTGGGGCCAGGTGACCTGCGGGACCACGATCGAAGCCTAGCCCGTCCACGCTGGCGAAGTACCATCCCAGCCCTCGGGTAGCCACCGGCGGCCGAGGTTGAGGGACTGGCGCAGCACCAGATGACGGATCGTCCGGCCTCCACGCGGACACACGGCTTCCTCTTCGCGGACCTCCGCGACTACACAAGCTTCGTCGAGCGACGAGGCGACGCGGAGGCTGCCGAGCTCTTGCGCGCGTATCGGGCGCTCGTCCGCGGGGTCCTCGTGCGCTTTGACGGGGCCGAAGTCAAGACCGAAGGCGACAGCTTCTACGTCGTCTTCGCCTCGGTTGGAAGCGCCGTTCGGTGCGCGCTCGCGCTCCAGGAGCGCGCCGCAGAGGCGTCGCTGATCGACCATCTCCACCCGATCGCGGTCGGGATCGGCATCCACGCAGGCGAGACCGCGGAAACGACCGAGGGCTACGTCGGCTCGGCCGTCAACATCGCCGCACGCGTCTGCGGCCTGGCGAAGGCGGGCGAGGTCCTGGTCACGGACACGGTCCGGGCGCTCACCCGGACGGTGGTCGACGTGTCGTACCACCCGCTGGGCACCCGCCAGCTCAAGGGCGTCGCGGAGCCGATCGGGATCTATCGGGCCATACCTGCCGGTTCCCCCGCGGCCGCGGCGACATGGCGCACACCGA
>VBFZ01000187.1 GCA_005880805.1 Chloroflexota bacterium | reverse complement strand
CGAACGCGTCGACCGTGTCGTCCACGTAGGTGAAGTCGCGGCGCGGCGCCAGGCTCCCCAGGCGGATCTGTCCCTTCTTCGCCATGAGCTGGGTGAGGATCGTCGGGAGGACCGCCCGCGCGGACTGGCGCGGCCCGTAGGTGTTGAACGGGCGCAGGACGATGACCGGTGTCTCGAACGAGCGCGCGTATGCCTCGCACAGCTTGTCTGCGGCGATCTTCGTCGCGCTGTACGGGGACTGTCCCTGCAGGGGGTGATCCTCGCGGATGGGGATCGAGTCAGGGGTCCCGTAGACCTCGCTCGTCGAGGTATGAATCACTCGGCGGCAGCCCGCTTCGCGCGCGCCCTCGAGGACGTGCAGAGTGCCGCGGACGTTCGTGTCAACAAAGGAGCCGGGGGCCGTGTAGCTGTAGGGGATCGCGATCAGCGCGGCAAGGTGGAAGACGACCTCGACGTCGCGGCAGGCCTGCCGCACCAGCCGTTCGTCGCGAATGTCTCCCAGCACCACCTCCAGCCCCTCGCGCTTCTCCGCCCGCAGCTCATCCAGCCAGCCCCATGAACCCTGGCTGTTGTACAGGCAGAACGCACGGACGTTGGCGCCCTCTGTCAGGAGCCGCTCGGCGAGGTGACTGCCGATGAACCCATCCGCGCCGGTGACGAGGACGCGGGTGCCCTGGAGCCCGCTCACTGCGGCTCGGCGCCGGTGCCCGTCTCGCCCGGCAGGAACTCGGCCCGGTGCGACTCGAACAGCCTGACCGCCTCCGCGTAGTCGTCGTGGCGCCCGATGTCGAGCCAGTAGCCGCTCGCCGCGTAGCGGCCGACGGGCAGCCCAAGCCGGATCAGGCGGAGCACCAGGTCGGGCAGGTCGAAGCGCTCGCCGCGGGGAATGTGGTCGAGGATCGCCGGCTCGAAGAGGTACACGCCGGTGCTGACCGCGTACTGGAAGTGGGGCTTTTCGAGATAGTCCGTCACCCGGTCGTTCTCGTCGGCCTCGATCACCCCGAGCTCGATGGTGACGTCGCGAGGGAACGTGGCAACGGTCGCGATGGAACCGCGGTCCCGGTGGGAAGCGAGCATCGCGCGGTAGTCGATCGTGGTCAGGAGATCGCCGTTCATGGCCAGGAACGTCTCCCCGGCCACCGGTGCGAGCGCGATCGGCCCCGCCGTTCCGAGCGGCTTCTCCTCGCGCGAGTAGGTCAGCTCGATCCCGTACCGCGACCCGTCGCCGCAGTAGGCCATGATCAGCTCGGCGAGATACCCGACTGCGAGGGTGACCTGGTCGAAGCCGGCCGCGGCCAGCTGGCGCAGGACGATGTCGAGGATCGGCCGTTCACCGATCGGTACGAGCGGCTTCGGAAAGACGGTCGTGTACGGGGCGAGCCTCGTCCCCCTGCCGCCCGCCAGAACGATTGCCTTCATCCCCACCTTTGCCTCGCTCGTAGTCGAGCATGTCTGCCAGCGCTTGTTCGACCGCGATCCGGGGTTCCCAGCCGGTCAGCCGGCGGAGACGCGTCGGGTTGCCGACCTGGGCCGGGACGTCGTTGGCCTGGAGTCGTGCGGGATCGAGCTCGGTTGCGAGTGGTTGCGCGGCGAACCCGATCAGCGTGCGCAAGCAGTGATCGAGCGACACCGCCCTGCCGGAGCATACGTTGTAGACGGATCCTGCTCTTCCCCGCTCTGCGAGGAGCACGTAGGCGCGCACGACATCGCGTACGTCGGTGTAGTCGCGCACCGACGCGAGGTTGCCGGTGCGAATCGGCCCCGGACTCGCCTGGTGTTCGCGATCTGCGACCGCGGCCGCGAAGGCGCCCGGCGCCAGGTCACGAGAGAGGCCGGGGCCCAGGAGGTTGAACGTCCGTGCCCGAATGACCCGAAGGCCCTCGGGCGACGAGTAGCCACCTGCGATCTCCTCGGCGGCGAGCTTGCTTGCGCCGTAGGGCGTGACCGGATGCGGCCGCCTGCGCTCGCTGATCGGGCGACCGGTCGTCCGTCCGTAGACGGCGCTCGAGCTCACGAGCACGACGACCGGCTGGCGAGGCAGCTCCAGCAGGGCATCGAGCAGCGCTGCCGTGCCATCGACGTTGATCGACCAGGTCTCGGCCGAATCGGCTGATCTCGGAGCGGCCGCGAGGTGGTAGACGACCTCCGGTTGAGCCGCCTGGACGACGCTCCGCACGGCGCCGGGCTCTCGGATGTCGCAGCCTGACGACCGACTGAGGCCCGTGACTTCGAACCCCTGCGATCTCAGGTATTCGGTCAGGTGTCGACCCGTGAAGCCGCGATGTCCGGTGACCAGCACGCGCTTCATCAGGACCTCTCTGACCTTCGATCGCTCGCGGCTCCAGGGTCGGTTGGGAGGCCAAGGGTAGAATGAATGACCTGCACCCGACCACTGATGTGGGCCCGCGGGCCCACTCCAGGAGCGCAGTCGATGGCAACGATCACCGCAGCGAAGCCGCACGCGATCTACCTCGCCGGACGATGGGTCGACTCTCCCGACCCGCTCACCGTGAGCAATCCGGCGGATCCCGGGAAACCTGCCGGATCTACCTTCCACGCCACGGAGGAGCAGTACGAGGAGGCCGTGCAGGCGGCCGTCCGCGCGTTCGAGATCACGCGCAAGCTGCCGGCCTACGAGCGTGGCGCCGCGCTGCGCACCATCAGCAATGGGATCAAGGAGCGACGAGAGGAGATAGGGCGCCTGATGGCGCTCGAAGCCGGCAAGCCGATCCGGGACGCGCTGATCGAAGTCGACCGGGCTGCTCTTACCTTCCGCCTCGGGGCGGAGGAAGCCGAGCGAATGGTCGGCGAGATGATCCCGCTCGACCTGCTGCCGGCCTCCAAGGGTCGGGTCGGCATCACCAGGCGTTTCCCGGTCGGACCGGTGGCAGGGATAAGCCCGTTCAACTTCCCTCTCAACCTGGCGGCCCACAAGATTTCGCCGGCGATCGCCTCGGGCTGCACGATCGTGCTGAAGCCACCGTCCAAGGATCCATTGACGATGCTGACGGTGGCAGAGATCATCGACTCCGCGGGACTGCCCGACGGCGCCGTGAGCATCCTTCCGATGACTCGCGAGCTGGGCGATCGGATGGTCGCGGACGACCGCTTCAAGCTGCTCAGCTTCACGGGCAGCCCGTCGGTTGGCTGGCGGATGAAGGAACGGGCGGACAAGAAGAAGGTCGTCCTCGAGCTGGGCGGGAACGCCGGCGTCATCGTCGACAAGTCGGCCGACCTCGACTGGGCCGCCAAGCGCATCCTCGTCGGCGCATTCACCTACGCCGGCCAGGTGTGCATCAGCGTCCAGCGGATGTTCGTGCACGAGGACGTCTGGGACGCATTCATGGCCAGGTTCGCGGAGGGAGCTCGGAAGCTCCGGGTGGGTGATCCGACCGATCCCGAGACCGACGTGGGGCCCATGGTCGATGCCAATGCTGCCTCCCGGACGCAGCGCTGGGTCGACGAAGCGGTCGCCCTCG
>VBFZ01000020.1 GCA_005880805.1 Chloroflexota bacterium | reverse complement strand
AGGTAGCGCCCGCCCGGCATCACCACGAGAAAGAGCGCCGCGAGGAACCCGAGGAAGCTCGAACCGGTCCCCATCCGGACCGCGAACGCAATCGCCATCGCAGCGACGACCGCCGACAGCCATGCGGTCACAATCAGAGCGTTGACCCCCACGAACGGCACGCCGGCCGCCGAGACGAGCGGGTAGAAGATCCTCTGCGAGAACGTGCCCTGGTAGCGCGGATCGGTCGAGATGAACAGCGGTTCCGGCGCATACGTCCCGACTGCGTGGGGATGCAGCATCTGGAACGTGAACTGCGCGGCCTCGGCGTCGGCCACTGGCTGGGGCGTTCCCGCGATGGTCAGTGCCTCGCGGGCGTAATAGAAGACGTCAACCGTCGCGTGGCGCTCTTCGACGTTCCAGCGAATGGCCCCGACAAGGAGCGTTACGAGGGCGACGGCACCCGCGAGCGCGAGCCGCCCTCGCAGAGCATGCCGGACCGGTGCGCGGGCGGCGGTTACGCCTTCAGCTGACGGCACGCCCGCGCGACCGGCGAAGCCGGCAGCTCGTCAGACGGGCTCTTTTGCGAGGTGGCGCTGCATCGCGGCCTTGCGCGAGAGATTGATCCGGCCCTGGCGGTCGATCTCGGTGACGACCACCATCACCTCGTCGCCGACCGAAACCACGTCCTCAACGGACGGCACGTGGTAGTCGGCCAGCTCGCCGATCCGTACGAGGCCTTCCTTGCCGGGCAGGATCTCGACGAAAGCGCCGAAGCCCATGATCCGGGTGACCTTGCCGAGGTAAAGGGCGCCGATCTCGACGTCCCGCGTCAGGCTCTCGATCCACTGGATCGCCTTGCGCGAGTTCTCGCCGGACACGGCCGCGATCTCAACCGAGCCGTCGTCCTCGACATTGATCTGCGTGCCGGTCTCCTCCTGGATCTTGCGGATCATCGAGCCACCCTTGCCAATGATCTCGCGGATCTTGTCGGGATTAATCTTGATCGTGATGATGCGCGGCGCGAATTCGCTCATCTCGGTCCGGGCCGTCGGGAGCACCTCGACCATCTTGTCGAGGATGAGCATCCGGGCCGCGTTGGCCTTGGCCAGTCCCTCGCGAATGATCGCCTCGTTGATGCCCCGGACCTTGATGTCCATCTGGAGCGCGGTGATGCCTTCGCGGGTGCCGGTGACCTTGAAGTCCATGTCGCCGAAGGCATCCTCCTTGCCGAGGATGTCTGTCAGGACCGCGAACCTGCCGGCTTCACCTGTGACCAAGCCCATTGCCGCGCCGGCCACCGGCGCCTTGATGGGCACGCCCGCATCCATGAGCGCCAGCGTGGAGCCGCACGTCGAAGCCATCGACGTCGAGCCGTTGGAAGTCACGCACTCGGAGACAACCCGGATGACATAGGGGAACTCATCGGCGGACGGCAGGACGGGCAGGAGCGCGCGCTCGGCCAGGTTGCCGTGCCCGATCTCGCGCCGGCCCGGCCCGCGCATCGGCTTGTTCTCGCCGGTCGAATAAGGGGGCATGTTGTAGTGGTGGAGGTAGCGCTTCTCGGTCTCGGCGCTGATCGTGTCGATGCGCTGAACGTCCGAGGACGGGCCGAGCGTCGCGATGGACAGCGCCTGGGTCTGACCGCGGGTGAACAGCCCCGAGCCGTGCGCACGCGGCAGCAGCCCGACTTCGACCGAAATCGGCCGGATGTCGTCGAGCCCGCGGCCGTCCATCCGAATACCTTCGTTGAGCACCAGCTCGCGAACGGTCTTCTTGTGGACGAGACCAAACAGGCTCTTGCTGACACGCGCCTGCCGCCGGGCCGCCTCGAGCAGGCCCGCCGGGTCGGCCTCCGGATCGCGGTTGGCGCGGATTGCGATTCCGATGGCGTCGTGGAGGTTGTCCAGGCGGTTGGGCAGGTCCGCCGCGAACTGGAGGACCAGCTGCGCGGTCGCCTCGGCGTGCGGCTCCGCTCGATGGCTGCCGTCGTGCTCGACTCCGAAGAAGCGGGCCAGGTCGGTCAGCTTGTAGGACTCGGGTGAGCCCGGGAAGCCTTCACGAGCGATGACCAGCGTGTCGAAGTAGGTTCCCGGCTCGAACCGGAAGCCGTCGCCATGCGCTTCCTGAAGGAAGCCGAGGTCGAAGCCGACGTTGTGGCCGACGATGGGCGCTTTGCCCACGAATTCCAGGAGGCTCCGCACGGCCTCCTGAGGCGTCGGCTTGCCGCTGACGTCGTCGTCCGTCAGGCCGTGCATCTGGACGCCGGGGATCGTCCGTCCCGGATCGACCAGCGTCGACCAGCGGTCGGTGATCTCACCGCGCGACACCCGCGCGGCACCGATCTCGATCAGGTCCGCGAGCCTCGGGTCGGTCCCGGTCGTCTCGACGTCCACGACGACGAAGTCGCCGCCCGCCTTCACGCGGTTGACAAAGTCGAGAACGGACTCCGTGCCCGGCTCGAGGAGGGGCAGCTTCTTCGCCTTGCCGACCGTCCGCGCCAGCTCCTCCTGGATGTCGATGAGCGGCTGCAGCGAGCGGTGGCCGAACAGGATCGCGTCGGCCATGACGTCCTCGCCCAGCAGCTTCGCGCCGGCCTCGACCATCATGATCGCGTCTCGTGTCCCGGCGACGATGAGGTCGAGCTCCGAGTCGGCCAGCTGGCTGACGGTCGGGTTCACGACGAACTCGCCGTCGATCCGCCCGACGCGCACGGCGCCGATCGGGCCCTGGAACGGGATGTCGCTGATCGAGAGCGCGGCCGACGCTGCCACGGTCCCGAGCACGTCCGGATCGTTCTCCTGGTCGGTGGACAGGACGGTGATCACGACCTGGACGTCGTCCTTGTAGCCCTCGGGGAACAGGGGGCGGATCGGCCGGTCGGTCAGGCGGTCCGCGAGAATGGCCGCCTCGGACGGGCGGGACTCGCGCTTGATGAAACCGCCGGGGATCTTGCCCGCGGCGTACATGCGCTCTTCGAAGTCGACCGTGAGCGGGAAGAAGTCGAGGCCCGGACGCGGATCCGAGCGATTGGCCGTGCCGAGCACGACCGTGTCACCCAACCGGACGGTGACTGCGCCCCCCGCGAGACGCGCGAGCTTGCCGGTCTCGATGGTCAGCGTGCGGCCACCGAGCATAGTCTCCAAAAGCTGAGACACGAAGTTGATCCTCTCTTTCCAAGGAGGAACGACCTCGTCGGCGTGTGCCGGCCGTATTGGCTTCAGACGCGAGAGGACCCAGAAATGACCTGGGGTCCGGGGCGGCGGTCGCCTAGCGGCGGAGTCCGAGCCGTCCGATGACGACTCGATAGCGCGCGTTGTCCTTCCCGATCAGGTATGCAAGAAGGCGTCGGCGCTGGCCCACGAGCTTGAGGAGGCCGCGGCGGGAGTGGTTGTCCTTGGGAAAGCTCTTGAGATGATCCGTCAGTCCCTTGATTCGCTCGGTCAGGAGCGCGATCTGGACTTCGGGCGATCCCGTGTCACCCTCTCGGGTGGCGAACTCTGACACCAACTGGAGCTTCTGTTCCCGCGCGAGCGGCACTCGTTCCTCCGAACTGGAACTTTCTTTTCCTAACAACCTGTTTGTAACGCGCCGGAGGATATCAGGCTTCCCCGAACCGGGGCAAACGCGGTCGCGGGTGTTGCGTCCACGCAACGCGCAAGGCCGAGCGCCTCGATCCATCCTTCCGAAGCGGCTTCAGCGGGCACGTCGAGGGCGTTCCGGCCGGCGAAGCCGATACACCACCGTTGCAATGCCGCCGGCTCCGCGCCGAGCGCGGTCGTAATCCCGGCGCCCTGACACTGCTCGCCGGCGCCGATGTTGCGCCATGCACGAGGGAATGAGTTATGACCGTGTCTGAGCGTGAAACGTACGTCGAACACCGTCCGAGCGGCGGGGAGGTCGCACGCCGGACGCTGGCACTTCTGTTCGGGATCGTGCAGGCGGTGATCCTCCTGCGGATCCTGTTCCTCCTGCTCGACGCCCGCGAGGCCAACGCCCTCGTGTCGGGCATCCTCACCTTCAGCCAGCTCTTCGTGGCGCCGTTCGAGGGCATCCTGCGAACGAACGCGCTGAGCGCCGGCGGGTCCGTGCTGGACATCGCCGCGATCGTCGCGTTCATCGGCTGGACACTACTCGAGATGCTCGCCTTCGCGGCGGTCAACATCTTCCGCAGGGAACCCGCCTAGCCACACCTGCATTCTCACGGCACAAGGTCGGAGCGTCGCCAGGCGCTCCGGCCTTTTCGTTGTGTGGAGCGCGATGGGACGCAGCTAGTCAGTCCGACTTGAATTCGACCCGCACGCGGCCGTCCGCCTCGGGGTCGATCTCCACGACGCCGCTCGAGATTCGAGCTGCCCCGCGGACCGATCCGGAAGCCCCCCTGGCGGGGAACGGCGCGATGTCGACCGGGTAATTGCCGTCGGGAGGCAGCGCGACCGGCAGGCTGAACTTGACCCGTGCGGCCCCTCTCCGCTCCGCGGTGTCTCCGACGATGGCATACGGGCGTCCGCGCGGACCGGACGGCCGATGAGCTCACAGGCGCGCCCTCGAGCGTGAACGAAGGGACGACGACGACCTCGAAGCCGTCGCGGGCGCCGAGCTCCGACAGGGCATCCGGTGTGCCGCGCCGCTCGTGGCCGAACGCGGCCTCGGGGGTCATGAGCAGGCCCGCCAGCGGCGTCCGTTCCGTGATCATTCGGATGAAGCCGTCGTAGGGCGTCATTCGAAGGGCCTGGTCAAAATGCTCGATGACGGTGACAGCGACGCCGGCTGCCGACAGCCGCATCAGCCGCTCGTCCGGATCGCAGATGAGCGGCGGCGCTTCGCCGACCAGGACCTCATCGGGGTGGGCGTCGAACGTGATCACTGTCGGCCGCGCCGCTCGTCGGCCCGCATGCCGCCGCAGCTGGCCGAGCAGGTACGAGTGCCCCCGATGGATGCCGTCGAACACGCCAACGACGACGAACAGCCGACCGGCATCGCCGGCCAGCCGGCGCAGGCCGAGGACGACCTGCATGGGCCCGACCGTCCGATCCGCGGTCGCGATCGCCGCAGGTTCCGGGGCTTCCAGGGCTTGGGCGTCCTCAGGCATCGTCGGACGAGGCCGGATCAGGATCGATGTCCGGCCCCGGGTCGCGATCCGCGAGGACGGCCGCTTCGACCTCGTCCTGGCGGGAAGGACGGGCGCGATCTGCGCCGATCAGCACCTTCTCCGGAACTACGCGGCCGTCCCGGACGGCGCCAATGCCCACCAGGCGACCTCTCGCGTCAAAGAGACGTAGCGGCAATCCAGACTCCCGGGCCTCCCTGGACAGGCCCGTCGAGCGGATGAACTGCCCGCGCGCCACGGCCGACGTCTCGCCCTCGTTGAGCTGAACGGCCGGAAGTCGTTCCAGCCCGGCGTCGGGCGGCAGCAGCAGGGCGGCCAGCGCGTCGGGCCCGGCCTCGGCCGCTCGTCGAACCTCCTCGACCTGGTGCGCCGTCGCCAGCTCGAACGGACCACTTGCCGTGCGAATCAGCGCTCCGAGGTACGCCTCAGAACCCGCCGCCCGGCCGAGATCGCGAGCAAGGGCCCGAATATAGGTCCCCGCCGAGCACTCGACGTCGAGGATCGCGACGGGCCGCGCGGGATCCAGGTCGTCCCACGACACGAGGTCCAGGCGGGTGATCGTGACCGATCGAGGCTGCAGGTCCGGCCGCTGCCCGGCGCGCGCCATCGCGTACGCCCGGCGCCCCGCCACCTTGATCGCGGAGTAGGACGGGGGCTGCTGCTCGATCGACCCCCGGAAGCGTGCCAGTGCGCGATCGACCTCGGCACGGACTGGGGCGGATGCGGCGGGGGTCAGCTCGCCTTCGAGGTCATCGGTCGTCGACGATGCGCCGAAACAGACCGTTGCCCGATAGGCCTTGCCGTCGCCGAGGTGGTATTCGAGCATCCGCGTCGCAGACCCGAGGAACAATGGCAGCACGCCTGTCGCGAAGGGGTCCAGCGTCCCGCCGTGGCCGACGCGACGGGTCCCGGTGAGCCGCCGCACGAGGGCGACCATGTCGTGCGAGGTCGGCCCGGCCGGTTTTTCGAGGACGAGAACTCCATCCATCGCCGTCGTACCCGGCCGTCAGCGACGGACCTGTGCGGCGACCCGACGCGCCTCTCGTAACACCGCCTCGCGCGCCTGGGCGACCGGGAGGTCAAGGGTCGCACCCGCGGCACGGGCGTGGCCGCCGCCGCCGAACTGGCCGGTCAGCATCGCCGCGTCGACGCCCTCGGGCCGCGTCCTGACCGACAGTCGCGTCTGGCCGTCCGCCTCCTTGAAGAGGATCGCGACCTCGGCGTTCTCGGCCTGTGCGAGCAGGTCGATGATCCCCTCCGAGTACGAAGGTTCGGCGCCCGTCGCGACAAGGTCCGCCTCCAGGAGCGTCGACCACGCGACGCGACCGTCATCCACGGACTCGAGGCGCTCGAGCACACGGCCGAACAGGCGGAGCTGTGCCTCGGGCTTCGAGCGGTAAAGCCGACGCGAAATGTCCGACAGCGGCGCTCCGGCCTCGACGAGGGCGCTTGCAACCGACAACGTCCGCGGAGTTGTGTTGGGATGGGCGAAGGTTGCGGTGTCCATCACGATCCCGGCCATCAGGACGGTCGCAAGTGCGCCGTCGCCGGCAGTCAGCGGGACGCCGAGACGAACCGCGAGCAGCGCGACCATCTCGCAGGTTGCCGCTGCGGCCGAGTCGATCCAGTCGGCCGGGCCTGCCGACTGGCTGCTCACGTGATGGTCGATCATGACGCGGGGCAGGCGCTCCAGGAGCGCCGCATGGCGTTCGCGGACGGAGCCCATGCGGTCGGGCGTCCCGAAGTCGCTGGCGACCAGGAGGTCGTATCCGGCATCCGGATCCGGGTCGCTTCGAAACTCGTCGATACCGGGCAGGAAGTCGTACAACCGCGGGACGGGGTCCGAGGAGACGAGGGTCACGCTGCCGCCGAAGGCGCCGACGAGGCGCTGGACGCCGAGCGACGCGCCGAGGGTGTCGGCATCGGGGTTTTCGTGGGTGAGCGCGAGCACGCACCGTGCCCGGGAGAGCCGCTCGACGACGGCGTCCGGAACTGCGCGGGCCGCCGCCTCGAGGGCCTCGCTCATCGGCTGGCTCGCGGGCTCTTCGACTTCGTACCTCGCGCGTTTCGTGATCGTCCCATGGGCAGCGACGTTGTCGGCTCCGGTTCAGCGAAGACTTCGCCAGGGTTCGGCAATCGGGCGACTGGCGTCGGCAGCGACTCGCCGTCGGACGGCTCCTCGGGCGTGACACCGGACTCGAGCTCCGAAAGGAGATGGAGCACCCGGGTCCCCCGCTCGGCCGAGTCGTCAACGCGGACGTGGAGCTCTGGAATGCGTTTGATCCGGAGCCGCGTGCCCAGCTCGCGACGCACGAACAGCATCGCGCGCTCCAGGGCGTGGATCGTGGCTTCGCGGTCGGCTTTCTGGCCGATGACGCTGACCCACACGCGGGCGTGGCGCAGGTCGGGCGAGGTCTCGACGTCTGTAACGGTGGCAAATCCGATCCGCGGATCAGCCACGTCGCGCGCCAGGATCTGCCCGATCTCCTGCCGCAGGAGCTCATCGACCCTGTCAGTTCGTTGGGTCATGGCAAATGGCACCGCCACCGGGGCGGTCCTGAGCGGCTGTTATCCAGTGGCGGCACGCGAGATGGTCTGCGTGGTGAAGCACTCAATCACGTCGCCCTCGGCGAGGTCATTGAAGTTCGCCAGGCCGATGCCGCACTCGAGGTTCGCGGCGACCTCCCGGACGTCATCCCGGAAGCGACGCAACGACTCGATCCGGTCGGTTGCGATGACCTTGCCGCCACGCCAGACCCGTGCGCCGCCGCGAATGATGTGCCCCTCGGTGACGTAGCAGCCGGCGATCACCGTGTTCTTGCCAACCCGGAAGACCTGCCGGACTTCCGCACGTCCCTCGACAGCCTCCACGACCTCCGGCTCGAGAAGCCCCTTGAGGGCTGCGTCGATGTCGTCCGTCAGCTTGTAGATGATCTCGTACAGCCGGACGTCGACCCCCTCCGACTCGGCGGTTCGTCGCGCCGTGTCGACCAGTTTCGTGTTGAAGCCGACGACGATGGCGTCCGACGCCGCGGCCAGCAGGATGTCGTTGTCGGTGATGTCGCCGGCGCCCTCGTGGATCACGTTGATCCGAACCTCGTCCGTCGAAAGGGCATCGAGCGCGTGCGTGATCGCGCCGAGCGAACCGGATACGTCCGCCTTGAGGATGATCCGCAGCTCCTTGGTCTGGCCGGCCTGGATCTGGCGATACAGGTCCTCGAGCGTGGCGCGCCCACCCGCCTCGCCGGCACGAGCCGACTCGGCGGCCTTGCGCTGCTCGACCATCGCCCGGGCTTCCTTCTCCCCGGTCACGACGCGCAGGATGTCGCCCGCCTCCGGCACGTCGGCGAGCCCGAGGACGACGGCAGCGGTCGACGGACCTGCTTTCGTGACGCGCTTGCCCTTGTCGTTCTCGAGGGCCCGAACGCGGCCGAACGTCGAGCCGACGACGATGATGTCGCCCACTCGCAGCGTGCCCGTCTGAACCAGCGCGGTTGCCACCGGGCCGCGGCCCTTGTCGAGCTGGGCTTCGACGATCGTCCCGACCGCCGAGCGCTTGGGATTCGCCTTGAGCTCCTGGAGGTCGGCAACGAGCAAGGTCACCTCGAGCAGGTCGTCGAGGCCGGTGCGCGTTCTCGCGCTGACCGGCACCAGCGGAACGTCGCCGCCGTATTCCTCGATGACGACGCCCGCCTCCGCAAGCTCGTTCTTGACGCGGTCGACGTTCGCGTCCGGCTTGTCGATCTTGTTCAGCGCGATGACGATCGGCACCTTGGCCGCACGCGCATGGTCGATCGCCTCGAGCGTCTGGGGCATCACGCCGTCATCGGCAGCGACCACGACGACCGCGATATCGGTCACCTTCGCGCCGCGCGCGCGCATCGCCGTGAAGGCTTCGTGGCCGGGCGTGTCGAGGAACACGACGCGTCGGTCGTCCTTGATGACCTCGCTGGCACCGATGTGCTGGGTGATTCCGCCACGCTCCCCGGCCGCGACGTCCGTGGTCCGGATCGCGTCGAGCAGGCTCGTCTTGCCGTGGTCGACGTGGCCCATCACCGTCACGATCGGTGCGCGCGGCTGCAGGTCCTCGGCCTTGTCTTCCTCGAAGAGGACTTCCTTGACCGCCTGCGAGACGGGCGCCTCGACTTCCCCGTTGCCGGATGCTGTGCCTGCCGCGACGGTTGGCTCCGCGACCTCATAGCCAAGCTCGCTCGCGACCAGCGACGCCGTGTCGCGATCGATCAGCTGGTTGATCGTGGCGAAGATCCCGCTCTTGATGAGCTCGCGGATGACGTCGGCCGGGTTCACATCGAGCAGGTCGGCGAGCTCCTTGACCGTGATGGTCAACGGCAGCTCGATCGCGCCTCGTTCGCGGGGCTCCGCGACCTGCACGGCCGCGGCTACCGCCGCGCTGTCCCGGCGCTGCGGCTTGCGCGGGCCCCGTCGGCCGCGCGTTCCGCTTCTACTTCTCGCCACGTATGTCTCCTTGGTTCAGCGTGTTCAATCTCCGAGCCCTTGCTCCCTCGCGACGGGCCCGGCGTTCAGATGCTCTACGAGCTCCGGCGGCAGCTGGGTGCTCAGCGCCCGAGTGATCGTGCCCTTCTGCAGCGCGACTTTCCAGCAGCTGCCGTCGGCGCACAGATAGGCGCCTCGCCCGGCAACCCGACCGGTTGGATCGATGACGACGCGCCGGTCGGGCGTCCGAACGATTCGTACGAGTTCACGCTTGTCACGTGCCGTTCGGCACGCCACGCAGGAGCGGACCGGATGCTTGCGAGGCGGACCGCCTCGAGCGCCGCCTAAGACGATACCTCCTTGGCGGCCCTCGCTCGGCGGGCCTTCGGCGCAGCCGCGACAGGCTCGGGCTCCGCTCCGGAACCATCTTCTGCCTCAGCGGCCGGTTCGGCCGTCATCGGCACGCTGCCGTTGGCATCGGCTGCCTTCCGCCGAGTCGCCCTGGGCTTCGTCTTTGCGGTTTCGCCCTCGGCTTTGGCCTTGGGCTTGGCCGCCGGTGTCGGCTCGTCGGCTTTCGATTCGGTGTCGGCCTTCGATTCGGTGTCGGCCTTCGGCTCCCGCTTGCTCTTCGCCGTCGTCTTCCGGGCTGGGCGAGGCGCCGCTTCGGTCGCGACGGCCTTCGCGTCTGCTGCTGGTTCTGCGGCTTCGGACGCGGTCGGCTCCTCCTGGGCTTCGGCCGCAGCCGCCGCGCGAGCCGCCTCGGCCACAGAAACGTCGCTCCGGATGTCGATTCGCCAGCCCGTCAGCTTGGCCGCAAGACGCGCATTCTGGCCCTCACGCCCGATCGCCAGCGAGAGCATTCGCTCGGGGACGGTGACGCTCGCGATGCGGTGCTCCTCGTCGATGTCGACGCCGAGCACCTGCGCAGGTGACAGCGCGTTGGCCACGAACACCGCGGGATCCTCGTTCCACGGAATGACGTCGACCTTCTCCCCGCCCAGCTCGGCCACCACGGCCTGGACGCGTGCCCCTCGCTGGCCGACCGTCGCACCCACCGGGTCGAGACCTTCCTGCCGGGACGCCACGGCGACCTTCGAACGGCTCCCGGCCTCACGGGCGATCGCCTTGATCTCGACCGATCCCGCGTGGATCTCCGGCACCTCGAGCTCGAACAGCCTGCGCAGAAAGCCCTTGTGCGTCCGGCTGACGTAGATCTGCGGCCCGCGCGTGGTGCGTCGTACCTCGAGCACGTACGCCTTGACGTTCTGGCCGATGCGGTAGTGCTCGACAGTGGACTGCTCGGTCGTCGCAAGGATCGCCTCAACGCCCTTGCCGACGTCGAGGATGATCGCCCTCGGCTCGACGCGATTGACAGTCCCGGTGATCATCTCGCCTTCGCGGCTGGCGAACTGGTCGAAGACGACGTCTCGCTCCGCTTCACGAAGCCGCTGCAGGACAACCTGCTTTGCGGTCTGCGCGTGGATCCGCCCGAAAGCCTCTGGGTCCAGCTCCTCGGTTTCGATGAGGTCGCCAATCCCCGCATCCGGCTTGAAGCGGCGGGCCTCGTCGACCGTGAACTCGGTGAGTGGATCCTCGACCTCGCCGACAACCTGGCGGGCGCGAAATACCCGCTGGCGGCCGGTCTCGGCGTCAATTCGGACGTGGATGTCTTCGCCGCCTGAGACGCGACGGTACGCCGCCTGGATGGCCTCCTCGACCGTCCTCACGAGCTGTTCCCGGGGGACCTGCTTTTCGGCGTTGAGCTGCAGGAGGGCGCCGACGAAATCTCGACTCACGCTGACCTCCTTCAATCACGCCAGGATCCGGGCCGCCCAAAAAGAAACGTGGGGGTCACCCACGTTGGAGGCGGCCACTTCGGTTCAGACGAGTATACACCGGCCCCTCCAGAAGGCCACCTTCACGCCCGGTTCCCGCCACGTTCAATCCACGTTCGAGGACCCAGCCGTAACGCTCCGGTCGTGGCGATCCGGGCCCTTGCCGCAGGTGGCGCTGCCGACAACATCAAATGCGGCGTTAGGTCGCTATGAAGGCTCCAACAGCATGCCCAATAGGCCAAACAGCGATCCCCGACGAACTCGAAGGTTCGTAATCGCTCCGTCGGACAGGGTTGGCCTGCCGGTCAGGTCTGCCGTTCCCCCGAATTGATGCTGCGACCAGAATGAGGCGTGCAAAGGGTGCACACGTGCGGGCCGCGCCGCGGAAAGTCAGCCGGCGGGGTTGACCCGTTCGCGGGTGACGGCTCCCGCCGCCGGGTATCGGCGATCGACGTAAGCCTCCAGGATCTCGAGGAACTCGGGCACGATCCGCCCGCCGCGCAGCGTGCGGTCGAGCTTGCCGTCCACGAAGACAGGCGCGACGGGCTCCTCGAACGTGCCTGGCAGGCTGATTCCGATGTCGGCATGCTTCGACTCGCCGGGCCCGTTCACGACACAGCCCATGACCGCCACCCGCAGGTCCTCGACGCCCGGATGTTGCTCGCGCCAGTCGGGCATCCGCTCGCGCAGGTAGCCCTGGATGTCGCTTGCCATCTCCTGGAAGAAGGTCGACGTGGTCCGCCCGCATCCCGGGCAGGCGCTGACCTGCGGCAGGAACGAACGCAGACCGAGCGACTGAAGGACCTGCTGGGCGACCTGGACCTCCTCCGTCCGGTCGCCGCCCGGCGCGGGCGTGAGGGAGACGCGAATCGTGTCGCCGATCCCCCGGTTGAGGAGGATCGACAGCCCCGCCGTTGACGCCACGATCCCCTTCATTCCGAGTCCCGCCTCGGTCAGGCCGAGGTGGAGGGGGTAATCGCAGCGGTCCGCCAGGATCCGGTACACCTCGACGAGATCCTGGACGCCGGAAACCTTCGCCGACAGGATGATGCGGTCGTGGCCCAGACCGGTCGACTCGGCCAGTTCGGCTGAACGGACCGCGCTCTCGACCATCGCTTCGATCATCACGTCGCGGCTGTCCCGCGGGTCGTCCAGGCGCGCGTTGGCGTCCATGAGCTCGGTGAGCAGCTGCTGGTCGAGCGAGCCCCAGTTCACGCCGATCCGGACGGGCTTGTCGTTCTCGATCGCGACGCGGACGATCGTCTGGAAGTTCGCGTCGTGATGCTTGCTGCCGACGTTGCCCGGGTTGATGCGGTACTTCGCGAGCACACGCGCCGCCTCGGGGAACTTCGCCAGCAGCAGGTGACCGTTGTAGTGGAAGTCACCGATGACCGGCACGCCGACGCCCAGGTCGTGGAGCTTGCCCACGATGTCCGGCACGGCGGCCGCAGCGGCATCGGTGTTGACCGTGACCCGGACGAGCTCGCTGCCTGCGTGTGCGAGCTGGGCGACCTGGATCGCGGTGGCGTCTGCGTCGGCCGTGTCGGTGTTGGTCATCGACTGGACGACGATCGGATGCCTGCTTCCGACCGGAATGCCACCGACGTCGACGGTAGGGGTGGGGCGCCTGGTGGCGCGGGGATCCGTCGCTAGCCGAGCTTCTGCCACCGCCGCGGCTCCGCTACTGGCCGATGCGCGCGATGTCGAAATAGGTGATCCAGAGCAGCAACGCGAGGATGACGCCAGCGCCCACCAGGTAGGTCAGGCGCTCGGCCTGGATGCTGACGCGTCGACCCGCGACCGACTTGACCAGGATCACGAACATCCGCCCGCCGTCCAGCGGCGGGAGCGGCAGGATATTCACGAGCGCGAGATTGGCAGACAGCAGGCCCGCGAGGAACAGCGTGTCAATCGCGCCGGACTTCCAGAACACCTCGCCGACGCCGATGGCAATTCCGACCGGCCCCTGAACGGGTGGTGCCTCGGTGGGGTTCGACAGGACCGAACTCGCGAGGTCGCCCAGCCCGCGCAGGATGAGGCCGAACGCAGCCCCGGTCCGGTCTCCTGCGACCGCCAGGGCCGATACCGGGTCACGGCTGAAGTAGTGGCCGGTGATGACCGCCGTCCAGATCACGTTCGGCCCAGGTTCCGCCCCCGCGGCGGGGCACGGCGTGTCCGAGCAGATGCCGAGCGCGCCATGCTCGGCGTCCACCTTGTCCGGCGGCCGCAGCGTGACCGGGACCTGCTCGAGGCGACCATCGGGATGGCGAACGCCGAGCGTGACCTGCATGCCCGCGTGCTCCCGGATGTCCTCGACCAGGCTCATGCCCCCGTACGCGTCGTAGTACTGCCCGTTGAGTGAAACGATCGTGTCGCCGCGCTGGAGACCGGCCTGCTCGGCAGGTGAACCCGGCTGCACGCCCCCGAACTGGATGCCGCGTGTCGGGTTCGCGACCCATGCGATCGCGAACATGATCAGGAACGCGAGCAAAAGGTTCATCACGACGCCGGCGACCAGGATCAGGAGCCGGGTGAGCAACGGGGCGCGTGAGAAGGCGCGCGGGTCGTCGGAGCTGCCCTCCTCGCCCTCCAGCTTGACGAACCCTCCGATCGGCAGCCAGTTGAGCGTGTAGAGCGTTTCGCCCTCGGAGCGCAAGACTTTCGCGCGTGGCGGGAACCCGATCCCGAACTCCAGCACGCGCACGCCCGCAAGCCGGGCGACCGCGAAGTGGCCGAATTCGTGGACGACCACCAGGACGCCCAGGATCAGCAGGAACAGGACGAGCGTGATCGCGCTCTGGAGGGCTCCGGTCAGGGCGTCGGTCATCGGGCGACCACTGGCCCTTTCCGGAACGCGGCCCGGACCTCCGTATCGAGCGCCTCGAGCTCCTCCATGCCCGGGTCCGTGGCGTCCGCCCGGGCGAAGCGGTCAACCGCGTCGTCGAGCAGCCGGGCGATCCCGGTGAAGGGCAACCGGCCCGCGAGGAAGTGGTCCACGGCGACGTCGTCGGCCGCGATCAGGGCAGCGCTCGCCCATGGACCGGAGCGGCCGGCCTCGCGTGCGATACGGAGCGCGGGGAAACGCGCCTCGTCCGGCCTGCGGAAGGTGAGCCTCCCGACCTGCGCGAGATCGACGGCGGCCACGGGCGATGGAGCGCGTTCCGGGTGCGTGATGGCGTACTGGATCGGGATGTGCATGTCGGGGATCCCCAGCTGCGCTTTCAACGAGCCGTCCACGAACGTGACAGCCGAGTGGACGACGCTCTGGGGATGGATCAGGACGTCGATGTCCTCGTAGGCAGCATCGTACAGCCAGTGCGCCTCGATCACCTCCAGGCCCTTGTTGGCGAGAGTCGCGGAGTCGATGGTCACCTTGGCGCCCATGCGCCACGTTGGATGGGCGAGGGCCTGTTCGGGACTCACGGACTCGAGATCGGCGGGCTCGTCCAGGAACGGGCCGCCCGATGCGGTCAGGGTGAGTCGCGCGACCTGCGACATGCGCTCGCCGACCAGGCATTGCCAGATCGCAGAGTGCTCTGAATCGATCGGCCGGAGCCAGCCCAGCGGCGAGGCCAGGGCGTGCGTCGGACGCGTCGCGGCGACGTGTGCAGCGCGAGCGCGAGCCAGGGGCATGACAAGGTGACCGCCGGCGACCAGCGTCTCCTTGTTCGCGGTTGCCACAACCTTGCCCGCGGCGAGCGCCGCCAGCACAGGCCTGAGACTCACGACGCCGCCGGTCCCGACGACGACGACGTCGACGTCGTCCCGGGTCGCGAGGTCTTCGAGCGTCTGGTCGCCCTGCACGAATTGCGTGGCGGGCGGCGTGTCGATGGGGTGGGCAACGTCCTCGGTCAGGCCCACGATCGTGGGTCGGAAACGGCGAGCCTGTTCGGCCAGGAGATCGGCGTTCCGTCCGGCCGCAAGCGCAACGACCCTGTGGGTCGGGGTCAGGCCCTCGAGAACGTCGAGCGTCTGTCGACCGATCGAGCCGGTCGAGCCGAGGACGGCGACACCCGTCCGGGGGTCAGCGGACGAACGTCGCGACACAGAAGGCCAGCACCGGCGCCGCGAACAGGAAGGAATCCACGCGGTCGAGGATGCCGCCGTGACCGGGGATGAGCGTTCCCGAGTCCTTCGCGCCAGCCGCCCGCTTCAGCATCGACTCGGCCAGGTCACCGGCCTGGGCCGCGGCCGACACGAGCGGTCCCAGGACCAGCGCGAGCGCCGGTGACTGGCCGATCGCCGCGAGCACGATCCCGACGACGATCGTCGCCGCCAGCACTCCTCCCACGACCCCCGCGTACGTCTTCGACGGGGAGACGTGGACCAGGAACCGGGCGCGGCCGAACCTGCGACCCGCGAAGTACGCGCCCGTGTCGTACGACCAGACCGCAAGCAGCAGCACCAGGATCCAGGCACGCTCGTTGCCCCACGCGGCGAGCGGCGCGCTCGACGACAGCTCGGGAGCGAGGCTGCCGGCTCGGGCTACGAATCCAATCTGGGCGACGTAGATCGCCCCGAACACGGTCATCGCCCACGCCGACAGACCTTCCCGCGGATCCTCCTGGCGGAACGCGGCAATCGCCGCGAGAACAACCGTGAACGAGACGGCCAGCAGGGCTGCACCCGGCAGTAACGGGGTGGCACCAATGGCGACCGCCAGCGCCACCGCGAACAGGATGCCGACGGGAACGAGGACCGGCTGACCTGCCGCGCGGAGGAGCCGGAACGCCTCCACGGCCGCCAGCAACGCGACGAGGCCGATCACGAGCGCGATCCATGGCTCGCCCAGGATGAGCACGAGAACGAGCGGCGGGACGAGGAGCGCGGCGCTCAGGACGCGCTGACGGAGCATCGGCCAGCCGCTCCGCGAGCTAGCGGCCGAAGCGACGCGTTCGACGAGCGAACTCGAGAAGAGCCGCGTCAAGGGCCTCAGGGCCGAAATCCGGCCACAGCAGCGGACAGAAGTAGAACTCTGCGTAGGCGCTCTGCCAGATCAGGAAGTTCGACATGCGCTGCTCGCCGCCCGTCCGGATCACGAGATCCGGATCCGGCATGCCCGCCGTGTACAGCGCCTCCGAGATCGTGGCTTCGTCGATGGCGTCCGGGGCGACGCCGCTCGCCGCCACGCGGCGGAAGGCGTCCACCAGCTCCGTGCGGCCGGCGTAGTTGAAGGCGATGTTGAGCTGGAGCCGATCGCCCGCGGCCGTCGCGGCCAGGGCGCCTTCGATGGAGCGCCGCGTCATTGCGGGCAGCTCCTCGAGCCGACCGAGCAGTCGCACGCGCACGCCCTGCGCCTGCAACTCCGGCGTCTCGCTCCGGATCGCCTGCTCGAGCAGCGAGAACAGCCCGGCAACTTCGTCGTCGGAGCGCGCCCAGTTCTCGCGGCTGAACGCGTACAGGGTCAGGACGGGAAGTCCACGCCGGACGACGTGTTTGAGGAGGCCGCGAATGGCCTCGACACCCGCCGAATGACCCTCGACCTCCGAGATCCCCTGGCGCTTCGCCCAGCGCCGATTGCCGTCCATGATGATTGCGACGTGGTGGGGCAGCTCCTCCGGTGGCAGAAGGTGGTCCAGGTCGGTGGTCGAGAAGCTTGTTTCGGCACCCGCACCGCTCGAGCGCGGGGCGTGGGCGATCGGCGGAGCGTCCGTGGGGCGTGCGACGGGACCGCGGGCCACTAGACCTCCATGACCTCCTGTTCCTTCTGGCTGCCGGTGGCGTCGACCGCGGAGATGAAGCGGTCGGTCGCCTTCTGCAGCGTCTCGAGCTCGCGATGCGCCTCGTCCGCGCCCATTCGGCTTTCGCGTTCTTCCTTCCGCAGCTCGTCGGCG
>VBFZ01000037.1 GCA_005880805.1 Chloroflexota bacterium | reverse complement strand
CCGGACTCGGAGATCGACGTCATCCTCGACCAGACCGAGGACGCAGTGCTCGTGCGCGTCCTGGACTCGGGGATCGGAATCGAGCCGGACGACGCCGGTCACCTGTTCGATCTCTTCTTCCGGTCGACGACCGCCGTGCGCCAGGCTGCGGGGGCCGGCATCGGGCTGTTCGTGTGCAAGCAGCTGGTCGATGCCATGGGCGGCCGCATCTACGGCATGGCTCGCCCGGGTGGCGGCGCGGAGTTCGGCTTCAGCCTCCCGGTCGACATCGAACAGGACCTGATCCCCGAGCTCTAGCGCGTCACCGGTCCCGGTGCTCCTGGCGGCGGCACCTCGCCTGTCGATTCCATGGCCTGCCGAACGTCGATCTTCCGAGTCGGCCATGGGGCCGGAGAAGAGGGGCGGCGGGACAGTCGCCCGACACAGGAGGAATCGACATGGCCGATCAAGTGATCCACGCAGAGGTCGTGGGCAAGGATGGACCGGCGCTGCAGCGCTTCTATTCGAACCTGTTCGGATGGCACCTGGACACGAACAACCCGGGCGGCTACGGCATCGCGCCATCGGCCGAGAACGGCGTCGCCACGGGTATCGGGACGAGCCCGGATGGATCGGGCGGCTGGGTGACGTTCTACGTGGCCGTTCCGTCCGTCGACGACGCGCTCGCAAAGGCCGAGAAGCTCGGCGGCCGGACGATCATGCCGAAGTTCAGTCCGGGTCCCGGCGCGGTCCTCGGCATGTTCGCCGACCCGGAGGGCCACGTCGTCGGCGTGACCGAGCTCTAGGTTCGCGCTCGCAGTCGCCGGGAGGAGCTTCGGCACCTTCCGGCGACTTTCCGTCCCCTGACTGACGCGAGCTCGCCGGCGGTTGCTCGCCAGCCGTTCAAACCGACGGCGGAGCCGTCCCCAGGTGACCCGGGAGCCGCCGGCCTGAACGCAGCGCGTTCAACGGGTGTGCCACGCGCTCCACCTCGCTCGCCAGGCGTTCAGAATTGCGTGCGATGACCGGCTCGTTCGCCCCTTTGAACGCCGGGCGTTCAACTGTGCCAATTGCGAGCGCCAGGCCGCGGAGCTTACTCATGGCGGCGGCCAGAGCGGCGGAAGCAGCTGCATCACGATGACGCGGTTTGCCTCCGGCGCGGCCTCCGGCAGGTACAGCTTGCCGTCCGAGGTCAGCGCGAGGTATGGCGGTGCGATGTAGCCGTGGCCCCCCGATCCCGGGACCGCCGCGAAGGACGCGCGCAACCCCGCCAGGACCTAGAACACCGCGCGGCGACCGAAGTTCACGAAGCCAAGAACCGTGGATACGATCGAGATCACGATCGAGCCCAGGATCGCTGCAATGAGCGCGTCGCCGTTGAACGTCGGCGGGAAATCGGCGATCGTGAAGTGGAGCTTTAGGACCTCGGTCGAGATCCAGGCCGCGAGGAGCAGCATCGCGGCGTTTATCAGGAACGAGACAAGTCCGAGGGTCGCGAGCGTAAGCGGGAACGACAGCGCCTTGACGATCGGCTTGATGTAGGCATTCACCAGGCCGAACACGATCGCGACGATGGCGACCTTCAGCCAATTGGCCGGCGTGTCGCCGATGGTCAGGTGGATGTTGGGGACGACCTTCGCGGCGACGACGAGGGCAACCGCGTTGATCAGGATGCGGACGAGGATGTCGATCACGAATCTGCCTCCGCGCGAGCGGCCGGCCAGTCGGCGCCGGCGGGCAGATCATGGCAGAGCCACGGCGCCCGTACACTGGCGTCAAAGCCCTCATCACGATGACGGCATCACCCTGACGGCATGACCCTGACGGCATGACCCGGGGCATAACCGGTGACGGACCTCGAGCGCCCGGAGGAACCAATGTCCGCTGCCCAGATTCCCGCGACGCCGATACAGGCGCGCGTCGCAGCCTTCTTCGACGAGCTGTTCCCGCTCGACCCGGTTCGCGCAACCGCGACGGGCGATCACCGGTTCGATCACACCTGGCCGGACATGACCGAGGCAGGCCGGGAGGCAAGGCTCGCGTTCGTCGATCGCTGGGAGGCCGAGCTGCAGGACATCGATCCCGATCGCCGGTCGGCCGGTGACCGAGCCGACCGCGAGGTCCTCCTCGCCGAGCTCGCCGCGATGCGCTTCACCGATGCGGAGCTCCGGGAAGAACGGTGGGATCCTATGTCGTGGATTTACCTCCTGGGCGGCGGCATCTTCCCGATCCTGGCCCGCGAGTTCGCCCCACCAGCCGCGCGACTGACGTCGATCGCCGGGCGCCTCGAGACCATGCCGCGCCTGCTGGAGGTCGCCGCGGGTCAGCTGCAGGGTCTGGGCGATCGGCCGGTTTCGAAGCTCCATACGGAGACTGCGCTGAAGAACCTCCCTGGCATCGCGGAGCTGGCGGACGACGCGGTCAAGGCGGGCGAAGAGGCCGAGGGCGATGCCGACGTCCGGGCGATGCTGCCGCGGCTCAGGAAGTCGGCCGAGACGGCCAAGGCAGCGCTCGGCAAGTTCGAAGCCCACCTGCGTGATGTCGTTCTTCCCAAGGCGGAAGCGGAGGGCCGCCTGGGTCGTGAGCTGTTCGATCGCAAGATGCGGCACACGCTCAAAAGCGACCTCAGCCCCCTCGAGATCCTGGAGCGCGCCAACCGTGAGTACGTGGCCGTTCGCCGAGAGATGGTTCGTCTCGCCCGTGAGAACTGGTCACGCTACGTGCCCGATCGACCGATGCCGACGGCCGAAGAGGCAGGCACGGAGGAGGCCGCCGATTCGGAGATCGTCAGGGGCGTCCTGGATGCCATCGCCGCCGAGCACCAGAAGCCGGATGCGATGCTCGACTTCTGCCGCGACGAGCTCGCCCGGGTCGAGGCGTTCTGCCGGGAGAAGAATCTGATCGGCCTTGCCGAAGAGCCGCTGCAGATCATGTGGACGCCGGTCTTCCTGCGCTCGTTCGGCGGAGCGATGCTCGATTCGCCCGGCCCGCTGGACAAGAAGGAGAAGGCGTTCTTCGCGGTTACGCCCATCCCCGAGGAGTGGACGCCGGAGCAGAAGGAGTCCTACCTCCGCGAGGACAACGACCGCATGCTGAAGCTGCTGGTCATCCACGAGGCCGTGCCCGGCCATTACTTGCAGGGCGTCTTTTCGAACCGCTGCTCGTCGCTCGCCCGCACGATCCTGTGGAGCGGCGTGTTCGCCGAGGGCTGGGCGGTCTATGTGACCCAGGTGATGATGGACGCCGGGTACGGCGCGGACGATCCGGGGCTGTGGCTGACCCACTGGAAGTTCTACCTGCGAGCAACGACCAACGCGATCATCGACGTCAAGATCCACACGATGGACATGACCCAGGACGAGGCGATCGCGCTGATGGTCGACGGTGGCTTCCAGGAGGAGGCCGAGGCGCGCGCGAAGTGGAACCGGGCGAGGCTTTCGTCAACGCAGCTGGTGACCTACTTCGTCGGCTCGATCGAGTTCTGGGACATCGAGCTCGAACGGCGGCGCCAACTCGCGCTCGAGGCGGGAGGTCCGTCTGCCGTCGATGCCGTCTCCGCGCCGCGGGTCGTGGGCGGCCTGGGCGACACTCCCGGCTTCGTCTACCGGAAGCACCTCGAGGAGGTGCTCGCGCAGGGTTCTCCGCCTATGCCGGTCATACGTCGGTTGCTTCTCGAGGAACGAGTTCCCGCCTGATGGTGGTCCTAGCGCGACCTAACCTCGAACACGACCCATTGGCTACGTGACAGGGTGTCCAGCTGCATCGCGTAGCACCCGGAAGAGGGTGCGCGGACATAGCCGTTGAAGATTCGCCACC
>VBFZ01000019.1 GCA_005880805.1 Chloroflexota bacterium | reverse complement strand
CGGCGGCGCCGAGGGAGTGCGCGGAGCACGCTCCCGAGCTTGCGGTCGTCCACCGCCACAGCCTGCCTCGGACCGCTCATCTCGCGGTCACCTGTTACACTCCCGCCCTCACGGCGAAGACCGAGAGGAGTAGCGCCAGACCGGCCCATCCAGAGAGCGCGGGGATGCTGCGATCCGCGCAGGACCGGTGGTGCGAACGTCGCTCGCGAGTTGCGCGGCTGGCACCCGATAGCGTGCCGAGAGGGCGTTCGAACCCGGGCGCCGGGATGACCGGCGACTCTCGAATGCCGAACCAGCAGGTGGTACCACGACCCGTTCGTCCGCTGGACGAGCGGGTTTCGACGTTTTGGAGGCCGGCCAGAGAAGCCGTGCGACCGATGACCACGACCGACCGATGACCAAGACCGACCCGCGCCTGACCGAGCTGCCGAAGGCCTACGACCCCTCGCAGGTCGAAGGCCTGCTGTACCAGCGCTGGCTGGATGCCGAGGTCTTCGCGCCCGACGGCAAGGGCTCGACGGCGGACCCGAGCCTGCCGCCGTTCGTGATCATCCAGCCGCCGCCGAACATCACCGGGGCGCTCCACATCGGTCACGCGCTGACCTTCACGATCGAAGACACGATGATCCGGCGTGCCCGCATGCTCGGCCACCCGACGCTGTGGCTGCCAGGCCTCGATCACGCCTCGATCGCCGCGCAGTACGTCCTCGATCGGATCCTCGCCGAGGAGGGCCAGAGCCGCGAGACCCTCGGCCGTGATCGCTACCTCGCGCGCATGTGGGACTTCATCAACGAGACGCGCGAGGTGATGCTCGGCCAGCAGCGCCGCCTTTCACGATGGACGACGTTTCCGCGCGAGCGGTGCGGGAATCGTTCGCGCGCCTGTACCGCAACGGGCTCGCATACCGGACCGAAGCGCTCGTCAACTGGTGCCCGGGGTGCATGACCAGCGTTTCGGACCTGGAGGTCATCCCGACCGAAGAGCGCGGCACGCTTTGGACGATCCGCTACCACCTCATCGACGAAACGACGGGTGGGCCGAGCCCCGCGGACACGATTGCCGTCGCCACCACGCGACCGGAAACGATGCTGGGTGACACCGCCGTCGCCGTCCATCCCGAGGACGACCGATATCGCACGCTCGTTGGCCGCGAGGCCGTCGTCCCGGTCGTCGATCGCCGCGTCCCGATCATCGCCGACCCCGTCGTGCAACGGGGTTTCGGGACCGGAGCGGTGAAGGTGACACCCGCCAACGATCCCGACGACTACGAAACGGGGCGTCGCCATGGCCTGCCGATGATCAACGTCCTGAACGACGATGCGACGATCAACGCCAGCGGCGGACCCTACCAGGGCCTGGATCGCTACGAGGCTCGCGCGAAGATCGTTGCCGACCTGGAGGCTCGCGGCGATCTCGCCTCGGCGCAGCCCCACGAGATGCTGATCGGCCGCTGCCAGCGCTCGAACGACGTGATCGAGCCGCGCCTCAAGACCCAGTGGTTCATCCGAACCGGCCCGCTCGCGGAGAAGGCACTCGGGGCGACACGAAGCGGCCGGACGCGAATCGTGCCCGACCGGTTCGAAAAGGTCTGGGAGCACTGGATGACCAACATCCACGACTGGAACGTCAGCCGCCAGCTGTGGTGGGGCCATCGCATCCCGGCCTGGTATTGCCCCGACGGCCACGCGACCGTCTCCGCCGATCCCGATGGACCGGACAGGTGCGACGTCTGTGGCCGCGCCGCCGCGGAGCTCACCCAGGACCCCGACATCTTCGACACTTGGTACAGCTCGGGCCTGTGGCCGTTCTCCACGCTCGGGTGGCCGGAAGAGACCGGGGACCTGAAGCGTTTCTACCCCGGCTCCGTCATGGAGACCGGCTACGACATCATCTTCTTCTGGGTGGCCCGGATGATGATGCTTGGCATCCACCTCGCGGGCGACGTCCCCTTCCGGACCGTGTACCTGCACGGCCTGGTCAAGGACCCCTACGGGCAGCGGATGTCCAAGACGAAGGGCAACGTCGTCGATCCCCTCGAGGCCATCTCCGTCGCCGGCGCGGATGCACTCCGTTTCGCGCTGATCAATGGCACCTCGCCAGGCAACGACCAGAAGTTCCGCGACGAGAAGCTCGAGGACGCGCGCAACTTCGCCAACAAGCTGTGGAACGCGGCGAGGTTCGTCCACGGTGCTCGACCCTCTGGAATCGCGGCGGACGCGAGGCGCCAGCTGCCGGATCCGGAGCACCTGGGCCCTGCGGAGCGATGGATCCGTTCGCGGATGGCGGCCACGACCGTCGACGTCGACCGGCTCCTGGGTGACTTTGCGTTCAGCGAGGCCACGCGTGTCCTCTACGAGGCGATCTGGAGCGAGTACTGCGACTGGTTCCTGGAGCTTGCGAAGGTTCGGCTGAGCGACCCGGTCACCCACCCGAAGGAGGCCGAGGCGACCTGGTGGACGCTTGTCGAGGTGCTCGATACCTACCTTCGGCTGCTGCACCCCGTGATGCCGTTCGTCACCGAGGCGATCTGGCAGATCACCCCGCATCGCGAGTCCGACCCCGAGCTGCTGATCGTTGCCCGCTGGCCCGGGGTGGGAGAGCGCGACCTCGAAGGCGAACGGCAGGTCGCGGCCGTCATCGACCTGACGCGGGCCATCCGGAGCGCGCGCGCCGAAGCCCGCCTGGAACCAGCCGAGCTGCTGCCGGTCGACGTCGCGATTCCGCCCGGGCTGGGCGCTACCTTCGCAAGCCTTCGGCCGGCCATCGAGCGGCTGACTCGTGCCCGTCCGCTGACCCGCCACCTGACCCGGGAGGCGCTCCACGCCGCGTTTGCCCAGGTCCCGCGAAGCGAGCAGCTGATCGTGATCGCCGGGGAAGCCGAGGCGCGGATCAAGCTACGCGAGCTCAGCGCCACGACCGCGGAGCTGGAGCGCGGACGGCTGGAGAAGGAGCTGACCACGGCCCGTGAGCTGCTCGCGGCCGCGCGGGTGCGGCTCGCCAACGAGGACTTCCTGTCGAAGGCTCCGCCGGAGGTCGTCGATGGTGCGCGCCAGCGCGAGGCCGAGCTGGCCGAACAGGTGAACCGCCTCGAAGGACGGCTGACCTAGCGGCTGGAGCTGGCGGGGCCGCTCAGGGAGGCATCGGAGCTCGAGCTTCGGCGGCTGTCATTGGTCCGAAGGTACGTCTGAACCACCCCAGGGCGAGGCGCTACGATACGGGCCGTTCATCCAGGCTTCGAACCGGGGTTTTCCACGTGCCGCTCGATTTCCTGAAACGCAAGTCCGGCGCCGGGACGGACGTCGTCGTACAGCAACAGCCCCCTGTTTCGCCATTGCTCCCGGAAGAGGTCACGGCGCAGGAGCATCAGCTCAAGCTGTACTACGCCGGCAAGAGCAGCGAAGGCGTCCGGATGAAGGCCGGCCCGCGCGCGCTCGACGAGCTGCCGGGCATGCTGCATGGGCTGGCGAAAAGCGAGATCGAGGTCGTCGAGCCCCTGGCGATGGAGTTCAGCCAGGCGACGCCGGTCATCACCCGCCCCTCCGAGGCCATGCAGTGGTTGAACGCTCACCACGTTCATTCCCCAGTGACCCGCCACGCGCTGATGGTCCTCGAGCACATCGACGCGATCGACCTGGCGTTCGACACCTTTGTCTGCGCGCTGCTCGACGGCGAGGTCGACACCTCCGGCTACCCCGAGTACAACGCCATCGTTGGTGGCGTCGCGTCGCACTGGGACGAGACGACCGGCGACATGATCGTCCGGGCCGTGGTTGGCTGGGGCGGCAAGGGCGTTCGCGGCGATACCGATCGGATCGGCGCGAAGCTGCTCGGTGGCCTGCTAACGAACGTGCTGGCGAGCCAGTTCGCCGTGGGCCTGACGCCGATCGAGCGCCCGGTGCCCGCCGCCGGACGAGGCGGGCTCGTCTGCGCACACTGCGGCTTCGCCTCCGCCCACGAGCGAGCGTTCTACTGCCCCAAGTGCGGCATGCGCATGCTGCGCGGCTGACTCCAGCCGATGCCCATCTACGACTACGTCTGCGAGGCGTGCGGACACCGCCTCGAGGTGATGCACGGTGTCGACGCGCCGGGTCCGGCGAGCTGCCCTGCCTGCGGCGCGCGGCCGATGCGCAAGGCTTTCGCTCTGCCCGCCGTCGTGTTCAAAGGATCGGGCTGGGCGAAGAAGGATCGGCGCAGCGCCAGCCGCAGGAAGGCGGAGAAGGCGGAGACCGGCGCAGAGACCTCCGACGGCGCGAAGGCGGCGACCGGCTCGGGCGACGGCGGCAAGGACGACGGCGGCAAGGACGACGCAGGCTCGGCGTCGACGGCCAAGCATGAATCGGGTTCGACGACCTCAACCCCGGCGCCGGCCGGCGATTGACGATGGCGCCGGCCTCGACCGACTGGATCACCCTCTCGGAGGCTGCCGAAATCCTCGCTTCCGCGAACGTGCACTTTCGACCGGGCACGATCGGTACGTGGGCACGCACCGGTCGGCTGCAGAGCATCAAGCTCGGGGGCAGGCGATTCGTTCGACGCGGTGAGGTCCGGGCGCTGGTGGCGCCTCCTCGCCGGGTGAAGGCCTCGGACATCCAGGCCGGGCTGTTCGAGGACTTGCAGGGCTGACGCCCGAAGGCCGTGGACGCCTCGGCTCGCGTTCGCGCAGTGGTCGGGCGGATCGCAGAGTGGGCGCCAGTCGTTCGGGCTCGCTCGATTCTCGACGCCTACGGCGAGGCCGGTGGAGCACTGATCGCAGCCGGTCTGGCGTACAGCGCGCTGTTTGCGCTGCTGCCGGCGATCCTCCTGGTCGTGGGCCTCACCGGCATCGTGGTCCACGACCCTGCGAGCCGCACGGAGCTGGTGACGGCGCTCGCACGCCACATCCCGCCGCTGCATGACCTCTTCGACCTGGCGCTGCGAGAGGTGTCGAACGGCGCGGTCCAGTTCTCCCTGCTCGCCGTCGTCGGGCTGGTCTGGGGAGCGAGCCGCTTTTACGCGGCGCTCGACGATGCGTTCGCGCGCATCTTCCGGGACGAGACGCCCCGCGGCGTCCTTGCACGAACCCTGCGCGGCATCGTGTCGGTCGGTGCGTTGATGATCGCGTTCCTCGGGGCCATCGCGCTCACCAGCGTTGCCTCATTCCTCGAGGAGAGCCTCGTGGCCGGGGGAGGTGCCGGCCGCGAAGCGTCGCGTCTGATCTCTCCGCTTCTGGCGGCAGCCTTGTTCACCTTGGCAATCGCAGTGGTCTATCGCTTCGTGCCGCCCCGTCGCCCGCCGTGGAGCACGATTGCCCTGCCGGCGCTCGTGGTGGGGATCGCGCTTGCCGCGTTCACCGACCTGTTCGTCTACATCGCCCCGAGGCTTATCGGATCGCTCGCGCTCTACGGGGCGATCGCGGCCTCATTCGCGGCGCTCGTGTGGCTGTCGGTCGGGTTCCAGGCTCTGCTGCTCGGGGCGGCCTGGATTCGCGAGCGGATGCGAGTGCGAGCCGCTTCGACGTGAGGCGCGAACGCGTCTGAGACTTAGCCCTGCTGAGTGCCGCAACGGCGACAGAAGCGCGCGGTGGCCGACAACGGCAGGCCACAGCTGACGCACGCCTGGACGCCGGCTTCCGCGCGGTTGACGAGCAGCTCGCGGCTCGATGCGGCCCACATGCCGTCTCCGTGGTGCGCCGCCACGCTCCGAGTGTCGACGGACGGCCATTGCGCCTGGATTGGCTCGGGCGGCTGGCTCAGGGGCGATCGAGTTGGCTGGAACGCCGCTTGGTGGCTTGGCCATGCGGCCTCGGCGGGCCACTGCGGCTCGCTCGGCCACTGGGGCGACTCGGCAGCGATCGATTCGCCGGGCCTGGGCACGCCGTCAGCCGTCGCGGCGGCAGGCATTGTTGGCTGGGGAACCGGGCCACCGTTAAGAGGTGCCGGCGCGACCTCGGGAGCGATGACCTGCCAGGCAGGCTGCTCCACCTGGTCGAGCGCCGGCCGCGCGGGCGGCGGAGCGACAGGCTCTGGTGCGGGCTCGACTGGTGCCGGGGCCGGGGCCGGCTCGGCCTCGACGGGGGCCGCCGAGGCAGCGACGGGTTCGACATCGGGCTCCGGCTCGATCACGGCCACGTCGAGGGGTTCGGCCTCGGGCTCGACCGCGGACGCAGCCACCGGCTCGAACTCGGGCTCGATATCGAACGGCGCCTCGACGACTGGCTCGACTTCGATCTCGGGCTCGACGCCGGACGCGGCCATCGGCTCGATCTCGGGCTCCGCCTCGCTCGCCGGGGCGGCCCACTCGACCTCCGGTTCGACGTCGGCCATCGGCTCGACCGCGGGCTCGCGGCCAGGCCGGAACTTGCCAAAGATGCTCGAGGTGCGCTGGGCGGCTGCGGCAGCCCGCGCGGCGGCGATTCGGTTCGCGTCCTCGACCGCGCGTTCGACGTCCGAAATGTCGCTGTCCTCGGAAGCCTCCGCGTGGGCGGGCGGCTCGAGCTCCGGCTGGGCCAGGACTTCGGCCTCCGGCTCGACGAAGCCCTGGGCCTCGGGCTCTGCATACGCTTCGGCCTCGGGCTCTGCATACGCTTCGGCCTCGGGCGAGGCGAGAGCCTCGGCTCCCGGCTCGGCGAAGGCTTCGGCCTCGGGCTCCGCGTACGTCTCGGCCTCGGCGAGCGCCTCGGCCTCGGCCAGCGCGGCAGCCTCCGCGGCCTCCTCGGAACCCGCCTCGACCGACGGCTCGACGACCGGTTCAGCGACTGGTGCCGACGTCCCGAACAGAGACGCGAGGCGGGCCGCGGTATCGACGTCGACGCCTTCGGGGGCGACTGCCTCCTCCTCGGCGACCGCAGACGTCGCCGCGAAGTCCGCCGTCGGCCAGGACAGCTCGGCGGGCGGTACCTCCCCTGGGTGGCCGTTTCCGAGCGCCTCCGTCGTCGACAACCCCAGTGCCGACTGGAGGTGCGGGAAGGCTGGCGGAAGGATCTCCTGGCCAAGATGGGGCGCGCAGCTGAGGCACCGAGCCTCAACCTCGTTCCAGCAGTTGGCGCACGTGTACTGCCGGCACGACATGCAGAAGTTGAAGGTCTTGTGGAACGCGTCCAGCTGGTGGCTGGTGATCTCGCGCTCTTCGTCGTGACGGGCGTCGGCGAACGCCTCTTCCAGCGTCGTCTCGTCACTCAGGACGTAGTTCTTGAAGCCCTTCGAGAGCGTACGGAACTTGCCGAGGCTGCTCTTCTTGGGAACCTGTGCCTCGAACGTGTAGCGAGTGCCACAACGCTCGCAGAATGATTCGGTCAGGATCTCGGGCATCGGGTCCCCGGAAACGTGCACGGACGCCGTCGTCCGGCGTGGCCGGTCGAACGGGAGCGAGAGTATAGCCCAGGGCGTCCAGACCCCCTCCGCCGCTCGTACCGGGCTCGCTCGTCGATGGTCACATCGATTCTCCCGCGTGACGCCGCGGCGGGCTTCCGGCGGCTGTCCGCGATACCCCCTCTGTTAGACTCCCGAACCGATCATGCGCCCCCTCGCCGAGCTCGAGCGGTTCTTCGAACGGCTCTTCGAACGGCCGACCGCCCGACTGTTCAGGGCGCGCCTGCAGCCGATCCAGATCCAGCGCCGCATCGAGCGTGCGATGGAGAACGAGCGCCTGTCAGGCGCCGGCGGCACGATCGTCCCGAACCGCTTCGGCGTGCACTTGAGTCCGGCCGACATGGCGGCGATCGGCGAGATCGCGGGTAGCCTCGCAGCCGAGCTGGCGGACGCCGCGCTCACCTTCGCGCGGGCCCACCGCTACACGCTGGCCGATCGCCCGCAGGTCGAGCTGGTGAGCGATCCGGCCATCCGCCCGGGGGAGGTACACGTTGCGGCCCGTTACGCCGATCCGATCCTCGAACGGAAGCGTCGCCGGGCGTCGGACCGGACAGCGGATGGCGGTGCGGAAGATGGCGAAGAACACGCATCCGAGGACTCCGAGATCGCGTCGCACACCGCCGTCTTCCAGGTCCCGGTGGTTTCGGCCCCGATCGCGCGTCTCAGGGAGGTGCGGCCAGACGGTTCCTCACGTCAGCTCACGCTTGACGGTCGGCCGTTGACGATCGGCCGGGCCAGCGACAACGCCCTCGTCCTGTCCGACGCGCGCGTTTCGCGCCATCACGCACGACTGCAGAGTCGGCGCGGGGCACTCGTGCTGACCGACCTTGGGAGCACCAACGGCTCACGCGTGAACGGAGTTGCCATCGACGAGGTGGTGTTGGGCGAGGGAGATCGGATCCAGCTAGGGGACACGATTCTGATCGTCGAGTCCGTGCCGGACGCCTGACCGGCGATGGACCCGCTCATCCTCTCGCTGTGGCTCATTCGGTTCGCCTTTCTCGCTCTCCTGTACCTGTTCCTGTTCTCGGTCGTGCGGATCCTCCTGCGCGACCTTCGAGTGGCGGCTCGTGAGCCGTCCACCCAGCTCGGCCGCCTGGTGGTCGTCGCGTCGCCCTCGGAGGAGCCGCCGGTAGGCAGCGTTTTTGCGCTGGATGCGGTCACGACGATCGGCCGGGACGTGAACAACAGCGTCGTCGTGGAGGACCAGTTCGTGTCGTCCGAGCACTGCGTGCTGACATTTCGCGGTCGCGCGTGGTACGTCGAGGACCTCGGGAGCACCAACGGGACGTTCGTCAACAGCAGCCCCGTGGACGGCACGGCACCGCTTGGCTTCGGCGATGAGCTGCAGGTCGGCAACGCACGCATGCGCCTGGAGCGAGCGCACCGATGACGAACGCCGCCGCACCCGCCCGCCCGGCGCTCCCGCCGATTGTCTTCGGCGGCATCCGACCCCGGGCCCGCTGGCGCGAGATGTGGCTGCTGCTGATCGTCGCGCTGACCCTGTACGTCGGCAGCATTTCGCTGGGCGCGACAGAGGCGGCGGCCGCGGGGAAGTCCCTGACGCTCTCGCCGGCCGAGGATCAACCACTCGCGATCTACCTCGGCGCGCTGCTGCTCGCGCATCTCGCCCAGGTCGTGGCGGGTCGGCGGACGGACCAGGTCCTGTTGCCGGCCACTGCGATGCTCGGCGGGATCAGCCTGCTGCTCATGGAGCGATTGCCGCAGAGCCTGGTCAGCCAGTCCTTCGGCGGGCTCGACCTGGGCCTCGGGCAGGTTCAACTGCTGTGGCTCCTGCTGGCCATTGGGCTCATCACGATCCTGTCGATCGTTGTCCGCTCGGACAGCTGGCTCCGCCTGTACAAGTACACGTGGGCGGCGGCCGGCATCGGGTTGCTGGTGCTGACGTTCATCCGTGGCGAGGACGTCAACGGCGCCCGGCTGATCCTGGTCATCGGGCCGTTCAGCGGCCAGCCCATCGAGCTGCTGAAGGTCATCATGGTCGTGTTCCTGGCCGGCTACCTGTCCGAGTTTCGGCCGTTGCTGGTCGAGCAGGACACGCGCGTGGGCCCTCTGCGCCTGCCGCCGCTCCCGTACCTCGCCCCGATGCTGGTGATGATCGCCCTCGCGCTCGGTATCGTGGTGATCCAGCGCGACCTCGGGGCTGCGCTCCTCTTCTTCGTTGTGTTCCTGATGCTCCTTTACGTCGCGACGGCGCGCGCTGCCTACGTGGTGCTCGGCCTGCTGCTGTTCGTCGCCGGAAGCTATCTGATGTACCGCCTGTTCGGCGTCGTTCAGGATCGCGTCGACATCTGGTGGGACCCGTTCAAGGACCCGTCCGGCAACGGCTACCAGATCATCCAGGCGCTGCATGCGTTTGCGCGCGGCGGAATCCTGGGAACGGGGCTGGGTGCCGGTTTGCCGCTCGTCGGCGGCCAGCCGCCGATTCCCGCAGTCCATACGGACTTCCCGTTCGCTGCGCTTGGTGAGGAGCTCGGGCTGGTCGGCGTCCTGGCGATCCTCGGGCTGTATCTCGTCGTGATCGAACGTGGGCTGCGCATCGCGGCCGCGGCGGCCGACGATTTCCGCGCCCTCCTCGCCGCGGGCCTCGCACTGGTGGTGGGCGTCCAGGCCTTCATCATCGCTGCGGGAAACCTGAAGCTGATCCCGTTGACCGGCATCACGCTGCCGGTGATCAGTTACGGCGGCTCATCGATCCTTGCCAATGCAGTCGTGGTCGGGCTGCTCCTCGCGCTCTCGGACAAGGGGGTCGAACCGCCACCGCCGCCTCGAGCCGGACGGCGGTTCGCGCGCCTTCGCGACGCCGTAGGAGGACGCGCGTGATGACGGAAGCCGTCGAGGGCCTTCCTCGATGACCGACGCCGGCGTCCGATCTTCCATCAGCCGTCTGCGCACAGCTGGCTTACGCTCCGGCCGCCGACCGGTCGGCCAGAACGTCGGGCGCCTGGGCGTGACGCTCGCGCTGGCTTTCGTCGTTCTCGCGGCGGGTGCCGGCTACTGGCAGGTGTGGCGGGCGCAGGAGCTTTCGACCGCACCCGACGATCCCGCCGTCGTGGCCGCTGCCCGGCACGTCGTCCGCGGTCAGATCAAGGACCGGACGGGCACGGTGCTCGCGGCCTCCAGGAGGGACGCGAACGGCGAGCCGTACCGGGTCTACACGGATCCGTCGATGAGCCCGGTGATCGGATACGCATCGCGTTTCTTCGGGACGGCGGGTCTCGAGCACACGTACGACGCCCAGCTCACGGGCGTCCTCAGCCCCGACCCGGTCCAGCAGCTGCTAGCGAAATTCCAGGGCAACCGCGCCGATCCGCAGGACCTCACGCTGACAATCTCGCTCAGGCTCCAGCGAGCGGCCCAGCGGATGCTGGGAGGCGACAAGGGCGCGGTCGTGATGCTCGATCCGTCGACCGGCGAGGTCCTCGCCATGGTCTCCGGACCAACGTACGACGCGTCGGCAGTGGCCAACCCGGCGACTGCACAGAAGGCATTCGCGCGGCTGCAGGCCGACAAGGACAAACCCCTGCTCAACCGGGCCGTCCAGGGCCTCTACGTTCCCGGCTCGACGTTCAAGATCGTGACCTCGATGGCGGCGCTGAGCTCCGGCGCGATCACGACCAGCACGACGTACCCGCAGCAGCCAAGGGCGGAGGAGACCGGCCTGCTCGTTTCGGGCTTCCGGGTTCGCGACGGCCACCACCCGTTTACGGACGACCGAGCACTCAACTATCCCGAGGCGGTCGAGGTCTCCTGCAACATCTACTTCGCGCTCACCGGCCTGCGGACGGGCGGCGCGAGGCTGGCCGACTGGGCGGGCAGGGTCGGCTTCGGCCATCAGATTCCATTCGACCTGCCGACCGCGGTCAGCCAGGTAACGAACGGCGGCGGCAAGTTCGGCGGCGGCTTCAAGGACGCGGTCGAGGTAGCAAACGCGGCCTATGGCCAGGCCGAGGTCCTCGCGACGCCGATCCAGATGGCCCTGGTGGCCTCGACCGTCGCCAACGAGGGAGTGGAGATAAAGCCGCAGCTCGTGAAGTCGTTCTCGAGCGACAGGGACGGGACACGAACGGTCGGGCCGCAGCAAATGGCCGACGTTCTCACCCCGGACGTCGCGGGGGAGATCAAGTCCGCGATGGAACGCGCCGTCGAAGGTGACTTCGGCAAGCTGTTCACGCCGGGCGCTGCCGTTCCGGGCATTCCCACGGCTGGGAAGACGGGGACGGCGCAGCTCGCCGCGGGCGAGCCGCATTCGTGGTTCATCGGCTTCGCTCCGGTCGACCACCCGCGGGTCGCGATCGCGGTGATCGTCGAGAACGCCGGCCACGGCGCCTCGCGAGCCGCTCCGATGGCTGGTGACCTGATGCAGCTCTATTTCGAGACGTTCGGGAAATGAGCGGGAACGCGCCCTCGAATGACGGCGGCGAGCAGCCACGGCGGCCGCTGATCGAGCGTGTTGGCCTGTCGCTGATCGCGCTGGTGATGGGCGGTCTGTTCGGGGTCGTCGCGCTCGCAGCGTTCGCCGGCGGCGAGATGTTCCTCGGCGCGATGGGCGCGATCGGCTGCCTGATGACGCTGTGGGTGGGTGGCCTGACCCTCCTCCGCGGGTAGATCGACGCCTGGCGAGCGTTCCGGAATATCGCTCGGAGCGATGGTACGGACAGCCCGGAAGTGCTTGGTAGCGGCGCCCGTCTCAGGTTCTTCCGCCGCGAGATCACGAGGGCATGAACTGGAGGAGAAGCCGCGGGGACGGAACGTCCATGGGCGCCCACTGCGCACATAGCATCACTGGCGGCGATATTGCGAACCGGCTGGGCGCCCGTGGGGCGTCCTTACTCGTTCGACAGCCGCCTCCAGGCGCGGAGCACCTCGGCGACGCCCCAGGCTTCGGCGATTGCGCCCCGAGGCGCGTGCGGGGGGTCGCCGTCGAACATCTCCGAGATGGAACCGAGACCCGCGTCCGACAGGTGATCCTGGAACGGAGCGAGCACCGAGAGCGCCAGCGCACGATCGCCACTGACCCGCTCGACCGCGTCCGCGTACGCCCCAATGAGCCACGACCAGGCCGGGCCCTGGTGGTAGGACTCGTCCCGCCGGCGTGCATTTCCCGAATACATGCCGCGGTACGCAGGATCGGAAGGCGCCAGGGTTCGCAGGCCGTATGACACCAGCAGAGACCGCCCCACCGCGTCGACGACCTGGCGCGCCTGGTCGCCGTCGAGAAGCGGGTACGGCAGCGAGACAGCGAAGATCTGGTTCGGTCTTAACCGCAATTCGTCGCCGGCAACGCCGTCGACCACGTCCGCGCAGTACCGCAGGTTCGGCCGCCAGAACCGCACCCGGAACGAGGCAGCCACCTGGTCCGCGAGCGTGAGATAGCGCCCTCCGGCGTCGTCGCCGCGCTCCGCCAGCCAGCCGCCCACGGTTCGCAGCGCGTTATACCAGAGCGCGTTGATCTCGACGGGTTTGCCCATTCGCGGGGTGACAACCCAGTCGTTGATCTTGGCGTCCATCCACGTGAGCTGGAGGCCAGGCTCGCCGGCGCGCAGCAGGCCGTCCGTCGGGTCGGCCCCGATCCCGAAGCGGGTCCCCTCGATGTGCCGGTCAATGATCTCCCGCAGGGTGGGCAACAGCTCGTCGATCAGGTTGTCGTCGGCGGTCGTCTCGTGCCAGGCGCGGGCCGCCTGGACGAACCACAACGCGGCGTCGGCCGTGTTGTAGCCCGGCGTCGTGCCGGCCCGGTCCGGGAAGTTGTTGGGCAGCAGACCGTCCGACACGAAACCGGCGTAGGAGCGCAGGATCGCCGCACCGTCGGCGGCGCGACCGGTTGCCAGCGTGAGACCCGGCAAGGCGATCATCGTGTCGCGGCCCCAGTCGTTGAACCAGTGGTAGCCGGCGATGACGGTCGTCCCGGGCTCGGCACGATCCGTCCGGTCTCGGCGGACCAGGAACTGGTCGGCCGCGAGCACGAGGCCGCGCACAAAGGGGCTCCCGCGGTCCGCGCCCGCCAGCTCCAGCAGGTCACGCTCGCGAGCGCGCTCCCGCTCGAGAGCCGCCTCGCCATCGAGGCCGGCGTCTTCCGGAACTGACAGGACGAGCGTCCACGTTGCACCGGCCGACAGCCGGTGGCGCAGCGTTCCGGCCGCGAACATGTCGGACCGGTCGTCGAGGCCGCGCGCGGCCTCTTCCCGATGCTCGAAGCCCCACCACCAGTCCTGGACGGGCTCGATGGTCGCGCCGGTCGCCAGCACGTGGAACGGAACGGCGCCCTTCCCGGCGCGCACCACCAGGCCGTCGGGATGAAGGTCCACCACCGGACTCCAGCCCATCCCGGAGCGCAGCGAGTGGTGGTCGCGATAGGTGACGAGCGGGGTCACCCACAGGTCGATCATGCGCGAGGAGCGCACGACCCGGTAACGGACGTAGGTGACGTTCTGGCCGTGCTCCATCCAGATCGACCGCTCGAGGATGGCGTCGTCGAGGGCGAACGTCCACGTGGGGACGGAGCCATCGAGTACGAACGACTCGACCAGCCGGTAGCCGTGCGGGTCGATCGTGCCGCCGGCGTACTCCTGGGTGTCGAGCGAGAAGGTCCGGCCTCCCGGTCGATCCGCAACGAAACTCGCCCGCTCGACCAGCCCGCCGACCAGCACCATTCTGCCGACCGGCGGTTCGAGCGCCGCGATCAGCAGGCCGTGATAGCGCCGGCTCGCGATGCCCGCGAGTGTCCCCGATGNNNACGGAGTGCCGCATTGAGGTCGCCGCAGATCGCGCGGCCGAAATGGACGAGCGGTTCGCCCGGCCGGATGGCGGACACGCTCCGGGCGGGCTCGTGGAGGACGGCCGTCACTCGGTCTCTCGCGGCGGTTCCGCTCCAACCACCATCGTCTGGGCCGATTCCGCTGCTTCGCGAACGGCGGGCGCGAATCGGCTCGACTGCTCGAGGAGCTTCGCGACGAGCGCGGTCCAGCCCGTCTGATGGCTCGCGCCCAGCCCCGCCCCGGTGTCGCCATTGAAGTACTCGTAGAACAGGATCGCGTCCGCATGCCCCTCGGAGGGGAGCAGCGCGTCGCCGTTGAACGGGCGGTGCCCGTCCGGGCGCGCAAGGAAGAGCGACGACAGCCGGCGGGACAATTCCGTCGCGATCTCCCAGAGGGTCAGCTCATGTCCGGAGCCCGTGGGGAATTCGACCCGGAAGTCGTCACCGTAGTAGTGGTGGAACTTCTGCAGCGCTTCGATCAGCAGGAAGTTGATCGGGAACCAGACCGGACCACGCCAGTTGGAGTTGCCGCCGAAAGTGCCGCTGCGCGACTCGGCCGGCTCGTAGGCGACCACGTGGTGCTCGGCGCCGATATCGAGCATGTAGGGCCGTTCGAGGTGGACGCGGCTCAGCGACCGGATGCCGTGATCGGACAGGAATTCGGCCGGGTCCACCATGCGCCGCAGCAGCGCCTTCATCCGATGGCCATGGACCAGGGCGAGGAGTCGGCGATTGCCCATGCCCTCGAGCTCCCAGCTCGCCACGAGCGACGCGAGGTCCGGCCGGTTCGCGAGGAACCAGCGCAGCCGTCGGCGAAAACCGGGCAGCGCCTCGAGCACGTCCGGGTCCAGCGTCTCGACCGCGAGCAGCGGGATCAGGCCGACCAGCGAGCGAACCTTGAGCGGCAGCACCTCCCCTGTCTCGAGGTGGAGCACGTCGTAGAAGAACTCGTCCTCGGCGTTCCAGAGCGGGATCGCCATGCCACCGATGTCGTTGAGGGCTCCAGCGATGTACAGGAAGTGCTCCAGGAACTTGGTGGCGATGTCCTCATAGACCATGTCCTCACGGGCCAGCTCGAGCGCGATGGCGAGCATGTTCAGGCAGTACATGCCCATCCACGCTGTGCCGTCGGCCTGGCCGAGGTGGCCGGCAACGGGCAGCGGCGCGGAGCGGTCGAAGACCCCGATGTTGTCGAGACCGAGGAAGCCGCCCTGGAAGACGTTGTGGCCGTCGGCGTCCTTGCGGTTCACCCACCAGGTGAAGTTGAGGAGGAGCTTGTGGAAGACGCGCTCGAGAAAGGCGCGGTCGGCGCGGCCCGTTACCCGGCGGTCGATCTTGAACACGCGATAGGCGGCCCAGGCGTGGACCGGCGGATTGACGTCGCCGAACGCCCACTCGTACGCGGGCAGCTGCCCGTTCGGGTGCATGTACCACTCGCGCGTGAGGAGCAGGAGCTGCCGCTTGGCGAACTCCGGGTCGATCAGCGCGAGAGGGATGCAGTGGAAGGCGAGGTCCCAGGCCGCGAACCATGGGTACTCCCACTTGTCGGGCATCGAGAGGATGTCTGCGGCGTTGAGCTCGCGCCACTCCGCATTCCGCCCGTCCCGACGCGCGGCGGGCGGCAGCGGCTGGCCGGGGTCGCCATCCAGCCACTCGGCCACGTCGTAGTGATAGAACTGCTTGGTCCACAGCAACCCGGCGAATGCCTGGCGCTGGACGAGCCGCTCGTCCGGGGTCAGGCGAGCGCCCCCGAACCGCTCGTAGAACGCATCGGCTTCGGCCAGGCGAAGCGCGAACAGCGCGTCTGCGTCGCCGAAGGGCTCGAGGGGCAGGTCGCGGCCGAGTCGCAGCAGCACGGTCCGCGTTTCGCCAGGCTCCATGACGAACCGGTAGTGCGCGGCCGCCTTCGTGCCAACGCCGCCCGGATTCACCGCTGCCGTCTCGCCGTTCACCACGAAGCGGCCGATGCCGTCCTTGACCCACGGACGCGCGTTGGGCACGCCCCACAGCCGCTCGAAGTTGGTCTCGTTGTCCGTGAAGAGAAGCGGTGGCGCACCCTCGAGCGCGAGCCGGTGGTCGCCCAGGCGCGGATGCTCGGCAGCGATCCAGCCAGTGCCGTCCGTTGACCCCAGGTCGCGCAGCTCGGGCTTCGTGTGGTGGCGGCCCCATGACCACGTGTTCCGGAACCAGAGCGTCGGCACCAGGTGGAGCGGCGCCGCGTCGGGACCGCGGTTCGTGACAGAGAGGCGGATGAGGTTGTCTTCCGGGCCGGCCTTCGCGTACTCGGCGAGCACATCGAAGTAACGGCCGCCCGCGAACACGCCGGTGTCGGTCAATTCGTATTCGGGGTCGTTCCTGCCTCGGCGGCCGTTCTCGGCGACCAGCTCGGCGTAGGGGAACGCCGCCTGCGGGTACCTGTAGAGCGCCCGCATGTACGAGTGCGTGGGGGTGGAGTCGAGGTAGTAGTAGACCTCCTTGACGTCCTCGCCGTGGTTGCCCTCGGAGCCGGTGAGCCCGAACAGCCGCTCCTTGA
>VBFZ01000018.1 GCA_005880805.1 Chloroflexota bacterium | reverse complement strand
CGCCATGGCCTCGACGAGGACCATCGGCGCCCCTTCGGTGGTCGACGCGAAGGCGAACACATCCGAGTGAGCGACGAACGAGAGCGCATCATCCTGGTAGCCCGCGAGGTACACGGCCTCAGCGACGCCGAGCTCCTCGGCCCGCCGAGCAAGCGCACGGGCATATTCCTCGTCATCGTGGCGGCCGACCAGCACGAGCCGGACATTCCCCGCCTCCGCCCTCACGAGCGGAAGGGCCTCGACAAGGACCATCTGGCCCTTCCGCGGCACGACGTTGCCCAGTGAGCACACGATCCTTGCCTCATCCCGGGACCGGAACCAGGGGTGGTCCGGCACCGTTTCCTGTGCTGCAACGACAGTCTGGGCGTCGGGGCCGACGCTGGGCAGGATGACCGTCCGGCCGGCGATGCGCGGAGCGAGCTCGACGAGGTCGTCGAGCACGCCTTGGGAGCCGCCACCGACCAGGTCCGCGAGCGGGTAGAGGATGGCCGTCAGCCGGTGGCGGATCCAACGGCGGCGCCGGTAGAAGGTCGAGAAGTGTGTGTGCTCGACTGGAACGAGCTTCAGCCCCCCGCCGCCCAGCATCCGGGCGAGGATCGCGCTGCGCCCGGGTCCGTTGAGATGCGCGAACAGGACGTCGAACCGGCGGCGACGGAACAGCCGGGCGAGCTTCGGAATGCCGAGCGCGGTCGGCCGGCGCCCGAGCTTCAGGTCGTAGAGCGTCACGCCGGCCGGGACGCCGAGGCGGCTGCCCGGATCCCGGGTCGCGCAGATGAACGAGACCTCCGCTCCGAGACCCTGGAGCGGTGGAGCGAGCGCGCGGATGAGTCGCGCCACGGCACGGTCATCAAACGTGTGGACGAACATCGCGAGCCGCGGACGGTCGGCTGAAGGGTCCCGGGTCACGAGGCTGCTCTCAACGCTGCCGCCGGTACCAGTCGAGGGCGGGCAGCATCAGGCGCAGTGTCAGTCGAGGCACAAACGACATCCGGGCGCGCAGGTAGCGGCCCGACGTCTTGGCCTCGAACACGAGCCGTGGATCTGAACGGCGGATGGCGACGCGCTCGCGGCCGAACTGCCCAGCGTCGACCTGATTGATGCTGAAGCCGGCCTGGAAGCCGGCCTGCTCGACGGCGCCCCGAACCGTCGCGGAATGCTCGCCCCAGGGGTAGGCCAGGTACCGGGGGCGGTGCCCGAGGATCCCGGTCAGGCGCTCCATGGACTCTGCGACGTCCGCCTCCGCCATGGACGGCGGAAGCGCCGCCATGTGGGCGTGGGCGTGCCCGTGACTTCCGATCTCGTAGCCCATGTCCTGGCAGGCCTGGATCTCCTCGGGGGTCATGATCTCGAGATCGACCGCGTCGGCGGGCTGCGGCTCCCAGCGCATGCTTTCGCCGATCCAGCCGGTCGGGATGAACAGCGTCGCGGGGAAGCCGTGTTGGCCGAGGACCGGCGCCGCAGCGGTCAGGAAGCTCCGATAGCCATCGTCAAACGTGATGGCGACGGCCGGGCGACCTGCCGTGGCGCGGCCGCCGAGGATCCACTCGAGCGGCACCACCCGACGTTTCCGGGCGAGGAACGCCATCTGCCACTCGAATGACTCGATCGGCATGAGCATGTGGTACGGATCGCGATCCGGCGGCGAGGAACCCACGCCGTGGTAGACGATGACGGTGCCGGACGTTTCCATGCGCTCCTGCGGGTGCGCGAAACCGTCGCGCGGACTGGAGATATCCCCCTGGCATCGGGCAGGACGGCAAGATTACCAAGCAAGCCTGGAGCAGACGCCGGGCCCGGCCTACTCCCGAAACCAACCCCTGCGGCGAACGGAGCGGGCGGCGGCGCGCAGTGGCGACGCGATCGGTGACCGCCGCAGCAGCGTCCGTCCCGTCAGCCGCAGGTGGCGCAGGCGGTTCTGAAGCGACGGCACGTCGACGGCGCCCTCGGCGATGGGCGTCGCGTCGCTTGCGAGACGGTCCTTGTAGAGGCTCTGGCCCTTGCCGAGGTCGATCGTGCGGAGTCCCAGTTCCGGCGCGACGCGCGCCATCGAGACCAGCATGATGAGCCCTGGCGAATAGGCCGCCAGCTCGCGGTCGTACGACGTCACGTAGTAGTGCCAGGACGTGCGGGACCGCAACCCGAGATGCGCGGCCGCGAGGCGGTCGCCGACATAGAGCCCGGAGACCATGCCGGCGAAGTCCGGGGTCGCGCACTCCGCGAGCCGCTCGAGCAGGCTGGTGATCCAGGGGAGGCGCAGGACGTTTTCCCGGCCAGTCCGACCGTGGTGCTCGTCTTTCCAGGCAAGCAGGGTCGCCACAACCGAGGGATCACGCATGTCCGCTTCAAGCCGCACAGGACCCCTCTCACGCTCGAGCTTCCGGGTCAGCGACTGGACTTTCTTGATCTGTTCGGTTCCGGCCTTTCGGCGCGCGACTGCGTACGCCTCGAAGCCGTCGGACAGGTCCATGTAGGGAGACCCCATCACGGACCGATGGAAGGGTGCGAATGGTCGCTGGCTGGCCAGCAGGTGATCGAACTCCCAGGCGATCAAGTCGCACCCGGCCGCCAGCTCGATCGGGTCCCAGGTGAATCCCGCCCGGGCGATAACTGCCTGGTAGTTGGACATCATGCCGCCCACCGGCCAGCCGACACGGAGGCGGTCCCGCTGGAAGGGGAAGAACCCTGCCACGCCGACGTCGTCTTCGAGGACCGCAACGAAAACGTCCGGTCGAACGGAAGCTGCGAGGGCCGAGAACTCCGGCCTGAGGAACGGGCTCTCGAGTGCAGCGTCCGCGGCCCCGGGAAGGACCTCGATGCGCACGCCGGAATTTCGCGATCAGTGGCCCCCCGACGCCCGCCGCGCGTTTTCGCGCTTCGCAAGGTAACGTTCGGGGCGCCGGGGATTTCGGGACTGATCTCCGATCGGCGCCCTGAACGCACGATTGAATGCCCGCGCTCGAAGCGGGGCTACTGACTGGGAAACGGTGTGGGCATCGCGGTAGCACGCGACTTCAACCGACGCGCCGCGCTGGTCGCGCTGAGCTGGCTGGCGATCAGCGCGCTGCTCGTGCGCATCGCCTCCGGCGGAACGCTCGCCGATTGGCCTCACGTGTACGGGGAAGAGCCGCGTCTGTTCGTCGCGGTGATAGCGGCTTCCGCCATCGATGTGCTCCTTGTGGCCGTCCTGCTCGTCGGCCGTGGAGGCCTGAGGTTCCAGCTATCCCTCGGCTGGGGCGTTCTCGTCGCGGCCTTCGCGGTCGTCCTGGTCGCCGTCGGTCACACGTCGGGGCTGGCGATCGGGGCCCTCGGTCTCTTCGCCGCCTGGCAGTCCGTTGCCGCCATCAGGCAGGGCGCTGGCGCGGCCACCTGATCTGCCGCGCGAGATCGCCCGTTCGTACACGCCCATCAGCTGCCCATAGTTGACCTCGGGGGTGTAGCAGGCCTCATAGCGCCGCTGTGCATTCGCTCCCATGCGCGCCATCTCATCGGGATGCCCGTTCGACCAGGACAGCGCGCGTGCCAGGTCGCTGGCGCTCCCCGGTTCGACCAGGAGCCCGGTCTCGCCATCGGAGACGAGCTCCGCGAGGGACCCGATCCTGGACGCGATGACGGGGACGCCGCTGGCGTAGGCCTCGACCAACACCACCGGGAAGCCCTCGTACCAGACCGACGGCAGGACAAGCGCCCGTGCGCCCCGCAGCTCGCGGAGCACCGACCGGCGGTCGAGCTGACCAAGCGGGACGACACCCTCACCGGCTGCGGCGCGCACTTCGCCTTCCAGTGGACCAGTTCCGGCGAAGCGACACGAAACCCCGCCATCGGCTCGGGAAAGAGCCGCTAGCAGCGTGCGAACGCCCTTCTCGGGCACCAGCCGGCCAAGGAACAGGTGGTGCGTCCCCCGGCCGCCAGACGCCGTGCCATCTTCGGCGGCCACGAAGTTCGGTTTCACGTCGATCCGCTCGCCCGGCAGGCCGCCCGCGAGCAGCCGTCCCCTGGCGAAGTCGGTCAAGGCGATGAATCGGTCGACATCGCGCCACCAGGTCCGGCGAGCGCGATGAAACGCGAGCATGCCGGCCACCGTGGCGGTCTGCGCTCGCGACCCCCGATAGCAGGCATGAAGAACGCCCGGCCATGCGATCGTGCGGCCGACGCAGTCCTCGCACGGGTGTCCGTCCCTGAACAACGTGGCGACCGGGCAGACGAGCCGGTAGTTGTGGAGCGTTTGAACGGTGGGAACGCCCTCCGCATGGGCCGCCGCGTGGACCGCCGGCGAGAGCAGGGGCAGCGTGTTATGGACGTGCACGACGTCCGGTCGTAGTTGCCGCACGAGGCCGCGGACGCGGGCCGCCGCGCGCCGCGACCAGATCGTGCCGGCCGCAAGCGAGATTCGCCCCGGCAGATCGGGATGGTCCGGGATCCTCGAGTTGTCTTCGATCAGGCTCTCGACACGGTGTCCGTGTTCCCGGAGCAAGGCGGTCTCGGCGGCAACGACCGAATCCTCGCCGCCCGCCTCTCGATATCGCTCGTGGATGACCAGAACGGCCTTCGGCTGAGGCGTCGTCTCCCGCGATCCGTCAGGCTCCACTGGTCTGCGCCTGTGCCCCGGCCTGCGTCGGAACGCGCCGGGCGACCTCCGAGGGTCGGCTGGCCACCTCCGCGCCGATCGCGGCGATCCCGAGGCCGAATGTGACCCAGAACCAGACCCCGCCCTGTGGGCTCTCGAGGTACACGTCGAAGGACATGTTGACCAGGGCGGCGAGCCAGTACACGAACAGCCAGCCGATCATCTGCACCAGGAAAATCCGACCGTCCGAGAGTGCCCGATAGCCCGCCCGCAGCAGCCGCCACCCGAAAATGGCCTGCAGCGCGAGCCAGAGGATCAGGCCGGGGACGCCCTCGCGTGCGAGGATCGTCATGTGCGAGTTGTGCGGCGCACGAAGGGTGCCGTCGGTCTGGAAGCCGTCGGAGTCCGCGAGGTTGATCCCGAATCCCTTGCCCGTCCAGAAGTAGGGGCCATTCACCGTGTAGTCGACGATCGCACCCCACCAGTTCAGCCGGAACTCCTTGCTGCCCTGCAGGCTGTCAGGCCCGACGCTGGAGCTGAAGATGCTTCCGACGTTGTCCACGATCTGGCCGAGTGAGATGTCGCGCTTCGCCGCCGTGTCGACCGTCGGGTTGATGAGTGCGGCGCCCATCAGGAGGCTGAAGCCGACGAGCACGAGGACCATCAGGCGCTGCGACGACCGGCCGAAGATCACGGCCACCAGCGCGATGGACGCGGCGAGCAGGCCGCCGCGATTGACTGCACCGGCCACGGCCACGTCGACGAGCCAGAGCACCCACAGGAGTGCCTGCCGCAGGTTCCCGCCAGCTCCAGGGGTGGTCGCCAGGCCCAGGAGGATGAACGCGGCCACGCCTGCCAGATGGACGCCGATGTCGCCGCCCTTGAACACCACCGCCGATACGTCCGAGCCCGGCAGCGCCGGGGTCCCGATCTGGTCGAGGTAGTAGGCTAGCGGGACCCACAGCAGGAAGAGCGGAAGGATCCGGCGGTACCACGCCGTGATTCGCTCGAAATGAGCGGGAAGCACGATCACGGAAACGGCAATCGCGAACAGCGCGTAGATCCACGTGACGCCGTCACGCAATGCGTCAAGCCCGTACGCGCCCAGGTAGGGAACCGTCAGCGCCGCACCTAGCAGGATGTAGACGATCAGCAGCCCGTGCAGCACATCGAAGCGGGCCGGCCTTGCCAACGCGAAAACCAGGACCAGGACAGCGGCCACGAGAACGACGTCACCCACGTACGCGGGCCCGACGCCCACGTGCGCCAGGCCGCGGCCGAGGAACATGTAGCCGGTCAGCAGGGCGAGCAGCAATCCCAGGAACAGCCTGGACGCCGGCTGGTCGCTGGCGACGACGGCCGCCATGACGAAGGTGCCCGCGGCGAGCCCGATGCCGACGGCCGGCACGTAGGCCACGGCCGCGCCCTCGACCGCAGCCAGCAGCACGAACGCGGCGGGCACGACCCAGCCCCGCTCCGAGATCGATTCCCGCGCCCCGACGCCGGACCCCCGCGCTCCGAGGCGGCCCGTTACGCGCGCGATCACGTCGGCGTCGCGTGCGCCCCGGGGCCGTCGCCCTCCAGCCGGGCCCACAGCTCGATGTATCTGCGCGCGTCGGGCTCCTGGGAATCGCCCGTCTCCTCCGCCATGCGCAGGGCTCGATCGGCAAGGTACAGGCGCGCGATCGCCAGGCCCGCGTCGGGCCCGGGGCCAAGATCGCGGGCGGCCAAGCGCCGCAGCTCGGCCGTCATGCGGTCGTTCGACCATCGATCGAGCAGCCGCCCGACCTGGATCTCGTGGTGCAATGCGTCGAGGTGCGGCAGGCCGTCGACGACGCCGTACTCCCAGTCGAAGGCGTGCAGCGTCCCCTGCTCGATGCGGACGTTCCACGGCGCGAAATCGCCGTGAACGGCCACCGACGGGAGAACCTGGTGCGCGAGCTCGCGGTCGAGCTCTGCGAGCAACCGCTGGACGACGGCGTCCTCCGGGAACCACCGATCGGCGCGGACGTGAAGCTGGCGGACCAGCTCCGACTCGCTGGCCGGACGCGGGGCGCCCTCCTGCAGACGCTCGAGGAAGGTGCGGTGAACGTTGGTCATGTTGCGCGGTCCGGGCCGGCCGGCGATCGCGCCCTGGACGGTCAGGTACAGGTCGCCCCGGACTCCCTCGAACAGCAGTCGCGGGGCCGGGCCGTTGCTCGGGTGCCTGCCGTTGAGATGCCGGAGCATCGCGGCCTCGCCGGCGATGAGTGCCTGGCGCGGCTCTCCGGCTCGGCAGATGCGCGCGATTGCCCGGAGCCGGGCGTCCCGTGTCAGGATGCCCGCCGACAGCTTGAATGCTCGTTCGCGACGGCCGGCAGTCAGGATGACGCGAGGGCCCTCACCGTGGAACAGCTGGGCGGCCGTCTGCGTGAGGGCGGGCATGCTCCGTTGGGCGAGCAGGACCCTGTCGCCGAGGAACCTCGTCGCTCCGAGGCGGACCGCCGCCTGAAGAGCGCCTTTCCGTACGCGAGCAGCCGTTCGGTAAGGCGTGTAGAGGGACAGCGCAGCGGCCGTCACGCGGGTGTCGCCAACGGGCAGGTACCAGCGCGGGTCGGCCAGGCCGGGCAGCACCACGAAGCCGCGGACCCAGGAAAAGCCCGCTGCCCGCAGGTGAGCCGTCGAAGGAAACGCGCGCCGCGTGACGACCAGGCCATCCCAGCCATCGAGATCGGGGAGTGGCACCTCGGCATTGCCCCATGCGACGAGGACACTCGGCTCTCCGGGTGGATCGGCTCGCGCGACAGCCCGCTCCAGAGAGACGTAGGAGGCGTTGCCAGGGAAGAAGGCCTGCCACGCTCGAACCCTCGGATCGGGACCCTCCCACCACTCCTCCGCGAGCTCGCGGGTAGCGGCCGCCGCGGCCGCGGCATCCTCCGAGTCATCGCGGCCTCTGGCCAGCTCGCCCGCGGCCGGCACGTCGACCACGGGTTCAGCCCCTACCTCGCGGCTCGCTGCTACGCCGCGCTCCACGTCCGGGGTCGCTCGGGGCTCTGATGCTGTCCGCCGACGATCTGGTCGTAGATCCAGCGATAGGTGGGCTCGAGGCCCTCGGCGAGGCGGATGCCTGGCTCCCAGTCCAGGAGTGCCTTGATAAGCGTGTTGTCGCTGTTTCGGCCGCGGACCCCTTTCGGCGCGTCCAGCTTGTAGCGCCTCCGAAGCCGCACCCCGGCGATCGCCTCGACGATACTCACGAGCTGGTTGATCGTCACGAGCTCGTCGCTACCGAGATTGATCGGCTCCTCGATGTCGCTCGCGAGGATGAGCTCGGTGCCGACGAGGCAGTCGTCGATGTACATGAAGCTTCGGGTCTGCTCGCCGTCGCCCCAGATCTCGATCTCGTCGTTGCCCGACAGCTTCGCCTCGATCACCTTGCGGCAGATTGCGGCTGGTGCCTTCTCGCGTCCGCCTTCCCACGTCCCGTGCGGTCCGTAGACGTTGTGGTAGCGGGCGACGCGCGTGACCAGGCCGAAGTCCTCCCGGAAGTGGCGGGCCATCCGCTCGCTGAAGAGCTTCTCCCACCCGTAGCCATCCTCGGGCATCGCGGGGTATGCGTCGCTTTCGCGGAGTGGAACGACGTCCGCATCGGTCTGCTTGTCCGCGGCGTAGACACATGCCGACGAGGCATAGAAATAGCGCTTGACGCCGGCCTCGCGGGCGGCCATCAACAGGTGCGTGTTGATCAGGACCGAGAGCATGCAGTCGGCCTTGTGCGTCTCGATGAAGCCCATCCCGCCCATGTCGGCGGCGAGGTTGTAGACGACCCGCGCGCCGTCGACCGCCTGCTCGGCGGCTTCGCGGAGGGCCAGGTCAAGGCGCTGGTTCTCGGCGCCGTCGAAGCGCTGGTACCAGTCGTCGAAGGGCTTGACATCGACCGCCCGAACCTTCTGGCCTTGACGCAGGAGGTCCGCGACGAGGTGGCCTCCGATGAAACCGCCGGCGCCGGTGACGACCACCGGCCCACTCAGGCCGACCGAGCCACTCACCTCGACCTCCTTCGTCATCGCGCTGTCTCCGTGGTTGCGGGCCGCGGGCAAGCCGCGGCTCATGGTGGCTGCTCCCCGACGCGTAAAACCGAACTGGAGGCCGTCGCACCCGCGACAACCTCCTGCGTCCCCGCCGATCCCCTGTAGAGAAACCGAGAAATTGACCCACCCTCCGCACGGCGGGCGGTCCGAGAGGCCACGAGAGTACTACGTCCGGGCGTTCTCCTCCGGACTTGCCGAAGGCCCGGTCACAGGAACTGGATGTCCCCTGCGGAAGCCCCGGGGCGGGTGTCGCGTGCCGGTACCATCGCGTTCGAAATGGCAACCGCCGAGCGCCCAGCTCGAACCGCCGCGAGCCTGCTCGTGGAATGCCTCGTGGCCGAGGGCTGCGAGTACGTGTTCTCCGTCCCGGGCGAGGAGACGCTCGACATTCTCGAGGCGCTGTCGCACGAGGACCGGGTCCGGCACGTCACGACCCGACACGAACAGGGCGCGGCGTTCATGGCCGACGTCCACGGCCGGCTGACGGGCCGCAGCGCCGTGGCGCTGGCAACCCTCGGTCCGGGCGCCACGAACCTGGTGACGGGTATCGCGGACGCCTACCTGGACCGCGCACCCATGGTCGCGATCACCGGGCAGGTCGGCTCGGACAAGCTGCATAAGGAAGCTCACCAGCTCGTGGATATCGTCCGCATGTTCGAGCCGGTCACCAAGTGGAACACACGGGTGCAGCGGATCGACGCGGTGCCCGAGATCGTCCGCAAGGCGTTCCGGGTCGCGGCGCTCGAGAAGCCCGGCCCGACCCACATCGAGCTGCCCGAAAACCTCGCCGCCATGCCACCGGAGTCCGGCGACGCCGTCCAGCCGCTGGCACCGCACCAGACCTACTTCCCCGAGCCCACCGACGAGGCAATCCAGCACGCTGCGCGCCTGCTGGCTTCGTCCGAACGACCGCTGATCCTGGCCGGCAATGGCGTTCTCCGACGACACGCGTCAGAGGAGCTGCGAGCGCTCGCGCGCGGCCTGCACATCCCGGTCGCGGTCACGTTCATGGGCAAGGGCGCGATCGATGACCGGAGCCATCTGTCGCTCATGGCGGTCGGGCTGCAGGCGCGGGACCATGTCCTGTCGGGCTTCGACCGCGCCGATCTCGTGATGAGCGTGGGCTACGACCTGGTCGAATACGCGCCTGCCCGCTGGAACCCGGACGGCCGGAAGCGAATCGTGCACATCGACACGCAACCGGCCGAGGTGGACGCGCTGTACCAGCCCGAGATCGAGCTCGTGGGCGACATCGATGGGACACTGCGCCGACTGCTGGACGCCCTCTTGCCGCTGGGGATCGGCGGTCGCGACGCAACCGCGCGTCACGAGTCCCGGGAGATCCTGGTCCACGCCGATCTCCGGACCGCCCTGCTCGATGACCTGCGGGCCTTCGAGGCACACGACGGCTGGCCGATCAAGCCGCAGCGTGCGATCGCCGACCTGCGGCGCGCCCTGGGCCCGTCCGACATCGTCGTCTCGGACGTGGGCGCCCACAAGGTGTGGGTCGCCCGCCTGTTCCAGGCCTATGAGCCCAACACCGTCATCATCTCGAATGGGTTCGCTTCCATGGGCATTTCGCTCCCGGGCGCGATCGCGGCCAAGCTCGTGCACCCGGACCGGAAGGTCGTGGCCCTGTGCGGCGACGGTGGCTTCCTGATGAACTCACAGGAGCTCGAGACCGCTACCCGGATCGGTGCGAACGTCACGGTCGTCGTGTGGCGTGACGACGGCTATGGCCTGATCGACTGGAAGCAACGCAACGAGTTCGGGCGCCCGTTCGCCGTGGAGTTCGGCAACCCGGACTTCGTCGCCTACGCGCAGAGCTTCGGGATCGCCGGGTTTCGCGCGGGGTCCTCCGACGCGCTTTATCCAACCCTGATGCGCGCCCTCCAGCACGATGGACCGTCGCTGGTCGAGGTGCCCATCGACTATCGCGAGAACCTGCGGCTGACCGAACGCCTGGGAGCCCTCTCGACCTCGTCCTGAGGTCGGCCGTAATTCGTCCTGAGGGCGGCTGGTCCGCCCAGCGACGATTGCCACGGCGCGGGACCTGAGGCGCGCAGCCGACAGCCGACCCGACAGACTTTTGCAAGACGCGGATCGCCCCGGCTGTGGTACTTTCCCCGTGCCGGCGGTCAGGGTGCACCGGGGAGTGGGGCGCAACTCCCGGTGAGGGCACGGGGCCCGACGGCTGGAGGAATCAAGGGGACCGGCAACCCGCATGCCGGGGTAGAGCGCGCGCTGTCTCGCCGCGCGCGTGGCAGGGGACAAAAGCATGATCCGGCGCCACGAGATCAGTCTCCGGTTCGCCTTAATGGCGCTCGATTCCGTGCTGGCTCTCGCGGTGCTGATGACCGTGTTTGCTGTCCGTTTCGGCGCGGACTGGGTCGAGGTCGTGAACAAGGCCCTGCCCGCCCCCGGCCTGTTCATCGCTGAGTACGTCCTCACGTGGGTGCTCCTCCTGGCGGCCAACGGGCTGTACCGCGCCGGGGCCCGGTGGTCGATCTGGAGCGAGGCCCGAGGCGTTGTGCAGGCAACCGTCGAGCTCGCGTTCATCACCCTGGCGGCTCTGTTCTTCGTCCGGCTTCCCGACGTCAGCCGCTTCAGCATCCTGGTCATCTTCCCGCTCCAGGCCGGCGTCACGATCGTGTCGCGCGCAGGGGTCCGCTGGCTCTTTCGGGAGTCCACCCGGCAGGGGCGGAACCTTCGCTCGGTGCTGGTGGTCGGGACGGGCCGTCGTGCCCAGGATTTCGAACGGAAGCTCACCGAGCGGTGGGACCTCGGCCTCCGCGTGGAAGGCTTCCTCGGCCCCGATCCGGCACCGGATGTGCTCGCTCGACCCTATCTCGGATCCATCGAAGAGCTCCCCGCACTCCTCCACGAGCGGGTCATCGATGAAGTCGCCATCTGCCTGCCGTTCGAGGAGCGCGACCGGGTCGAGGCGATCTTCCGGTTGTGCGCCGACGAGGGCAAGACGATTCGGATTCCGATCGAGCTGCCGGACCAGATCCTGTCCGTCAGCCGGGTCGAGGACCTGGAGGGGACACCGGTCCTCTCCGCGGTATCCGGGCCCGATCAGGTCCTTCCACTGGCTGCCAAGCGCCTCTTCGACATCGTCGGTGCGGCCGTCGGACTGGTCCTGCTGAGCCCGCTTTTCGCGGTCGCCGCCCTCGGCATCTTCATGACGGACGGGCGGCCGGTCATCTTCCGTCAGCCGCGGGCGGGCATGAACGGCCGGCGGTTCAGAGTCGTGAAGTTCCGGACGATGGTTCGTGAAGCAGACGCCCTGCGCGCCGCGCTCCGCTCACAGAACGAGATCTCGGGCAAGGCGTCATTCAAGCTGACGAACGATCCGCGCATCACGCGCATCGGCCGCTTCCTGCGCAGGACGAGCGTCGACGAGCTGCCCCAGCTGTGGAACGTGCTGCGGGGCGAGATGAGCCTCGTCGGCCCGCGTCCGCATCCATTTGACGACGTAGCGGGCTACGACCCCTGGCATCGCCGCCGGCTGTCGATGAAGCCGGGCATCACCGGGCTCTGGCAGATCGTCGGGCGTCGTGAGCCCAACTTCGACCGCTGGGTCGAGCTCGACCTCCAGTACATCGACCACTGGTCGCTCTGGCTGGACCTGCGTCTCATTCTCAAAACCATTCCGGCAATGCTCAAGGCGGAGGGTCGTTGATTGACCGAAACGATCGCTGAACGTCCAGCAGTGGTCACGACAGAAAAGGTCGACCAGGGGGTAAAGACCCGGCGAGTCGCGGTCATCGGCTGCGGCCACGTCGGCCTGACTGTCGCCGCCGGCCTCGGGGAGCTCGGCCATTCGGTGGTCGGCGTCGATGTCAACGAAGGCCTCGTCACCGAGCTCTGCCGGGGCGAGCTCCGAATCCACGAGCCCGGCCTCGCTGACCTGGTCAGGCGTGGTCTCGACTCCGGGCGACTCGCGTTCACCACCCACTACGACTACGCCGTTCCCGAGGCCGAGTTCATCTTCCTGGCCGTCGACACACCGCAGACGCTCGCGGGCGCCGCCGACCTGCGCAACATCCGTGCCGCCATCAACTCGCTGGCCCCGGCCCTGAACGGCAGCTCCCCGATCATCGTCAACAAGAGCACGTCGCCGATCGGCACCGGCGAGACTATCGAGGAGCTGCTGCGCGAGGCGCTCGTCGAACGGAACGTCCGGGCGCGCATCGTGTCGAACCCCGAGTTCCTGCAGCAGGGTCGCGGCGTCGACGACTTCTTCCACCCGGACCGGATCGTGGTCGGCTCGCGTTCGGCGGTCGATGCGCTCGAGGTCGCCTCACTTTACGAAGGCCTCCATAGCGAGGTGATCGTCACTGACCTGCGGACGGCCGAGATGATCAAGTACGTCGCCAACTCGTTCCTGGCCACCCGAATCTCCTTCATTAACGAGATCGCGCGACTGTGCGAGTCCATCGGGGTAGACATCGACCAGGTCGTCGAGGGCGTCGCCCAGGATCCGCGCATTGGCAGCCAGTTCTTCCGTGCCGGCATCGGGTTCGGCGGCAGCTGTCTGCCAAAGGACGTCGCCGCGCTGCGCTACGTGGGCGAGACCTTTGGAGTCGCCACGCCGGTCCTGTCGGCCGTGCAGGAGGTCAACCGCATGCAGCGCACGAGCGCAGTGCGTCGCCTGCAGTCGCGCCTCGGCAGCCTGGAGGGACGGCGCATCGCCGTTTGGGGCCTGACCTTCAAGCGCGATACGGAGGACACCCGTGAGTCGCCGGCCATCGACGTCGTGAGCCTCCTGTCGAACGCCGGCGCGCACATCCAGGCGTACGACCCGGCCGTCGCGGCAAACCCGAGCCTTGTTCCCGAGCGGTTCCGCCCGTTCCTGCGCGCAACTCCGCTCGAGGCGGTTCAGAAGGCCGACGCGCTGGCGATCCTCACCGACTGGACCGAGTTCAAGGACGTCGACCTCGTGACGGTCCGTGCGGCAATGATCAATGACCTGATCTTCGACGGCCGGAACGTCCTCGACCAGGCCGAAGTAGAGGCACTCGGCTTCGCCTACATCGGCGTCGGTCGAAGCGCCACGCTGCCACGCAGGCGCCGTACCGACCGTTGAGGATCCTCGTCGCGGGGGGTGCGGGATTCGTCGGCAGCCACCTCTGCCGCCGCCTGTTGTCCGACGGCCACAGCGTCCACTGCGTCGACAACCTCATCACCGGGGACTTCGCCAACCTGGCGGACCTTCGCGACGCGCCGGAGTTCACGTTCGAGAACGCCGACGTTGCGAATGCCGCGGAGCGCGACGTCGATGTCGTGTTCCACCTCGCCTCGCCTGCGAGCCCCGTCGACTACGAGCGGCTGCCCCTGGAGACACTTGCCGCCAACTCGCTGGGGACGTGGCGCCTGGCGGAGCTCGCCCGCGCCGCCGGGGCATCGTTCACGTTCGTCTCCACCTCGGAGGTCTACGGAGACCCGCTCGTTCATCCCCAGCCGGAGTCCTACTGGGGCAACGTCGATCCCGTCGGGCCGCGCGCCTGCTACGACGAGGGCAAGCGCTTCGGCGAGGCATTGGTGACCTCGATGCGCCGGGTGCAGGGACTGCGGGCCACGATCGTCCGGGTGTTCAACACGTACGGCCCCGCCATGCGGCGCGACGACGGACGCGTCATTCCCGAAATGATGTCCGCGGCGATCGCAGGGCGGCCACTCGTCGTCCACGGCGACGGTAGCCAGACGCGGTCCTTCATGTTCGTGAGCGATCTCGTGGAGGGCCTGGTGCGGATCGGCCTCGATCCCAAGGGTGACGGCGAGGTCTTCAATCTCGGGAACCCACACGAGATCACGATCCGCGAGCTCGCCGAGCTGGTGCGCGATCTACTGGCGCCTGGCAAGGAGATCGTCAGCATCGAAGCCCGCGAAGGCGATCCACGGCAGCGCAAGCCGGACATCGCCAAGGTCCAGCGCTGGTACGGCTGGAACCCGCTCGTCCCGCTCGACGAGGGACTCCGGCTGACGGCCTCGTGGTTCGCTCCAGGGCGACCACTTGAGGGGGCGGCTGCCGACCCGGCGATCAACGACCCGGCGCTCACCACGAACGTCCCGGCCTGACCGGCGCCGTGCCGGCAGCCCGGGCCCAGCCGCCAGCGACCTCCATTCGTCGGGTCGACGTGCTCGGCGTGGGAGTCAGTGCGATCGACATGCCGATGGCGGTCGCCGAGATCTCGCGGTGGGTCCGCGAGCGCGAGAAGCACTACGTGTGTGTCACGGGCGTCCACGGCGTGATGGAGAGCCGCAGAGACCCGTCTCTGCAGCTGATCCACAACGAGTCCGGACTCACGACGCCGGACGGCATGCCGATGGTCTGGGCCGGCCGGTGGGCCGGCGCGCGCTGGATGCGCCGGGTCTACGGCCCGGATCTCATGCTCGCAGTGTGTGGGACCGCGGAAACCGAGGGCTGGACGAGCTTCTTCTACGGCGGCAGGGCCGGCGTGGCCGAGCGTCTCGTCGAACGGCTACGTGGGCGCTTCCCGAACCTGGCCGTGGCGGGAACGTACGCGCCGCCCTTTCGGCCCCTGTCGCGGGAGGAGGACGAGCGCGTCATCCAGCTGATCAATGGCGCGAAACCGGACCTCGTGTGGGTCGGCCTCAGTACGCCCAAGCAGGAGCGCTGGATGGCGGAGCATGTCGTTCGGCTCGAGGCGCCAGTCCTGCTCGGCGTTGGCGCGGCCTTCGACATCCACGCCGGGACGTTGCCGCAGGCACCGCGCTGGATGCAGCGAACCGGGCTCGAGTGGCTCTACCGCCTGTTGCGGGAGCCGAGGCGTCTCTGGCGCCGTTACCTGTCGAACAACCCGCGCTTCGTCCTCGCAATTTTCCGGGACCGCCCGCGACTTCGCTGACCGAATCCCGGGTGCCGGGTTAGCCGGACTGGTGCGGCTGCCGACGGCGGGTGGTTCGCGGCTTCGGTTGGGCGGCGGGATCGGCTGAGGTGCTCGCAGGCTCGATGCCAGGGTCAGGCTGCGCTTCGACCACCGGGCTGCTCGTACCGGCCGTGGCATCGGCGTTCAGTCCGGCCTTCGCCTCGGCCTTCGCCTCGGCCTTCCCGGGCCGGCGCGGCTTCCTCGCCTCAGCGTCCGGAGTTCCATTCGATTCGGATTTCGGCGCGGAGCGACGCTTCCGGGGAGACGCTCCATTGCCGCGGGATGGCTGTTCAGCGGTTGCACGACTGCCGTTGAGGTCACCGACCTTCAGCCGCGCCGCGGAGGCCACCGATCCAGCTGGGGCGGGTTTCGGATTCGGTGTTGCGATCGTGGCGACGCGCGGGGTGATCACTCTCGGCATGCTGACAGGCGCGGGATCCGTCGTCGGGCTCTCGGCCGGTGGTAACCCCCCCGATGCTGCCCAAGCCGGCGGCGCGCCCAGCGGTGCGGCGGCCAAGGGGGCAGGCGTTGGGGTGGCCGTGGGAGCCGTGCGAGCCGCGGCGGGACGGGCCTCGGCGAAACAGGTTGCGGCGCGGGTGACTGCGCCGCCGCAGACGACCTCGCCACCGGAGCCGCCGGGAGCGAGAACGGGGGGGGCGAGGTCGCGGCTCGGGGGGCGGCTGGTTGCATCGACGTCGACGGCGGCCGTGCGACAGACGACGCGATCGAGCCAGCGGCGACCGGGGATCCGGCCGCGGCCTGAGCAGGTGCCGGGGAGGTTGCCGCCCCGGGTGCGCGCGCAACGCGTGGGGTGCCCGGCTTCGGTTCGCGTGACCGCGACCCCGCACCACTCCGGGACTTCGGTCGGGCCGCGCGATCCTCGTCGTAATAGCTCGGCCCGTACACGTCGAGGGTGCCCCCGGAGACACGGTTGAGGACGACGCCCAGGACTCGAGCGCCAACCCGCTTCAGGGCGTTTGCGCCGCCCCGGGCCAGGTCGCGGCGGGTCCGGTGGGCATCGACGACCAGGAGCGTGCCGTCCACCGCGCTGGCGAGGATCGCGGCATCCGTCACGGCGGAGAGCGGCGGGCTGTCGAAAACGATCACGTCAGCGGCGTTCTTCAGTCGTTCGATGACGCCGCGCATGCGCTGCGACCCCAGCAGCTCGGCGGGGTTCGGTGGGACCGGACCGGAGGTCACCACGCGGAGCCTGGGCTCCTCGGTCTCGCGTGCGACGGCGCTCACCGGCAGTGTTTCATCCCGCAGCAGGGACGTGAGCCCCTGGTCGTTTGTCAGCTGGAAGTAGTCGTGGAGCTCGGGGACGCGAAGGTCGGCGTCGACCAGGATCGTCGAACGCCCGGCCTGGCCGAGGGCGATCGCGAGGTTCGCGCTGACCGTCGTCTTTCCCTCGCTCTGGCCCGCGCTCGACACGAGGATCGTCTTGACGGGTCCGTCGACGTGTGCGAAGTCGAGGTTCGTCCGCAGGGTCCGGAAGGCCTCGGCGCCGCGTGACCGCGGATATAACAGCGTTGGCAGCGAGTAGAACTTCTCGCGTCCGGTGGCGAGGCGCATGCGGACGATTGTCCCGAGGGTCGGCAGGCCCGTGACCTCGCCGGCAATCTCCGCTGTCTTGACCGTGTCGTCCATGTGGTCGATCAGCAGTGCAAGTCCGACGGCCACGAGGAGGCCCATCAGCGCGCCGATCCCCGTGTTGATCGGCAGCCGCGGTGAAGCCGGATCCGTCGGCGCCCGCGCCGGCTCCACGACGGTCAGGAAGTTCGCGGCGGAGCCGGTCGAGATGCCGAGCAGCGTCACGTAGGTCTGCCGCAACGTCACAAGGCGACTCTGCAAGTCGGCGAGCTCCTGGTCCTCGGCGTTCGTCCGGGAGGTGTTGTTAAGCAGCGCCGTAATCCGGGTCTGCGTGTCCTCGATGACCTGCTGCAGGGCCGTGAGGTTGGAGGCGATCGATTGCTCAATCGCAGGGTTGCGGCCCTGGAGGGTCGGCGACAGCTTGATCAGCTGGTTGGCGACCTCGTTGGCGATTCGGGCCGCCTGGTTCGGGTCCCCGTCCGTGGCGGTGATTCGCAGCAGGGTGATGTCACGCGGCGCGTCCGTCGAAACGCGCCCTCGAAGGTTGTCGGGACTTACCCCGAGACCCAGCTGGTTGGAGACCGCCTGCAGGACGGGATCGGTCCGCGCCACCTCGGCGTACGTTTCGGACAGCTTCTGCGAAACGAGCAGCTGGTTGATGTCCGGATTGACCGCCGCGAGACTTTGGCCGACGACCAGGGTGACCCGGCTCTGGTAGACCTTCGGGAGAGCCAGGCTGACCAGCGCGCTTGCGATCGCGGCGAGCAGCACCGAGCCGATGATGAGGCGCGACCGGGAGCGGAGTACGGCGAGCTGACGTCGAAGGTCCACGGGGCACCTCGTAGGCCGAATCGAGCGGGCGTGCAGTATAGCGTTGGTTGCCCGCCGTCCCGGTCGGCGGCGCGAGGCCGTTCCGCTGGCAGTCGCCGTGATCGGACGAGCCCCTGCCGCGGAGACGTCGCCGGGCAATCTGAGAAATCCCTGCGGCAGACAACTGCGAGTTGAGCGACACTGTCCATGCGAGCTTGCGAGCGGTTGCCGATTCGTCGGTCTTCCCCGAGCAGGTCACATTCGGGGATTGATAGGGGGCGTTCAGCGCCCGCAAGACAAGGCGCGCGGCCAGCCGGGCGATGCGCCACGACATGGGCTGTGATGGATCTTTCGATCCTTGTTGGTGTATTGGCCGGGGTTCTCGTTCCGCTGCTGCTGCTGGCAGCCTTCCAGCTGTTCTCCGAGCGCCTGCCGAAGGTCGATCGCCCGGTCGAAGGCCGGCTGGGGTTGGTCGAACGGACCAAGGCCGGTGGTCGTCGGCTCGTCGCATTCGTCTTCAGCGCCCCGCGGCGGCAGCGCGGGCGCACGGAGCAGGAGCGATCGATCGCGCATGCGCGCCCGATGGCCGTAGACGTCCGGGCTAACTGGGACGATGAGGGGGATCTTGGCCCCAGCCTGGCATCGGGCAACGGTCGACGCGGCTTGGTGGCGGTCGGGCCGGGCCCGACCGAGGTGGACGAGGAATGGGAACCGGCGGAAGAAGTGGCGGCGCTTGGAAGTCGGATGCGACCCGGTGACGCGCCCCTCCGCGTCCGGGTGATCACGACAGGCGTCGACGGCCGGACGACCATCCTGGACGACGAGGCCCCAACGGTTTCATGCCCTCGCTGTGGGTACCGGCACTCGGCGGCCGCGTCCTATTGCCGCCGATGCGGGTATTCGCAGTCCAACCGTCCGACCACCCGCTGGCAGGGAACATCCGCCGACGACAAAGCCGTGGCGCGCCGAGGTCAAAGGTAGGCAAGCCGCGGCTCGAGCTCACGGTCAACGACCGAACCCGAGGCCTTCGAGGCGCTTGCGGGAGCTGTCGGCCAGCTGACACAAACGTTGTCACGAAGATAACGGTCTGCCAAAAGTAACCCCTTGACGTAGTACTCGGGTACCAGCACACTCCGGCCACGTAGCGCGCCTTCATGTCAGAGCTGCGCACGCCAGGGGACGTGCCCCCACCCGGGCATAAAGGGTGGATTCCCGCATTAGCGGACGTTCAGGGCGTCCGGATCCTTTCTTCCGACTCCGGGGGAAGAAGGGGCGTCGAGCCCGTGCATCAGGGGTTGGCCGCGACGCTGGGGGCGTTCGCGGCGGATGTAACGGCCGCTTCGTGTCGGCCTCAGTTGATGAGCGTGCGCGCCCTCGAGCTTGGGCGCGCCACCAGGTTCGTGCGCGCCCTCGAGTGCGCCTGTCCGCGGGCGTTCGCG
>VBFZ01000065.1:8628-9788 GCA_005880805.1 Chloroflexota bacterium | reverse complement strand
CGTCGTCGGCTGAACAGAAGACGCGGGTGATGGGGCGACCGAGGGCTCAACTGATGGGGAGACAGAGGGTGCGGCAGAAGGGGCGGGACTTACGTCGAGCGAGGGGTCGGGAGAACTGGCGGGCTCGGTGGAAGGCGCCGGTGATGGATCAGCTGATGGGACTGGATCGACTGCGAAAGTCGCCGATGGCGCGATAAGCGACGCCACCATGAGTGCGATTTGCAATAGAACCAGACATCGAACCCAGACCCGGCGGTTCATCGATCAGCTCTCCCGTCTACCCCTGCGGCTCGGCCCCCTGGCCGAACCGAAGCGATCCCTCTCCGCGGGCAGGCGGAGTGCGATTGGCGATTGACCCCCTGTGTGATGCGCCGTGACGAGCGCAACAACGAATGCACCGCCCACAGTCGGCGGTCTGTCGGACGGTAGTTGGCTGCCGACTCGCGGCAATCAGGGATGACACGGAGCCGTGTACGGATTCGGGCGGTCCGTACCCGGTTGCTCAGGTGCGGCAGTGTGTGTTCAGGTGCGGTCGCCGAGCAGCCCGATCCCTGACATGGTGCCCGCGCGCACCGACCCGGCCGCCGAGGCCACGGAGGCGGCTTTCCGTAGCGCGATCAGTAGATGTCCCGATGGCTTCGGCTATGGACCCGACCTAATCTGCTGGGGTGCGAAATCCCAACGAGCCCCGACTAACGCAGAAATCCCCCGACGAGGTGGTCGGCGCCGCCGCGGCCGACGCCGCCGTGTCCGTGGACGGCGTCGACCCCTCGACTCAAATCTTTCGCGAGGGCCCTTTGCCCGGCGTCGCGCTTGGCGACGCGTACCAGATCGCCGAACGCATCGCGGACGACGAGATCGCCGCCGAGGCAGCTCGCCATCACTACCGCGAGTCCGGACTCCCGGACATTGCGCCCGACGAAACCGTGAATCCTTTGCTCCGTCAGGGCGAGAAGCTCGTGGCCATGCGGCCACAGGCCCTCCTCGACATCTTCGACGGGGTGCGCGTGGGGCCCGTCGGTGGCCGGCTGTATCTGACGTCCGAGCGCCTGGTGCACGCCGGCGCCCGGGAAACGCGCCAGATCGAGTTGTCGGCCATCGACGAGGTTGGGCCGTCTGGCGAACGGCTGCTGATCACGCTTCGAAACGGGGCCGGCTGG
>VBFZ01000065.1:0-8600 GCA_005880805.1 Chloroflexota bacterium | reverse complement strand
GCCGCTCCGGGTCGGCGCCTGATCGTCAGGCTCCGGGCCGCTCAGCCTGAGGCGCCGTCTCCTCGACTCGAATAGCGTCGGGCCGCCTCCGCCCGGTTCCGGACGCCCAGCTTGTGGAGCACGTTCGATACGTGCGACTCGACTGTCCGGGGTGAGATCGTCAGCGCCTCCGCAATCTCGCGGTCGGTCAACCCCCGTGACAGCAGGCGGAGGACCTCCTCCTCGCGACTGCTGAGGGCATCCAGGAGATCCGGCTCGGAGCCGACCAGCGGCGCCCCTGACGCGAGCGTCCGGATGACATGCGCGGCAAAGCGGCGCGGCATCGCGAGGTCGCCGTCCACCACCGCCCGAATGGTCCGCGACAGGGCCGCCGGATCGAGGTCCTACACCGTGAGCATCACGATCTTCGTCTCGGGCAGTCGCGGCTGGAGCTCCCGGAGCAGCCCGAGGCCCGTCATGCCCGGCATGTCGATGTCGAGCAGGAGGACGTCCGGCCGAACTTCAGGCGCCAGCCGGATGGCGTCTTCGGCCGACGCCGCCTCGGCGACGACCTCGAGATCCGGCCCCGCGATCGCCTGGCGGATGGCCGAGCGAACGAGAGCGTGGTCGTCGACCAGCATCACGCGGATGTTCTGCCGCGCCACGTCAGGCCTCCCGGGCGGCCTTGGGCGCGCGACCCGCACCGGGCTTGGGGGCCGCGTCAGGCCGCATCAGGTCCTCGCACCGGCTCGGGCTCACGTTCGAGCGGGACCTCGACGCTGACGGTTGTCCCGTCCTGGGGCGCGGACGTCACCTGGACGCTGGCGCCGATCAGGTCCGCGCGTTCGGTCATGCCCTGCAGCCCGTATCCGCCGATGCGCGGCGCGGCAGGATCGAAGCCCTGCCCGTTGTCGCTCACGGTCAGGACGAGGTGGCCGTCCTGCCTCTCCGCGTGCACGCGTACGAGTGTCGCATCCGCGTGCTTGCGAACGTTGTTGAGCGCCTCCTGGACGATCCGCATCAGCTCGGCCTGGCTGCGGACGGGCAGCCACGGAAGGTCCCGATCGAAGGTGAACTCCGACCGCAGACCGAACCGCTCACCGAAGTCGTCCACGTATCTCCCGAGCACCTCGGGCAGCGACCCACCCTCGGCGCTCGCGCGCAGGGCGAGCAGAGCCTGGCGGGTCTCGGCGAGCGCGGTGTCCATCGCGCCACCGATTTCCCCGGCGATCTCCCGCCCCTCGTCCGGCAACCCGTCGACCGACGACAGTCGGCCAGCCTTCAGCTTGGCGAACCAGAGCGTCTGGGCCAGCCCGTCGTGGAACTCGCGGGCAAGCCTCGAGCGCTCTTCGGCGGCCGCGTTCGCGACCTCGATCCGGCGCAGCCGCTCGAGATCCCGGTTGGCGACTCGCAGCTCGCGGAGGCCGGCGCGCGCGTCGGCGTCGACCCCGAGCAGGATCACGACGTAGAAGGCGAGTCGGAGGATGTCGCCCGCGGTGACCAGCGAGCCATAGGCGCCGGGGATCGCGACGAAGTGGATCTGGCTGAAGGCCGCGATCGCGAGACCAATGGTCAGGGCTGCAACTGCCGGAACAGCGCCGCTCCCCACAGGTAGGCTACGCCCACGGAGAGCTGCGCGAGCATGCCGATCAGCGTGACGCTGAGGAGATGAGGCGCGTTCGGGTCCGTGGCGAGGGCGGCGATCGACATGGGCTCCGCCATGACCGGCAGCATGTCGTTGAACCGCCACGCCAGCGCGATGAGCGCGAAGGCTACGAGACTCGGGACGGCGATCACGAGCACCGGTCGGCGAGGTGCCGGTCGATCGTTGAGCGCGATGAGGCCGCCCGCCACGAGCAGGATCCCGGACGTCAGCCGGACGATCCACCAGGCGTAGATCGGGGTCTGCGTCGGCGCCAGTGGCGAACTGCCGAACTGGATCGAGTAGCCGAGGACCTCGATCGCCATGAACACGGCGTTGGAGGCAGCGAGGACGGTGAATGCGGCCGCCTGGAACAGCATGATGGGTTGGCCGCCCTCCTTGAACCTGATCCAGGCGAGGGCGGCGATCGCGCCGGCGGCAACGGTCGCGACCGAGTTGATGACCATGTCGAGGTCACGCGAGACGACGAGCAGCTCGAGCTGCGGCGCCGCGACGATGGCCAGGCTGGCCACCGACAGCACGACGACCACGCCGACCAGGACCTCGTCGAGAATCCCCGCACTCCCCGCGCGGGCGCGCGCTCCCATGTCGGAATCATATTCGGCGGTCGGGGGCCTCTGATCTCGCCCCCGCCGGCACGTTACGGAAGTACCGGGACCTGGCTGCCGGTCGGGCGAGGCGAGGCGCATCGAGATGGTTACTACCAAGTCAGACGCGAGTCTGGACACGTTGACCAGCGCATCCGGCGATCCCGTCGAGGGGTCCCACGCAGACGCAGGCGAGGACGACGTCGCAACGTTCCTCTCGAAGCTCGCCCATGCGATGCAGGTCGCGGTTGGAGCCGAGCACGTCCGAACCTCTCAGATGGCCGAGCAGCGCCGGCAGACGCATATCCAGGGGCTCGTCGCGCGGGCCGCATCGGAGGCCGACGAATTCTCCGAGGTCGCGGACCGAGACATCGAAGGCATCGATGCCTGGGCCGAGGCCGAGATCGCACGTCTTCGCGGCCAGCGAGAGGCACGGATCGCGGCACGGCGCATCGAGCTGCAGGCCAGACTGGACGAGCACCAGTCACGGCTCGACCGTGAAGTTGAGCTCATCAATGCCGCGGTCTCGGCCCACAGGGCGGATGTGGACCGGTTCTTCGAAGGGCTCCAGGCTGAGGTCGATCCCCTGGCGATCGCGCGCCACGCGGGTGCCCGTCCTCGGTTTCCCACGCTCGACAGTCTCTCTGGAGACCAGAAGGCCGGCTCGACGGTCTTTGCTCGGGTCGTTGGCGATGCCGCGGACGGCACGCCGGCGCGAATGGTCGGAGTCATGGGGCCTGCCCCTGCTGAGGCGCAGGGAGAAGGTTCGAGCAGCCGGCTTCGGGCCGAGCGGTTGATCGGAACGCTGCTGGGTCGGGACACGAAGGAGCCGGACCGCCCCGAGTCGAAAGGCTAGGCGGCCGAAGGCCTGCCGCGAACGCCCGGCGATCAGGCCGGGAAACCGCCCCGGCGATCCACCTCGCGCAGGAAGAGGAGTCGATTGATCTCCTCGACCGTCCAGGACGGCTCGGTCGGCTGAATTCCCAACGCGAACGCCGTCAGGTTGCCGGCCTCTCGTCCGGACATGCCCCGGTCGAGCAGCTGGATGTAGACGTCGTAGGTCGTGGTCGGGGCCAGTTGGAGCGCGGTTTCGCCGTCCGTTAGAGCGGGGACGAAGTCCTCGATCGAGGGCGCCGGCGCTTCGCGGTAGGCGGCGTCGGCGGCGATGGGTTCGACCCTGACGGTTCCGCCGGGTCTGAACGGTGTGGGCTCCATTGTTCGACGCTCCCCGACTCTGCGTTTGCGCTCGAGAGGTTGTCCCCGAGATGGCCCAGCGCTCGCGGTGGTCCCCAGATCCGCCGCGACGCGCTGGGTCGCCAGTAGTACTAGGACGGGAGTACGGGGGTCAACGGAGCAGCACCGCACCGATGTACCCCGTAGCGCCCCAGGGACACGATCCCGTTGCCGCCGCTCAACGGGTTGCCGCCCCGAATCTGCCGGTCGATCGACGAACGGGCTGCGATTGGGGCCACGAGCGCTCTCCCCTCGAGCCAGGCGACGTTCATGCTACGCGCGGGTACCAGCTGGTTGAGCCGGTGATGAGACGCCGTGGTTAGGCTCCGCGCAGATGACGCCGGAGGTGTGGCAACTGCTTGATGGCCTCGCCCCCGACCAGCGAAGTGCGGCGACCGCACCAGGTCCGGTGCTCTGTGTCGCGCCCGCCGGGAGCGGCAAGACGACGACCCTTGTTGCCCGGATCGCCTGGCTGCTCGGCCGTGGGGTCGATCCGGCGACGGTCTGCGCCATCACCTTCAACAAGCGGGCGGCCGAAGAGCTCGAACGTCGAATCACCTCGCGCCTGGGCGCAGAGGTGGGCGCGGGGGTGCGCGTGCGGACGTTCCACGCGCTCGGGCGCGAGATCCTGGTCGATGCCGGACGGCCGGTCGAGCCGCTGGTCGATCGGATGGGTGTCCTCCGGCGGCTGTTCCCGGGCATCGGTCCCGCGGGTTGGCGTCGACTCGACGACGCGTTCTCCCGCCTGAAGCTCGATCTGCAGGTCTCGGTCGAAGAGGTCGCCGCCGACCCTTCGCGAGGCCCGATGGCGGAGACCTTCGTCCGGTACGAGGCCGAGCTGGCCGTCGAGGCCTCGCTCGATTTCGACGACCTGGTCGCCCGCGCGCTTCGGCTTCTTGCGGCCGATCCCGGGGCGCTGTCACGGTGGCGTAGCCGCTGTGCCGAGCTCCTGGTCGACGAGGTCCAGGACGTCGACCGAAGCCAGCTCGAGCTTGCTCTGCTGCTGGCCGCGCCTGCCAATCGGATCTTCCTGGTTGGGGACGACGACCAGTCGATCTACGGCTGGCGGCTCGCGGACGTCCGGCGCGTGCTGTCGCTGGCTGCTGCCCTGCCCGGCCTTCGGCGGTTCGACCTCCAGACCAACTACCGGTGCCCGGCGCCAGTCGTGTCGCGGTCCGTGCGACTGGTATCGACCAACCGCGAGCGGTTTACGAAGATCGTTCGCGCGCGTGAGGGGGCGGCAGGGCGCCTCGTCCTGGCGCCCGACTCGGCCGACGATCCGCAGCGAATCCGGCGTGCCCTGGTCGGCCTGCCCGACGACGGCAGCACCCGGGCGATCCTCACGCGCACGAACCGCGAGCTCCTTCCGGCAGTGACGGTTGCGCTCGAGCTGGGTCTGGCGTTTCGGGCCCCGCGGATACCGCTCCTCCTGGACGCGCCCGAGCTGGATACTATGCTCGACGTCGCGCGTCAGACCCGGCCGGAGCTGCCGCTTCTCCTCAGGCTCGGCGCCGTTCGCCAGGCGATGGCGATTGAGAGTCACCTGGCCAGCGAGGTCGTCGATGACGAAGGCTTCGATCGAGCCGACCTGGTCGCCGCCCTCCTGGCGTGGGCGCCTGGGTTCGCGACGTTCGAGGAGCTCGACCAGGCTGTCGCGGTTCAGCGGCTTCGACTCGCCGAGCTTCGGCGCGATGATGCCGATCTCACCCTTGCAACGGTCCACTCGACGAAGGGCCTCGAGTTCGACCACGTGATCGTGATCGGGCTCGACGCTGGGCGTTTCCCCAGCGCGCGGGCCCTCGCGGAGGCGGCCGACCCCGTCCGGGCACTCGAAGAGGAGCGACGACTTGCTTACGTGGCGTGGACTCGGGCCCGCCGCTCGCTGACGCTCGTTTACGACCCCGCGGCGCCCTCGCGTTTCATGGTCGATGCGTTCGACCCCGCCGAGCTGGGGCTCGAGAAAGAGTCCGCGGCCTGAGCGCCTCCCCGTGGCGAGCCGGAGCTTGCTCGTCGGCTGGCTGCCCCGTTCGGCCCGGACCACTTTCGTGCCGCGTTCGGGACCAAGCCGCTATGTGCCCGCGACCGTCGTGGCCATAAGGTTCTGCCGCTGGTGCGATCGCCTGGCGATCTCGGCCGGCTGACCAGCAGCTCGCACACGACCGAGATCAGGCACCACGAACGAGCACACCCGTCGCGAGGCGGGGTCGCAAAGCCACGGGACTCCCTGAGTCAGCCGGGCTGCCGAATGGAGCTGGCATCGGATGAGCTTCTGGGACGGGACCCGATGGGTCGGCGAGGACCCCCGGGGGAACAGGTGGAGCGCCGGCCGGCTGGTGCGCTGGTCCGCCGCAGGCACGGTCCTCGTCTCGCTTGTGCTGGCCCTCGGCCAGGTCCTGGCCGCAGGCACAGCCAGTCCAGTCCTGAGCGCCAGAACCCCTGCCCCGAGCGCCGGGCGTGTCGCGACTGCCGTCAAACCCCCCCGTCCGTCGCCAAGCCCGCCTCCGGCTCGGTCTCTGGCGCCCACGACGAAGGCGACGGGGGCCGAAGGCGGCAGCGGTGCTGCCCCGTCAACCAGTCAGCCGAGATCGACGCCCAGACCGACGCCCCGACCGGCGCCGACCCCTCGTCTGCTCTTCGGCCTTGGAACGCAGGCGGAGGTGGCCCGCGCCACCAGGATCGCCCACCAGGCGCCAATCCACATGCTCTCCAGCTGGTACAACGGGCCGAGCGACCTCAACTGGATGACAGACGCCTGGCACCAATCCATCTTCGACAGCGCCCGTGCGGCTGGCTACGCGCTGCACCTGATCACGTGGTCTGACGTCCCCGAGACCACCTTCACCGCATCGACGGGAACGGTGTGCGGTCGGCCATACCCGCTCTCCGATCGGTGGCTCGGCGACATGCGCCAGCTGGCCGTGACGTTCGGCGGGCCGCGCTCCGGGCCGCCGCTCTATGTGACGCTGTTCACCGAGTTTCAGACGTATCCGTGTATCGACAACGCGTGGAACCCCAACGCACAGGTCAATGCCTACTACCGGGCGCAGGTCTTCCACCGGTATGCGCCAAACGCTCGCGTGAGCCTGGGCTGGGGCGGCTGGCAGACCCGCTGGGACGATCCTGCCATCGGCGGTGGTCGATCGATGATCCGGCACTTCGCAGACGCGATGCGCTCTTCGGACTTCGTGAGCTTCCAGGCGATGGCCGGCGACAGCAACGTGACCGATATCCGATCGATGACCAGGGTCCTCGGTGCGTACGGCCCGGTCATGCTCGCCCACCACATGCCGGACGGCGACTCGAATTCGCAGGCGACGGTCTATGCGGTCTTCGAACGGGACCTGCGGACCCTGCTGACCAGGTCATCCATCGCCAGCCTCGTCGATCATGGCCTCTTCGCATGGTCGTTCATGGACGACGCGCCGATCGCCCACTCGAGCTCGCTGTTCGACTTCGTCAGGACGGCGGTTCGGACGTTCGGCCGCTAGACCCTGGGCGGCGCGCAGCCCTCAAGGCGTGAGTGATGGCCGGCGGGCCGCAAACATGACGTTGAAGTGGAGTGCGGACAGCCAGATCCGCTGAACCTCGAAGCCACCGAGCATCGCCCGCACTTCCGGCGGTCGGTACTCGTTGTGGAACGGCTCCTCGCCGGGGCACGTGCTCGACAGGAAGCGAAGCCGCCAGATCAGTGAGCGGGAGGGGACAGATCCGACCAACAGTCCGCCCGGTCGCAGGACACGCCTGATTTCCGCGAGAGCGCGATCCGGATGCGGGACGTGCTCCAGGACTTCCGTGCACACGACGGTCTCGAACACCGCGTCGCCGAAGGGCATGTTCTCGATGTCGCCCTCCACCGCCATTCGATCCGGTAGCCGGCTCCGAATCAGGGCGAGGTTGCGGGGATTGATGTCGAGCCCGACGCTGCCCGAGGGCATCGAGGACAGGTTGAGACCCGTACCGCAGCCGGCGTCCAGCATCGGCCCCTGGGCGCGATAGCGTTTCAGCAGGCTGCGAATCACCCGCCGGCGGTTTCGATGGAAGAAGGACTCGAGGCCCCGGACGTTGTCGGCCACGTCAACCCAGTCGTAGCTCTCGATGTCCCGGTAGTAGTCACGGACCCATTCCGCCCACGCCGTCTCGGAACCGAAGTCCGGGCGGTCGATGGTCTCTGCATGGTGCCTGTGCATTACTCCTCCCTTTCCACCTGGTCGGTGACGGTTATCGGTCGACTCGGTAGAGCCTCCAGCTCAGTCCGGAAACGCCGGGCTCACCGAACTCCTTGACGAGCGTCGCCATGCCGGCACCCGTGGCATACAGCCCCGGGTGGAAGCGCTCGATCGCCCCGAAGGTTCCGGCGCCCTGGGCTGGCGACACGAGCAGATATCGAGCCTCGAATGCCCCGGGATCCGCGACGATGGCGGGAAAGTCGCGGTCGGGCGTGATCACGAACTGCTGTGGATCGCGCGACTGAAGAACCACCCAGAAGCCGAGCGCCACATCGACCACGACCGAGCCGCGGGGCAGCGCCTGCGAGTCGAGGTAGCGGGCGACGTCTCCGGCGAGCCGAACTTCGAGACGCTCGTGCGGGACAACGGCGTCGCCTGCGACCAGACCCGCGAGCTGTGGGGCTTCCTCGCGTGCCAGGCGCTGGTCGAACATGGTCGTCAACGACCACGGGACACCGATGAGCGCGAGTGCCACGATTCCAGCGGCGAGGACCCTGCCAATTGCGCCCCGAGCGCGCGTACGCAGCGGCCGCGGCCGGGCGATCGCGGATGGCTGCTCGGCGACGATGACCCCTGCACACATCACGGCCAGCGGCACTGCGGTGATCGAGAACCGAAGCCAGCCGAATGAGCTGCCGGCGACGAACAGGCCGACCGAGAACGCGAGCACGGAGCCGAGCACGGCGAGCACCGCGACCAGCCGGGGGTCGCGGCGCGCGAGCGCGACGGCCGCGGCTGCGAGGGCGATGAACGGCAAGAGCGGTTCGAGCCCGAGCAGTTGTTGGGCCAGGTAGACCAGCCCAGCGCTGGTACCTTGACCGGTCGCCTCCCTGATGTAGTCGATTCCGAGTCGGATCTGCGAGGACCCGCCGTAGACCGAGGTGAAGGTCTCGAAGGGGCTCCCGACGATGA
>VBFZ01000064.1 GCA_005880805.1 Chloroflexota bacterium | reverse complement strand
CCCGTCCCCGCGTCCCAACCCCTTCGTTTCCGGCCAAATAGCTTCCTGCCGGCCCTTTGGCCGGCTCCACTGGCCCGCCGACGACATCCGGCGGCGGGACGTCCCCGGCCGCGTTCGCCCCGGCATGAAACGCTCCATCAGAGCCCCCAACATCGCCGCCCGACCGCGCATAAGAGCTCTCACTGGCACTTTTGGCAGGCAAGCATCGCCCGGGTAACCGGGCGGGAGCCGAAGGACCCCGTGCTACGATCTCGACGCTGCCGACGGAGAGGTCGCATAGAGGTCTAGTGCGGCGGTTTGCTAAACCGTTGAGTGGGGTAACCTGCTCCGAGGGTTCGAATCCCTCCCTCTCCGCCAGCCCCCAACACGCGCGCCCGTAGCTCAGCGGATAGAGCGTCAGGTTGCGGACCTGAAGGTCGTGGGTTCGAGTCCCGCCGGGCGCGCCACCTTTGCCGGCGATCCCGTCGCGCGGATCAGGCGGACTCAACCTCTATCCAGATGCAATCCCTGCTGCATGCGCGCGCCACCTTCCCGTAGCGCGACATCGGGGACCCTTACGGCGTGATTGCAAGCGTCGGAAAGCGCATGTGGCGGCAGTTCCAGGCCCATGACGTTCCTGGCCTGGGCGCGGAGCTGGCGTACCGCTTCCTGTTCGCGATCTTCCCGTTCGGGCTGTTCGTTGCAGCCCTGGGCGCCTTCGTCGCGGCCTGGCTGAGGATTGACAACCCCACCGGTCAGATCCTCTCCGCGCTCGGTGACAACCTCCCGCCCGACATTGCCAACTCCCTCCGACCGGAGCTCGCACGCGTCATCGACACTACGCGGCCCGGCCTGCTGTCGATCGGCGCGATCGCCGCGCTATGGGCCGCGACCGGTGGCACGAACGCCCTGATGAAGGGCATGAACCGGGCGTACGACGTCGAGGAGACGCGACCCATTCCGGCCCGCTACGCGGTCGCCATCGGCCTTACGCTACTCGCCTGCGTGGGCGTCCTGGCCTCCTTCGTGACGATCGTCGGCGGTTCACTCATCACACAACAGATCGCCAATCAGCTCGGCGTCGGCGCACAGACCTGGACAGCACTGCAGCTGCTGCGCTGGCCGCTCGTCTTCCTCTTCCTCGTGGTCGCGGTCTCGATCCTCTACCGCTTCGCACCGAACATCGCGGCGCCCTGGCGGCCCATCCTCGTCGGCGCGACAGCCTTCGCGCTTGGCTGGCTCCTCGCCACCTTCGTGTTCGCCCTCTACGTCGCCAACTTCGCGAACTACGGCGCCACCTACGGCTCGCTCGGAAGCGTGATCGTCCTCATGCTCTGGTTCTACCTGACCGCCGTCCTGCTGGTGACCGGTGCCGAGCTGGCGGCCGCGCTCACTCGAGCCGTCGACCCAGCACGGATCCAAACGCGAAAGAGCCAGATTCGGGTCATCCAGAACGCCCGCGAGCTGGCTCGAAAACGGAAGGTGGCGGGGGACACGGTGGAGGCTGGTCGAAGGTTGACACCCGCGCCGCAGCCGGGCGACATCCTCCCTGCGCCGACGCCGACCACGTCCATTGCGATTGCACCTCATCAGGCCAGCCGCGAGGAGCCCCCTCCTTCGCCCCTCGTAGTGGCTGGTCTCGCGTCGGTCGCCGTGACGGGTCTCGCACTGCTCCTCGCCCGAATCCGCTCCCGCTAGCATTGGCCTCTCGTCGGGCTGTGCGACCGGCGACGGAACGCGCCTGACCTGACGAAGCAGCCGGAGGGTGGGAGGATCTCATCGTGGAACGGATTGGCTTCGCTGGCCTCGGCACGATGGGCGCCGCGATGGCCGCCAACCTGGCCCGCGCCGGCTTCCCGCTGACCGTCTGGAATCGCACGACCGGAAGAGCCGGGCCGCTCCTGGAGCTCGGCGCGAAGGAGGCGTCCACGCCCGGGACCCTGGCAGCCGAAAGCGACGTCGTCGTGATTTGCGTCTCCGACTCGCCCGACGTCGAGCAGGTCCTCTTCGGCGACGGCGGGATCGCCGCGACCATCCGGCCGGGCTCGCTTGTCATCGACTGCTCGACGATCTCTCCCACCGTCACGTGGAACGCGGCCCAGCGACTCTCGGAACAGCAGGTGCAGCTCGTCGACGCACCGGTCAGCGGCGGATCCGAGGGCGCCCAGAAGGCGACCCTGACGATCTTCGTCGGGGGCGAGCCGGCCGCGGTCGATCGGGCCCGACCGATCCTCGAGGCACTCGGAAAAACCATCACGCACCTCGGCCCGAGCGGCTCAGGCCAGGCCGCGAAGGCCGTCAACCAGGTGGTCCTCGCGGGCACTTACCTGGGCGTCGCGGAAGGCATCGTCCTGGCCCTCAAGTCGGGCCTCGACGTCGAGCAGGTAGTCGGCGCCCTAGGCGGTGGCGCGGCTCAGAGCTGGGTGCTGGCCAACCGGAGCGGGCGAATGATCGCGAACGAGTACCCACTGGGATTCAAGACCGCGCTCCATCGAAAGGACCTGCAGATCGCGCTCGACCTCGCGGCCGACGTCGGCGCCGCACTTCCGATCTCCGCCCTCTGTGTGCAGATCGAGACGAGCCTGATTGCACAGGGCTACGCCGACGAGGACATGTCGGCCGTCGCCCGAACGATCCGGCAGCTCGCGGGCCTGAATGCTCCCGCCTCGCCCAAGCGGAGGGCCGCCACGAAGAGCGGCTGACGTTCCCGGCTCGAAGGCCCCGACTGAGCCCGACGACCTAGACGGCCCCGACCTCCAGCGGCAGGGCGTCCGGCTGGCCGACCGGCAGCATGGGGTGGCCCAGCCGGTCGGAGTAGCGCGGCCGGAAACGCGCTTCGTTGTACATCGTTGGCACATCCACCCGCCGGGGCGGGACGCCCGGTCCGGGCAGATCGATGTGCGCGTACTTCCCGTCGCGGATCGCCACCATCCGCCCGCTGAGACCCTCGCTGATGAGGTCCATCGCGACGTTGGCGAAGGTGATCGCGACCATCTGGTCGAGCGAGTCCGGCTCGCCGCTTCGCAGGTCGTACGTCAGCTCGCTGGCGACCGTCTCCTCGCCGGAGCGTCTATGGATCTCGTCTGCCAGGACCTCGCCGACGTTCGCCTTGTGCCGGTGGCCGTATGCATCGGCCTCGCCGACGTCGGTCAGGCGCCCGCCCCGCCACATCGCGCCCTCGGCCGCCACCACGAGGGCGTAGTGGCTGGGATTCAGGCGTTTGTCGGCAAGCAGGACTTCGACCAGCGGCTCGAGGTCGAACGGCGACTCGGGGATAAGACAACGGGCCGACGAGACGTAGGCCGTATACAGCGCTGTGAAGCCGCAGTCTCGCCCGAAGATACGGAAGACCCCGATCCGTTCGTGCGACCCCAGCGTCGTCCGCTGCCGCCCGATCAGCTCCTTCGCTCGCGTGATGGCCGACGAGAACCCGATGCAGTACTCGGTGCCCGGCACGTCGTTGTCCATCGTCTTGGGGATCGCGATCAAGGGAATGCCGCGCTCGGACAGGGCGTGGGCGAAGCTCAGCGTGTCGTCGCCACCGATCGCCACCAGGTAGTCGAGTCCCAGCCGCTCGATGTTCTCGAGGACGATTGGCGTCAGGTCGTACACACCGTCGTCGGACTGGAGGCTGGCGGCGCGCTCAGGCGACAGGTTCGGCGGCAGCCGTTCTGCGCGCATCTTGCGCGGGTTCGTCCGCGAGGTGTGGAGGACCGTGCCCCCGCTCCGGTCGATCGTCCGCGTGTTGTCCCGATCGAGCCTGCGCAGGTATTCGGGGTCGAGATCGGGTCCGGGGCGCATGTGGGTCAGGCCTTCCCACCCCCGGCGGATGCCGATCACCGAGTAGCCAAGCTCGGTCGAGCGATACGTGACGCTCTTGATGACCGGGTTGAGTCCGGGGACGTCTCCGCCACCCGTGAGGACGCCGATTCGACGGGAGCTGGCCATCGACGGCCATCCTAACGGAGCGCCATCGCCGCCGCGACCTGCCTTGTATGATCCCGACCATGAACTACGAGCTGTTCATGGGCGAGGCCCTGGCCGAAGCCCGGCTCGCAGTCGATCACGGCGAGAGGCCCATCGCGGCCGTCGCCGTCGTCAACGACGCCATGGTCGCCCGGGCGCACGACCGGGTCCATGAGACC
>VBFZ01000010.1 GCA_005880805.1 Chloroflexota bacterium | reverse complement strand
GCCGACATCCGCAATTGCCGCATCCTCCAGATCAGCCCGGCCAAGCGGATCGTCGATCAGCTGGGCCAGACCGGGCACTGCGTCCACGACCCGCCCTACAGCTTCGACAACCCGAACGGCGACACGCCTCTCCCGGACGGCGGACTGCTCGTCACCGAGATCGGCGGCTCGCACGTCGTGCGCCTCAATTCGAAGGGCCGGGTGGTGTTCGACGTCCATGCCCCGGTCGCCTATCCGTCGGACGCCCAGCTCGACAATCGGGGAGATGTCCTCCTCGTCGACTACAGCAACCCGGGGGCGGTGGTCCGGCTGAGCCCTGGCGGCAGGCTGCTCTGGCGCTACGCGCCGACGGGCGGCCTCGGTCGACTCGACCACCCCAGCCTCGCCATCCAGTTGGGGGACGGCACGATCGCCCTGAACGATGACTTCCGCGATCGCGTCGTCGTCATCGATCCCCGGACCGGCCGGATCGTCTGGCAGTACGGTCGAACTGACGCCGCCTCGTGGTCGGCCGGGCACCTGTTTATCCCCGACGGCATCGACGTGATCCCGGTCGGGACGCCGCTGTAGCGCGAGCCGGGGTACGAAAGACTCATCCCGTTGGTTGGGGAACCTTAACCAAATTCTCAGGGCACGCGGATAACGCCAACGGCGGCGCGTCGTTTCTCCCCACAGGACTGCCGGGGACCAAGCAGTTGGGAGAGTCTTTGTCGTGAAGAGAACCCGAGCCGCGTTCGCCGCCATCGCAGGGCTGACCCTCACCGCCGGCGCCGTCGCGGCCGCCGCGCCGTCACTTCCGGACGCTTCTGCACATGGCCAGGCCGTCAGCGCGCTCGCCCAGGATGAGACCGCTACCGGCGGTGCGAGCGACACCCATGGCGGCGCCATCAGCACGCTCGCGCGAGGCGAGCATGGTGCCCCAGCGGGCGCGGACGAAAACACCGGGACGAACACACCAACGACGAACGCACCGACGAACGATCAGAACGCCCACGGCGTCGCGGTCTCGACGGTTGCCAAGGACAAGACCGCCGTCGGCGGGGCGAACAACAACCACGGTGGCGCCGTGAGCACCGTCGCACGCGGCAGCCACGGCCCCCAGGCGGCTCCTGTCACGCCGCCCGCTCGACCCACCCGCTAAGCCTCTTCGGGCACGGTCTCTCGACCGGAGCCGAAACCGCAGAGCACAGAGATGCCGCCGGTGCCCCGGCGGCATCTTGCTGTGACGTGGAGGTGGGCGGGTCTCAGACTCGGCGCTGGGCGAAGACGCTGAGGATCCCGGCGATCGCGATTGCGGCCACTCCGGTCACCACGATGACGAAGTTGCCGGCCGCGAAAAGCCCGAGGAATACGAGCAAAAGCCCGGCGAACAGCAGGGCACCGATCGCAGCCATGGTCATGGATTGAAGCTTAGGGTCTGCATCACCGATCGGTGGTGAGCTCGGTCCGGGGATTGCCCCGGACCGAGTCGCTTACGCCGGCTATGCGGCGAGAAGGGCGCAGATGTCGACTCCCTCGTAGAAGACGGGGTGATGGCCCCGGTCGACGACCGGATTGCCATCCTGGTCGAGGACCAGCTGGCCGGAATCGACGCTCAGGAGCTTCCCGTCGAGCCACACCTTCAGCGGCAGGCCCACGATGGTGAACAACCCGTCCAGACGGTCGCGGAAGCCATCGGCGTAGGTGAACTTCACGGTATGACCGCCTGCAGTGAATGTCGTCTCCCCGTTGATGAAACCCGTGACCATGTGCACGCCCGACGACGAGAAGAACGTCTTGTCTGCGCCGCGGTCGTCGAACGAGACGGTAACGTCGAAGCCACAGGCGTCCGAGAGATCGGGATCCACGAACGTGTCGCTCACGTGGAAGCGACTGGTCAGGACGCGGCCGCGGATCGCCGAAATCATCAAGTTGAACGTGCCGCCGTGGTCGGACAGTGCCGGCTCGCCGGTATCGTCCGCTCCGAGCGCGCCAACCATGATCAGGTACGTCGTCCCGGCCTGGGCCACGAAGTTCGTGGTGGCGGGGTACGCGTTGCATCCCACGAGGTCGAGCGATGAGCCGTGCCGCGCGTAGACGAACAGGATCGCCAGGTAGTCCGTGGAGCCGTCCGGCGAGACGAACGAGTTGACGTCCACGATCGTGGCCGAGCTTCTGGTTGCCGTGTACGAAAACCACATCGTGTTGCTGAAGCCCTCGAACTCGCCGCACGCAGCGGGGTCGACTGCCGGGTTCGCGGTCATGTCGGTCGAGTCGTACTGGGTGGTGCCGACCGACGCCGCGATGGCCGTCGACGTCTCGTCGCCGGGCAGAGGGGCGCCTGCGGTCGCCGGTGGAACGGCGAGCAGGGCGGCGAGACAGACGAGGACGGCTAGAGACCGTGCCATGGTGAACCCTCCATCCCCCAAACCCGGATCGGGTTCGCCAGTGGCTCCGCGCAGGCTGGGCGGCCAGGGTAAGACTGCGCCTCGTCGCCTTCCAGGTGGTGCGCGTAGGTGTACGCGCGTCCGAGGCGAATGTCCAGATGGATCCCATCTTTGAGATGTCGTGCGCGCGACTGGCGCGCCAGTTGGTGGCGCCGGTTATGCGTTGACGCGCATCTCCATGCGGACCGCCGGGACGACCTCCTCGATGAACCTCCGCGTGGTGGCCAGGTTCTCGAAGTAGACCTGGAAATGGCTGACGCCGACATCCACGAGCCTCTCAATCTCGGAGATGACCTCCGAAGCCGTCGGCCCGAGGTTGTAGAAGGCCTGGCCCGGGTAGAAGTCATGGTCGTACGTCGGCTTGAAGGTGGTCGGATCGTCGGGCATGCTCACCGTGACACCGGCCGCGAGCACGATCTCCTCGAACGGCCGCCCGATCGACTGGCAGTGCTCTCGGAGCACTTCATACGGAGTGGCCCGTCCCAGTTCCACCAATCGGCCAGACGCGCGGTCACGCCGAGGGCCTTCTTCCCGTTGGTGCCGACCATGATCGGAATCGGCGGATCCGGTCGTGGCTCGCAGTACGCGTCCTCGACGTGGTAGTAGGTCCCGTGATAGGTCGCCGGTGACTCGGTCCACATCGAGCGGATGAGCTCGATCGCCTCCGCGAGTTGCGCGACGCGGACGCCGCCGCTCGGGTACTCGTAGCCGTAGGCGCGGTACTCCTCCTCATGCCAGCCGGCCCCCAGGCCAAGGATGAACCGGCCGCCGGTTAGCTCCTGGAGCGTCGCCGCCATCTTCGCCAGCAGCGCCGGATTGCGATAGCTCTGGCCCAGCACGAGGTGGCCATACCGAAACCGCGGGAACGCGGCCGCGAGGTATGTCAGGAGCGTCCAGCCTTCGACGGTCGGCTTGGCACCGAACTGGAAGTGGTCCGAAATCCAGACGGTGGTGAACGCGTCCGGCAGCATCTCGAGCACCGACCGGTAGTGCGTCATCCGATCGACGCCCTCCGGCCGCGCCGGGAACCCCTGGAGGCCGAAGTCGGCCATCTGTCAAGCCCTCCTCGCGTTTGGCCTGTGCTGTTCGCCGACGCTGCCCCGATTATCGATCGCCGCCTGACCCCGAAAGAGCCTCCCGAGCGTAGCCAACCCGGGCCATAGCGCGCGCCGCCCCGGACGGCCAGCCTCCCGCATGGCAAGATCCGGCCGTCGGGGATGAGGCGATGAAGCGAGCACGCACAAGACTTGCCTGCGTCGGCTTCTTCGTCCTGCTCGCCGGGTGCACCCAGGCGCCCAATCCCCATTCTTCGCCGGCGATCACTCGACCCGTTCCGCTCCCTGCGCGTGCCGTGCCGCAGCGCCCGATCGGTCCAGCGGGCCGGGTGCCCGCCGACAGCGACCGCCTCGCGCGCACGTTCGACGTGAATGGCCGCGCGATGTACCTCGAGTGCAACGGCTCCGGCTCACCGACCATCGTGATGGACGCCGGCCTCGCGACGGATCACTCAACGTGGGATGGCGTCGTGGGTCCGCTGGCTCGAAGCGCGCGCGTGTGTACGTACGACCGCGCGGGCCTTGGCGCGAGCGAGCGCGCCCCGAGACCCAGGACGAGCCAGGACGTCGTCGACGACCTCCACGCTCTGCTCGACACCGCTGGAGTCGACCCGCCTTACCTGCTCGTGGGCCACTCGTTCGGTGGATTGAACATGCAGCTGTTCGCCGCCGAGGACCACGCCGACGTCGCGGGGCTGGTTCTTGTCGAGCCTGCGCCAGCGCCCGGGTTCGTCGAGCTCGGCTGCAAGCTGTTGAAGTCCGTGAATTGCCTGGCGCTGACGACCGCCCTCGCGGCGAATCCGGAGGGCATCGACTGGGGGCGGACCGACGAAGAGGTCGCGGCTGCGCCACCGCTCGGAGCGGTTCCGCTCGTGCTGATCGCCGCCACGACGCACCCCTGCCCGCTGTCCCCGGTCAGTGAGTGCGCCGAGCTCGAGACGGTCGCGATGGACCTCTGGAAAGCCACGGTCCGGTCGGTTCCGGATGGCCGGCTCGTCATCGCGACGGGATCCGGCCACTGGGTTCAGGACGACAGGCCGGACGTCGTCATCGACGCGATCCGGGATGTCCTGGCGAAGGCGCGCGGAGGCATCCGCCGCTAATCGACGCACGCTTGGCGCCGGCGGAATCGTCCGCCGCTCACCGTCGCACGCCTGGCCCTCGCGAAATCGCCCCCAGTGGTACTCCGAGCGGAAGGCTGGTCATAGGCACGCTCGCGCGCGGCCTGCATGTTCGGGAACGAGGGGGTTGTGGTCCGCGGTACTACGCCCACCGGCAGGAACGCGCCAAACTGTCCGTTAGCGGCGGCACGTGGCGCGCCTCGAAACTGGTTATCCGCACCCTTGAGCGTGGAGCAACAGCCACGGCGATATCCGAGGGCGCAGGTTCGCCGACCCAGGCACGAGGTCGCGCCCAGAACAAGGCCGGCAGCTGGAGGGCGCTTTTCGGTTGGACATGAGGCCGGTGGATGTCCTCGTGGTTTCGGGGCCGGCCGGAGTGGGGAAGTCGGTCACGGCGTTCGAGGCGTCGGACCAGCTTCGCGGGGGCGGCGAGGCTCACGCGGTGATCGACACCGATGAGCTCGATCGCATCTATCCCGTGCCTGACGACCTGAGCGCCATCACGGAACGGAATCTCGCCGCGATCTGGGCGGGCTATTCGGAGCGCGGCTGCAGGCGGCTGATCCTGGTTGGCGTGTACGCGGACTCCCCGAAGGAGCTCGAGTGGATCGGTCGGGCCGTGCCGGGTGCGCGGTTCACGCTG
>VBFZ01000009.1:3997-10696 GCA_005880805.1 Chloroflexota bacterium | reverse complement strand
CCAAGCCGGGCGAGGCCGAGCTTGCCGCGGACCGCCAGCGCCGCGACTACCACGACAAACGCGACGACGACCCACGCGATCTCCGGGATGTAGCGGGGCATGCCGAACCCGTACAGGTAGTTCGGGAGAGCCAACTCGGACTGGCGATAGATCCGCAGGCCGTTCAGCCAGTCCTGCCAGGATGTGACCCCGACCAGTGGCAGGGTCACCAATGCGACAAAGACGACGAACGCGACACCAACGATCAGCTCCCGCCACCGTCGCTCGCCGACCAGCCACAGCGTTGCTACGCCGCTGTAGAGCTTGAAGACCGGCGCAATTGCGAGGCCGGCGGCTCGGCCGGCATACGGCGCCGCGGCGAACAGGCCCAGGAGCAGCACGGCGACGTTGCCGACGTAGAGACCCTGCAGGAAAGGCGGCCACATGAGGGCGGCGATCGTCCACGGCCACGAGAGGCCAAAGCGGCGCAATGACCAGACCGCGACCCCCATCGAAAGCCCGAGCCAGCCCCAGTCCACCACGACGCCTGGCAACAGCGAGAGGCCCGCTACCAGGGGTAGCGTCAAGGGCGGGTAGAGGTAGGGGTAGTTCGAGAGGTCGTCCGGCCGCTTCGTAAGGAGGTCCGTCATGTACACCGGCTCGCCGGCGAGGAAGCGCTCGCCGGCCTTCACGTAGATGTGGAGATCGCGAAACGCCTGGCTCCAGAACTGCGTGATGTCGCCGAGGACCATTCCCCACACCGCCAGGACGACGAGGTACTCGACCGGCCCGAAACGGCCTCGCGCCACCCGCCAGACGACGCTCGAGCCGACGACGAGGCCCGCCCAGAGTCCCGGGAATGTCACCCCGTTCGAGGCCGGAAAGCGCCAGTTCCGCGTGATGTACAGCACGTAGGCCGTCACCGCCGCGGCGAGCAGCCAGCGCAGGCTCGGGCGCGTGCGACGCCGGGTGACCCGCGGCCTCGGGGGCCGGGATGTGGCCGCTCACGGGCGCGCCCGGATCGATGGGCGCGAACGGGTCGGGCGGAGCGTCGCGCAGGGAGCCGGCCAATCCCTCGTCGGGATCAACCCCTCGTGGATGCTCGCGCTCCCAGGATGCGTCCCGGTCCATTCCGAACCTCCTGCGCGCGGTTGAGCGCGCGCTTGGTGAGCGCGAGCGCAATCGGGGCGGCGTCGACCAGCCGCCGAGCCATGGCCATCGCTTCGCCCGCCAGAGACTCGGCCGGGACGACCTTGTTCACGAGGCCGAGGTCCTCTGCGCGTGCGGCGGACAGCGGTTCGCCGCTCAGCATCAGCTCAGCCGCGCGACCGGGCCCGATGAGCCGGGGGAGAAACCAGGTGGCGCCGTTGTCAGGCACGAGCCCAACGCGGCCGAACGCCAGCACGAAGCTGGCGGTTTCCGCGGCCACGCGGAGATCACAGGCGAACGCGAGCGATGCGCCGGCGCCGGCGGCGACGCCGTTCACCGCAGCGATGACCGGCTTGGGCAGGCGTCGGAGCTCGAGGATGATCGGGTTGTAGAGCCGCCGGAGCTCCTCGGCGAGCGTCGGATGATCGCCGCCGAACGGCTCGCGCAGGGCCCGCACCGCGTCGTCACGCGCAGCCGCGCGAACTGCCGCGAGGAGCTCGCGCTTCATCGGCCGATCGAACGCGTTGAGCGCATTCGGTCGATTGAGCGTGATGACGGTGACGCCGTCGGTGACCGCGTATTCGAGGGTCCGGTAACCCCCAGCCGGGTCGTCGCCCGACTCGGCCATCAGCCTGCGAACTCGACCAGCTGCCCGTCGACCAGCTCGAAGACCCGTCGATCGATCGGCTCGTCCGCGCCGCCGGAGTGCTCGATCACGAACTCCGCGAACAGTTGCGCGAACTCCTGGTCCTGGGGCCGGATGGTGCCCGCGAGGAGCAGATGACGCTCCGGCAGCCCCACCAGCACCCGGCCGGCCAAGCCGAGCTCCCGGGCGAGGTGGTCGCGCACCTCAGGCAACAGGATTCGCGCCGCGTCATTCCCATCGCCCGTGTCGGACGACAGCAGCCGGCGATCCCCGGAGACCTCGTCCGTCCAGGGTGCCCTGGCCGACCACTCGGCGAGGTTTCGCATCGCGGTGTCGTGCACCTCGGCCGTCGATACGCGCCAGGACAGGAGGTGATCGGCATTCACGATGACGTCGAAGCCGCCGCCCGCCATCGCGTAGACCACCGCCAGCCCGCACGGTCCTTCCTCCAGCAGCGGCTGGGTGTGCGTCTTGCCGGCCGATTCGGCGAGTGCGTCCGGGTCGATCTCCGAAAGGGGCACGCCTTGTGTGCCGACCGGTCGGAGGGCCGGCACGATCAGGCCGGCCGCCACGCTCCACTCCTGCTCGGGCGCGTGCGACGCCGGGTGACCCGCGGCCTCGGGGGCCGGGATGTGGCCGCTCACGGGCGCGCCCGGATCGATGGGCGCGAACGGGTCGGGCGGAGCGTCGCGCAGGGAGCCGGCCAATCCCTCGTCGGGATCAACCCCTCGTGGATGCTCGCGCTCCCAGGATGCGTCCCGGTCCATTCCGAACCTCCTGCGCCGCGGTCAGCTGCCCTTCCAGGCAGGCGTGCGTTTGTCGATGAAGGCGGCCATGCCCTCCGACTGGTCGTCCGTGGCAAACAGCAGGAAGAAGTTCCGCCGCTCGAACTCCAGGCCGGCCGACAGCGAAACCTCGAACGCCTGGTTCACGGCGTCCTTGGCAGCGATCGCGGCGAGGGGGGCCATGGCGGCGACCCGGGAGGCCAGTTCGAGCGCGGCGTCGAGGGTTGCCTCCGCAGGCACCACGGTGGTCACCAGACCGGCCTTCTCGGCCTCGCGTGCGCTCATCGGTCGTCCGGTCAGGATCAGCTCCATCGCCCTGGCCTTGCCCACCGCACGCGTCAGTCGCTGCGTGCCGCCCGCTCCGGGCATGGCACCCAGGCGGATCTCGGGCTGGCCGAACTGGGCGTCCTCAGCGGCCACGATCATGTCGCACGCCATCGCTAGCTCGCAGCCGCCGCCCAGGGCGACGCCTCGAACCGCAGCGACGAGCGGTGTCCTGATCCGCCGGATCGCGTCCCAAATCGCGAACTCGTTGTCGGCTATGAGAGTGACCGGTGTCTGGCGCGCCAGCTCACGGATGTCGGCGCCGGCGGCGAACGCTCGCCGGCCGCTCCCGGTTAGCACGATGCAGCGGCAGGCCGGGTCCCGATCGAGGGTTTCCAGGGCGTCGACGAGCTGGCGCAGCAGCTCGAAGTCGAGGGCGTTCAGCACGTCGGGCCGGTCGAGCGTCACGAGCGCGACGTGCTCGACGGACTCCGCGCGCGTGCCACCGCTGCCCGCCGGCGCGGGCGCGGGGAACTCGGCACGCACGTATCGCGGCGGAGCCGTAGCCTCGCTCATCCACCCTCCAGGATTGCTGCGCAATGCGCTGTGCCGGACAGTATCCCGCCTGCGCAAACGCGGTGTCTCGTCCCCGGGCTCCCTAGGCGCCTCATTCCGGCAATGGGCCCGATTCCGCCAATGGGCCCGATTCCGGCATCGGGCCCGATTCCGGCATCGGGCCCGATGCGGCCGACGCCACCGCCGCCCGGCGACGGGCGAGGTCCTCGGTCGAGCGATAGAAGGTCGACGCGGCTTCGTTGAAGATCCCGGGTCGCCGAGTGAGAACCTCATGCCCGCAGTCCGGGACGACCAGCAGGCGAGCGTCCGGCAACGAGCGCGCTACGCCCCATGCGTGATCGACCGGGGTAAATGGGTCGCGGTCGCCGACCGCCACGAGCGCAGGCGAGTCGATCCGGCGCAGATCGCGCGGCGACAGCTACGGCTGCGTTCGCACGTCCTCGGCGATCGCGGGCAGCAGGCGCCGCCAGGCATTGACCCCCTGATGCACGTCGTGGCGGCGGCCCAGCACCGCCGCGCGAGCCGGGTCGTTCTGGTCGATCCACTCGGGGTCCATGAGCCGCCGAGCGACACTGGCGCGCGGTTCGCGCTGGGTCGTGATACCCACGATGACAAGGGTCCGCACGCGGTCGGCGTAGCGCGTCGCGAACGTGAGCGCGGTCATCGCGCCCATTGAGAAGCCGATCAGGTGGAACGTTTCGAGCCCGAGCGCGTCGGCAAACGCGACCAGGTCGGCGACGAGCAACTCGGTCGTGAAGCCCCGGCTCGCGTCCCAGCGCGTCCGGCCATGCCCCCGGGCGTCGGGCAGATAGCAGCGGAATGCCTTCGAGAAGAGCGGGATCTGGGGCGCGAAATCCTCGGGCCCGGTCGAGGTCGCCGCGTGGAGCAGGACAAGTGGCGGCCCCGCACCGTGGACGTCGTAGCCGACCTCGACGCCGTTGGCGTGGACGTACGAGTCAGTCGCCGTCGTCATCCGTCGTTCGCCGTCGTCATCCGTCGTTCGCCGTCGTCATCAGCCGGTCGCCGTCGTCATCAGCCGCTCGCCGTGGCCATCAGTCGGTCTTCCCCTCCGGCACCACGCTCGCCGCCCGTTCGACCCGCAGGTACCGGCGCCGGTAGAAGAGCAGGGGCATCGCGTGATGCTCCTCGTTGGCGAGGGAGTCGACCCGGGCGACGAACAGGTCGTGGTCGCCAACGGAAAAGGTCAGTTCGACCGTGCACTCCAGCGTCGCGATCGCGCCGTCGATGAGCGGCAGGCCGGTCGGTCCCGGATGCCAGCGCACACCACAGAACTCGTCGCGGCCGGGCGTGACCGGTGCGCCGGCGAAGCAGTCCGCCATTGCCTGTTGGTCCTCGCCCAGGATGTTGACCGCGTAACGATTGGCGGCGCGCACCGTCGGCGTGATTTTCCGCCTGCGGTCCAAGGCAACCACCACCAGTGGCGGTTCGAGCGAGACGGAGCTGAGCGCGTTCACCGTGATGCCCCATGGCCGCTCCCCCTCCAGCGCCGAGACCACCGTGACGCCGGTCGCAAAGTGACCCATCACCTTGCGAAACGTCTCGGCCATCAGCTCCATCTCGGGGCAGTGTAGGAGAGGCCTCCGATCCGGCCTCTTCAGGACGCAGACTGCGTGCACAGGGCCACCCCTACAATCCGTCCATGGCCGACACTCCTACCGCGAGGCGTCCGTCGGAGGCATCGAACACCCGCGTCGAACGGGATTCCATGGGCGAGGTCGAGGTCCCCGCAAACGCGCTGTACGGGGCATCGACGCAGCGCGCTGTGCTGAACTTCCCGATCTCCGGACAGCGCTTCCCACGCCGCTTCCTGCGGGCGATGGCTCTCATCAAGCAGGCGGCAGCCGAAACGAACGCCGAACTGGGGCTGCTCGACCGGGCGAAGGCCGACGCGATCGCGGCCGCGGCACGCGAGGTCGCCGAGGGCGGGCTCGACGACCAGTTCCCGATCGACATCTACCAGACCGGGTCGGGTACATCCACGAACACGAACTTCAACGAGGTGATCGCACACCTTGCCTCGGAGCGCCTGGGCGGCGCGAAGGTCCATCCGAACGACGATGTCAACCGCTGCCAGAGCTCGAACGACACGATCCCCACCGCACTGCAGCTGGCCGCCGCCCTGGCCGTCGAGGAGGAGCTCCTGCCCGCGCTGGATGTACTGCGAGGGTCGCTGGCGGCGAAGGCCGAAGAGTTCTGGCCGGTCGTAAAGACGGGTCGGACGCACCTGCAGGACGCCACACCGATCCGTCTCGGCCAGGAGTTCCGTGGCTACGCCGGCCAGGTCGAGGAGTCGATCCGCCGAGCACGAGCCGCGCAGGGCGAGCTGCTGACGGTGCCCCTCGGTGGCACGGCCGTGGGGACGGGGATTAACGCCCATCCGGAGTTCGCCGCACGCGCTTGCAGGAGGCTGGCCCAGCTCACCGGCCTGGGGATCCGCGAGGCCGGCAACCACTTCCACGCCCAGGCGTCGCTCGACGCGGTCATCGCGGCCCACGGCGGGATTCGATCGATCGCGCTCGCGCTGTGGAAGATCGCCTCGGATGTCCGCCTCATGGGCACGGGGCCACGGGCGGGCCTGGGTGAGATTGCGCTGCCTGAGACACAGCCGGGGTCGTCGATCATGCCCGGCAAGGTGAACCCGGTGATCGTCGAAAGCCTGACGATGGTTGTTGCGCGGGTAATCGGCAATGACGCGACGATCGGCTTCAGTCAGACCGGCAGCCTGCTGGAGCTGAACGTGATGATGCCGGTCGCCGCGGTGGCACTCCTCGAATCGGTGGAGCTGCTGGGAGCGTCGGCTCGCAACTTCGCGGTCCGTGCCGTCCAGGGGCTGCGCGCCACGGACCGAGGCCCGCAGCTCGTGGAGCAGGGGCTGATGCTGGCGACCGCGCTGGCCCCGGTGATCGGCTACGACGAGGCGGCCAAGCTGGCCAAGGAGGCGCTTCGATCGGGGCGGACGATTCGGGAGCTGGCGGCGGAGCGAGGCATCGCCGCCGACCGCCTCGACACAATTCTCGACCCCGCCCGAATGACCGAGCCTGGCCTGGAGGGCGGCCGGACCAGCGGCTAGCCCGGCCGCGAGGTCAGGCGTCGCATGCGCCCGAGAACGCGGTCAATCTGGTCGGACGGGGGCGAGCAATCGGAGCGGGTCAGACCCCACATGCGGCAGGGATCGCGAGTTTGCTCGGCTACAATCCCGCCCGATGACGGAGACCCGGACCTGGGAACGCGCCGCGCTCGTGCCGGCCAGTCGCGGCGGGCGTCCGCGCCCCGAGCTCG
>VBFZ01000009.1:0-3980 GCA_005880805.1 Chloroflexota bacterium | reverse complement strand
TCCCGGACATACCGCAGCTGTTCACGTACATGCGAGACGCCGAGCTGCGTTTCGACACCCTTCGGATGCGGATCGAGGAGCGGACCCTGACCGCCCGCGGCGGCAACCTGGTCGTCACGCAGGTGCTGCTGCGGCATCCCGGCCACGCCCGGGTCACGACCTCCGAGCCCGATCGCGGGATCGCCGGCAACTTCGAGGTCTGGATCTCTGACGGCGAGACCGTGCGGACCTATTCGGCCCCGAACAAACTCGGCACCGAACGGCCGGTCCGCCACATGGTCCGCGGTCTCGACAAGGATTTCCCCGGGATGTCCCGTGTCTACTGGCCCCTCACGCCGCTGCCGATGGAGACCCTGCCCGACCTGTTCGTTCACCCTGCCGGCTACTGCCAGAACGTGCTTTCGACCGGCCGCTGCCACATTCCGGGCACGGTGGAGGCGTTGGGCCGCGAGGCGCTTACCCTCGAGTGCGACCACCCGCGGACGATCGAGGTCTCCGCCGATCGGCCCGACTTCCGGATTTCGATCGTCGTCGATCGGGCGACCGGACTCATCGTGCGGCTGATCGAATCGATCGGCGGGGAGGTGACCAGGGACGCCGAGGTCGTGGACCTCGCGCAGGACGCTCCCCTCCCGCCGAACGCCTTCGACTTCTCGTTCCCGTCCGACACCACGATGCTGTTCTAGGCGGCCGACCAGCCGCCGAGTATTGCCAGTGCCGGCGCGCGCGGCGCGCCTGCCGGGACGCCCGCCCTCGGCCGGTTCCAGGGCTTGCAGCCTCGCGTATAGTCCGCCCATCCGATCCGCCGTCACGCCGATCGGATGTACGTGTCTCCGCGATTGCTTCGTCGACCAGAGAGGGCAGGTCGACCGTTCGCGCGGGCGCTGCGTCGCCTGCGTGGATCGTCGGTCAGGGAGGATCCGATGGCACAGACCCGGGAACAGCAGATCCAGCAGGACGTAAAGGACCTCCATACGCTGGGTTACGCGCAGGAGCTGTTCCGCTCGATGGGCGGTTTCAGCAACTTCGCGATCAGCTTCTCGATCATCTCGATCCTCACCGGCGCTGTCATCCTCTATGACTACGGGCTGGCATGGGCGGGCACGGCTGCTGTCCTGATCGGCTGGCCGCTCATCACGGTGTTCGTTTTGGCGATTTCGGCTTCGATGGCCGAGATCGCCTCCGCCTACCCCACTGCCGGCGGCCTCTACTACTGGGCCAGCCGTATGAAGAACAAGAACTGGGGCTGGTGGACGGCGTGGCTGAACCTCATCGGCCAGTTCGCGATCGTCGCCGGCATCAACTTCGCGGCGGCCGGCTTCCTGAACGCGACGATCGTCACGCCGCTCCTCAAGAACGCCAACCTTGACTACAGCAACACCACTGCGGTCTTCGGCCAGGCGTGGCTGACCGGCCAGCTCGTGACGATGGGCGTGATCATGCTCATCCAGCTAGGCCTGAACATCGGCGGCATCAACGTGGTCGCCATGCTGAACCAGGTCAGCGTCTGGTGGCACATCGTGATCGTGGCGCTGGTCGTCGTCCTGATCTTCCTCGCCGGACAGCCCGACGCCTCCGGACTGAAGCTGTTCGCGATCCAGCCGCTGGACCAGGGCGGCTCCTGGGCGAACGACATCGGGCCGCTCCATCTCGCCTATGGGCCGGCGACCGCCTATCCGCTCGTCCTCGCGTTCTTCTTCTCGCTCCTCCAGGCCAACTGGACGTACACCGGCTACGACGCGTCGGCGCACGTCGCGGAGGAGACGGTCGGCGCCCGGATGGCCAGCGCGTGGGGCGTCTTCCTCTCGGTCGCGGTCTCGGCCGTGGTCGGGTACCTGTTCCTCCTGGCGCTGACGACGCACCTGCCCGACCTGTCGAAGCTCTTTCCGGCGACGCTCGCGACGCCGCTCCAGCCGGATGCCAGCCAGTACTACTTCGGTGGCGGCGTGGCCGTCATCGAGATCCTGAAGTACAACCTCGACCGGTTTGTGATCATCGGGGTCGGGCTCGGCGACTGGCTCGCGGCCGGGATCGCGATCGCGATGTTCTACTGCGGGCTCTCGTCGGTCGCGGCCGCCGGTCGCATGCTCTTCGCCTTCAGCCGTGATGACGGCCTTCCGGGCGCTGGCTGGCTCAAAAAGGTTTCGCATCGCTACCGGACCCCCGCGAACTCGCTGGCCGCGATCGTCGTCGTGGCGTGGCTGTTCACGCTCGTGGCCGGGGTCGTCGGTGGCGGCCAGGCGATCGTGATCGTCACAGCGATCAGCACGATCTTCCTGTACGCCGCCTATGGTGTATGCATCTACCTCGGCGCCACCACCAGCGACTGGCTTCGCCATCGGGTCTGGAACCTCGGCAGGTGGTCCAAGCCGATCGCCTGGATCTCGGTCATCTGGGTCGTCGTGCTGATGGTCCTGTTCAGCTTCCCGACCTCGGGCAACATCTCGTGGCCGTTCATGGTCGGCACGTTCGCCGTGCTCCTCGTCTACTACTTCGGCTGGGCTCGCGCCCGGTTCCAGGGTCCGCGAGTCATGGGTCGCGAGGAGGAGCTGACGGAAATCGAGCGCGAGTTCGACCACGCGGCGGGCGAGCTGGGCCGCGCTCCAGCCTGATCCGGCCACCGACCATGACCACCGTCGAAGCGCACCCGGAGCACTCCGGGAACTCGGCGCACCCGGAAAAACACCCGCGCCAGCAGGAGCTGGAGGCGATGGTGCGCGACGGGCGCATCGACACGCTCATCGTGGCGATCACGGACATGCAGGGTCGCCTGATGGGCAAGCGCGTCCAGGCGGAGGCCTTCCTGAACGGCGTCATCGACCACGGGGCCCACTTCTGCACGTACCTGTTGGGCACCGACATGGAGATGAACACGCCCGACGGCTTCCGCCTGATGAACTGGGAGACCGGCTACGGCGACTGGATCGCGGCTCCGGTCTGGGACACGCTGCGCGTCCTGCCATGGCTCGAGAAGACCGCGCTCGTGCTGTCCGACACGATCGACGAGGCAACCCACGAGGAGATCCCGGTCAGCCCGCGGACGATCCTCAAGCGCCAGGTCGCACGGGCGGCAGCTCTGGGGTACGCGGTCAAGGCCGGCTCCGAGTTCGAGTACTACGTCCTGAAGGACACCTGGGACGATCTCCACGGGAAGGGCTGGACGGTCCCGGAGCGGTTCGGCTACTACAACGAGGATTACCACCTCCTGCAGGCGACCAAGGCCGAGCCGCTCCACCGACTGCTGCGCAATCAAATGACGGCGGCCCGCATCCCGATCGAGTTTTCCAAGGGCGAAGCCGCACCCGGCCAGCACGAGGTGAACATCCGCTACGACCACGTCCTCGAGTCGGCCGACCGGAGCGTGCTGTTCAAGCACGGGGCCAAGGAGATCGCCTACCTCAACGGCTGGGGGCTGACCTTCATGGCCAAGCCCGACCACACGTGGACCGGGTCGTCAGGCCATCTGCATATGAGCGTCTGGGATGCGGATGCCGACCGGCCCGTCACGTCGGACAACGACGCAGGCCTGCCGTACGGGCTGTCGAAGGTCATGAGCCACTTCGCGCCGAACGTCAACTCCTACAAGCGCTACGCCTCGCTGTCGTGGGCGCCCGTCAACGTCGTGTGGGGCCGCGACAATCGGACCACCGGGTTCCGGCTCGTCGGAAGCGGGCCGTCACTGCACGTTGAGAACCGGTTTCCGGGCGGCGATATGAACGCGTACCTAACCTACGCCGCGATGGTCGGGGCCGGCTTACACGGCATCGAGCACGAACTGCCGCTCGCGCCGGAGTTCAAGGGCAACGGGTATCTGGCCACCGGGGTGCCACGCATGCCGCGAGCCTTGTATGAAGCGATTCGCGAGCTGGAGTCCTCAAAGGCCGCCGTCGAAATCTTCGGCCAGGACGTCATCGACCACTATCTGAACGCAGCGCGCGTTGAGCAGGAAACCTACGACTCCATCGTCCACCCATGGGATC
>VBFZ01000025.1 GCA_005880805.1 Chloroflexota bacterium | reverse complement strand
GTCGCTCTGCTCGAGGCCGTAGTCGCGACCCTTGAACGCGCGAATCAGAACAGTCACGCCGTCGCGTCGGAGGTCGATGTCGGGCTCGTTGCCCTCGCGTACGAGTCCACTGATCGCATCGATAAATCGGGCGGACCCGATGAACGAGTCACTCCGGAAAAACGCATAGGCGCCGTCGGGCAGCACACGCCACGCCTCGGCGCCCTCCGCCCCGTGAAACTGCCGCGAGAGGATCCTTGCGGTCACGGGCGACTCCTGAAGTCCTACAGGGCTTCGACTCTCACCGATAGTCTCCGAGACGTAGCAACCGATCTCGGCGCATGCCAACAGGCCGCGCACCGGGATCCGGCGTCGAACGCCTGATCCCGGCCCGCGCTGGACTCAGAACCCGCAGTAGGGCGATGGGGCGGACAGCTCCGTCCGGAACGCGGCGCCGACCGGAGCCATGATCACGCTGATGTCGACTGCCGGCGCGCCGGTCTCGTTCCGGCCGATGTGACCGCGACCGGAATCGACGTAGCCCTCGCCGGTGTGGACGACCTTCGGCGTGCAGGTCGGGTCGTCTCGCTCGTAGAAGGTCAGCGTGCCCTGGATCACCGTGATGAACACGGGATATGGGTGGGCATGCCAGCCGGTCGAGCCGCCGGCCACGTATTCGTGGCGGCGAACGACGACGTCGATCGGTGCCTTGGCCTCGGCCTTGAAGAGGCCTCCGGCGTCGGGATACGCCATCACCTTGAAGGCGTCGTAGCTGCCGCGTGCCAGGATCGTCGGGGTCACGCCTGATGGCGGCGACGCGCTGGCGATCGAGACGACGATGAGGAGCAACCCGAGAGCGGCCACCACCCCGGCCGTCAACGACCGACGGCGCTGCAGCAGGTTTCGGGTGGCTTCGGTGAATCGGTTCATGTTCGTCCTCCGTCGGGCGTGCGGCAGAAGGCCGCCTTGCCCTTCTGTGAATGCGAGATCGGAGCTGGGAGACGCGGGCTGACCCTCGTCGCAGTGGATCAGGGCGTGAGCCGCTGCCAGGTTGGATCGCTGGTCGACGTCCACGGCACGGAGCGGACCGTCCGCGTTGCGACGTCGATGATCACGAGCTTGTCGGGCGTGCCGGTGATCGGCGAGGTCCTCCCGAGCAGCTTCGTGTCGTCCGGCGACCACATCCAGGCCGCGCAGCAGTTTGTTTCGACGCCGGCCGGCGCGACCTCGACGCCGAAGTCGGAGCCGTCAGCCGGCACCACCGCGCCGCGCACATCGCCATAGCCCGGGGTGTACGCGCGAGCAATGAAGATCCGATTGCCGTCGTTGGACCACGTCGCGTGGGCATTCCACACGGCGCCGGGGGGCGATGGGAGCTCGCGGTCTCCGGTCCCGTCGGCCCAGAGGACATGCGTCCTGGCCGTCAGGCCGTTGGCCGTCCCGTCCCACTTCCAGTAGGCGATGCGGGAGCCGTCCGGCGACCAGCTGGGGCCCGCCACGCCAAATCCGTTCGGGATCAGCTGGATCTGCCTGACCTTTTCGGTTGCGACGTTGACCGCGAACAGGCCGAGGCCTTGCTCGCCGTCGCCGATGAAGAGGATCTCGGCCCCGTTGGGAGGCCGAAACGAGGGTTCGGACGCCGACATGCCGACGTCCAGCTGTCGAACGCCCTTGCCGTCGGCTTGGGCGATCGTGATGGTGTGAACGCCCGACGTCTCGGTCGCCATCAGGACGGTCCGCCCGTCCGGCGACAGCTGGTACTTCTCCCACGCTCTGCCCAGGTCGCCGGCTGCGAGCGTGAGCGGCTCGGGCGTCAGGAGCGTGAGATCGGTGCCGTCGGATCTGGCCAGGTACAGCTGGCTATGGACGTAGTCGAGCTTCCGCTCGAAGACGATCCGCGTGCCGTCGAGCGAGAAGCGCGGTCCGGCGTCCGTCTGGGAGCCGGTCACGATGGCCCTTTCGACGCCGGTTGCCGGATCGGCGGTGTAGATGTCCCCGCCCCGCTCGAACGCGATCAGGCCGTTGTCGGCGACGCCGAATGGCGCCGGGATCCGCGGCTGGGCGCCTGCGATGAGGGCGACGACGGCAACAACCATGAGCGCGATGACGATCAGCGCAATCGCGATGGCGCGCCAGGGGAAGCGTGGCGCGAGCGCCTGCTCGCTCGCGATTCCGAACATGGGGAGCCACCTCTCGGGGAACGTCCAGGTCGGGCGCTGCCGCGAGCGCGCGGTGCGGGCCAGGACGTCGTCGATGTACTCAGGATAGGGACCTCTCGCGAGATCGACGAGGGTCGCCTCGAGCTCGGCCGAGCGACGATGCTGCATCGTCATGCCGGCTGCCCTCGGGAGACAGGCGAGGTCACGAGAGTACGTTCAGGATCGATCGCGATCCGCATCTCGCCAAGTGCGCGATGCAGCCGCGATTTGACGGTTCCGATGGGGATGCCCAGCGTTGCCGCGACGTCCGTCAACGGCATGCCCAGGAAGTAATGCAGGACGACGATGGCCCGGCCCGCCTCGTCAAGGCGACGGAGCACCTGGTCCACCACCTCCCGATCAGCTTGGGCCGCCGACATGTCCGGAATGCTCGGGGTATCGGTCTCCAGGAGCTCGACCTCGATCCTCCACCGCCGACGGCGGCGTGCCTGATCGAGACAGGCGTTCACCGTGAGGCGATGGAGCCAGGCCTCGAACCGGGCAGGATCTCGAAGCTTCCGGAGATCCCGCCAGGCGCGAAGGAGTGCCTCCTGGACCGCGTCACGTGCGAGCTCGGGGTCCCGGAGGATCAGGCGGGCGGCTTCATCCAGCCGCACGACGGTCGCACGCGCGAGCTCGGCGAAGGCGTCATGATCGCCTTCCCTCGCCCGCTCGACGAGCCGCTGCTGGTCCACCGCCACCCTCTCGGTCTGCTGCACAGCCGGTGCCGTGCGTCATAAGGGTATGGCGCAATTGGCGCCGTTTCGGTTCTTACGATGAATGGGGATCAGCTCGTGAGAGCGATCAGCCGAGGCCGCGATCCTGACTGAGTCGTTCGAAAGTCGCCCGTGGACGGCCCAACGCCCCCTACAAGCGATGACTCCTGATGCCCATTACGGTCTGACAGGCAGAAACAGAGCAAAGCCGACGAGGTGGCGACATGGGAAGAGTGATCTCCGGGATCACGACATCGCTCGACGGGTACATCACCGGGCCGAACGACGGGCCCGGCCGCGGTCTGGGCGAAGGCGGCGAGCGCCTGCACTACTGGGTGTTCGGCGGGCCGTGGTCATACGCCGAGGGGCCGCGCGGCGAGGCGACGGGTGCCGACAAGGAATACCTCGACTCGGCGATGGGCAACCTGGGTGCGGTGATCGGCGGACGGGGGACGTACGAGGCAGCCGAGCATTGGGGCGGACACAATCCCTGGCCGGTGCCGTTCTTCATCGTCACGCATCGGCCCGAGGAAGAGCCGCACGATGGGGAATTCACGTTCGTCGATGGGCTCGACGCCGCCATGGAGGCGGCTCGAGCGGTCGCGGGCGACAAGGATGTCCAGGTGATGGGCGGCGCCGACACGATCCGCCAGGCGCTCCACGCGGGCTACGTCGAGGAGTTCACCTTGACGATTGCGCCGGTCGTGTTGGGCGCCGGCAAGCGCCTGTTCGAGGGCTTCACGGAGAACCTCCACCTCGAGCCCGTGCGCGTCCTGCAGTCGCCGTTCGCCACCCACATCACGTATCGCGTCGCCCGCTGAGGGTGGTGTTCCGGAGGTTGACGAGATGAAGCTGACGGTGACGACGTTCGTGTCGGTCGATGGCGTGATGCAGGGCCCAGGCGGGCCCGACGAGGACCGAAGTGGCGGGTTCGAACGAGGCGGGTGGCTCGCTCCCCTGTTCGACGAGGAAACCGGCAAGTTCATCCTCGAGGTCTTCGGGCGCGCCGAGGCATTCCTGCTGGGCCGCCGCACCTGGCAGATCTTCGAGGGCTACTGGCCGCAGCACGAGGACCCGAACGACCCGGTCGCCCACGGCCTGAACACGCTGCCGAAGCACGTCCCCTCGACCACGCTGAAGGACCCGGCGTGGGACAACACGCACGTGATCGACGGCGACGTCGAGCCCGCGATCCGCGAGCTCAAGTCGCGGTCGGGCGGTGAGCTCCAGGTCCACGGCAGCGGCCAGCTGGTTCGCTGGCTCCTCGAGCGCGACCTGGTCGACGAGCTGAACCTGCTCGTGTTCCCGGTCGTCGTGGGCGACGGCCAGGCGACCGGCCTGAAGCTCAAGGAGTCACGAACCACCCCGTCGGGCGTGGCGATCCACGTGTACGAGGCCGGCGGCCGCCCGACATTCGCTACGGTCGGCGCCTGATCGGGACGGCTCGGGAGCGCCGGCAAATGGCCTGGTTCCCAGTGCAGCCCTAGACTCGAATCGTGACGGACGTAACCGCTACGGCCGCCCCATCAGGCGGCCGGTTCATGCGGCTCCTCGCCGCTCGCGGCGGGACCGTTCCCGGCGCGCCGACGATGGTCCTGCAGCACCGCGAGGCGCTCGTCTGGACACTCGGCAAGGCCGCAGCCCTCGAACAGCTCGTGATGTGTCAGTACCTGTACGCGACGTGCTCGATGAAGGACCGCGACGACGAGGGGCTGACGCCCGAGCAGCTCGAGGCGACGAGGCGCTGGCGGCGCGAGATCATCAACATCGCCGAGCAGGAGATGCTCCATCTCGCGCTCGTCCAGAACCTGCTGACCGCGGTCGGGGCCGGCTCCGCGCTCGAGCGGCCGAACTTCCCCCTACCGCCACACGCGTACCCGGCCGGGATCCGGATGGAGCTGCTGCCGTTCAACGAGCAGTCGCTCCGGCACTTCATCTACCTCGAGCGGCCGGAAGGCCTCGACATGGCCGACCAGGACGCGCTCGCGGCGGTCGAGAAGGCCGCTCCCCTACCCCTCGCGACCGAGGACGAGATCGGGCCGCGCCTCCAGGATTTCGCGACGATCGGCGAGCTCTATCGCGCGATCGAGATCGGTTTCGACCACCTGGCTGAGAAGATCGGTGAGTCGCGGCTGTTCCTCGGACCGCCGGGCGCCCAGGCGACGTCGCGGGATTTCTGGTTCCCCGAATTGGTGCCCGTCACGGACCTCGCCAGTGCTCACGCGGCGATCGACACGATCGTCGAGCAGGGCGAGGGCGCGCGCGGCGAATGGCGGAACGCCCACTTCGGGCGGCTGGTCGCAGTTCTCGATGAGTTCCTCGATCTGCGCGATCAGGACCCGAGCTTCGAGCCATCACGGCCCGTGCTTCCGGCCTGCGTCCGCGAACGCGAGGACGGCCTGCCCATACCGCTCATCAGCGAGCCCTTCACGAGCCGGTCGGTCGACCTCCTGAACGCCGTCTACGAAGTCATCCTCCAACTGCTCGCGCGCTACTTCGCCCACACGGACGAGACCGACGACCAGCTCGGTGTGCTGGCCGAGGTCGCGGTCGCGCTGATGAAGAACGTGGTGAAGCCGGTGGGCGGGCTGGTGACGCGACTCCCGATCGGTCCCGAGTACCCGGGCCGGACCGCAGGCCCGACGTTCGAGCTCTTCTACGGCGTCGACTACCTGCTCCCCCACCGCGACGCCGCCTGGGCAGTCCTCGAGGAACGGATGCGGCTGCTTTCCGAGCTCGGTACGCGCTGCCAGAACATGTGCTCCCCGCAATACATGCCGACGCTCGTGAAGGTCACCGCGACACTCGACTCGCTGGCCGACCAGCTCGCCGAGGCGCGCTGAAACCCGCCCAGTCGCCCGCGCTCGGGTTGGGCAACCGGGGGGTTGACATGCATCGCCTACGCTCGCGGCATGGCATTCGAAAGGAAGTCCGGCCCTGACCCGGACGAGATCACGAGGTGGATAACCGCCACCTATCCGGAGACCGTGGTCGCCACCGCGATGGGCGCGACGTTCTTCTCGCTTGACGAGACGCACTGGCCGAACTTCGCCACGATCGTGACGACCGACGAGCATGACGTGGGCAACCCGTCGAACCTTGCGCGGCCCGGCGTGTTCCGGCTGAATATCGGCGTCGGGAAGGCGACGTTCGAGCGCCTGGTCGGTTCGCTGGTCGAGCCCGACTACGTCGCGCTCGACACCCTCCTCCCCCACCCCGTCTACGCGAAGCAGCGCTGGATCGCGATCCTCAACCCGAGCCGACGGACGTTCGACGAGGTCGTCAAGCCACTGGTCGCCGAGGCGTACGAGCGCCTGGCCAGGCCGCGGCGCGCGACGGCTCGACGGTGCAGACAGCTCAGCGGGTGAATACGGAAGACATCGTCGACCACGTCGCGA
>VBFZ01000024.1:9287-15939 GCA_005880805.1 Chloroflexota bacterium | reverse complement strand
TCGGCCCATTCTTCGTCAGGGCGTTCCTGCTCGCCCTGCCACTAGTCCTCGCGGCCTGCCGCCAGAACGGGTCCGGCGGTTCGGGGTACTAGATTTAGCGCCCCATCTGGGGAACATCGATCCCTGCGACCTCTTGTCCCTGACGTGGTAGATTGAGCGAGTCGATCACGTTCTGGTAGATTTGAGTAGATTTGTCTCGCTCCGGGCTTCGCGACCCCGATTGGGTGGGCCTCTCCGAGGCCAGCCGCGTGCTCGGCGTCTCACCCGCCACTCTGCGCCGCTGGAGCGATGCGGGCCGCCTGAGGGTCTTCACGACGCCTGGCGGCCACAGGCGATTCTCCCGGTCGGCCCTCGAGCGTCTCCTCCCGGCTGATCGATCGCGGCGCCCATCGATCCGGAGCGCCGGCCTGTCGCCAACCCGGATCGCGCGGACCTACCGTCGGGCGAGCCGCGACGCCTCGCCGGAGCTGCCCTGGGTCCTGACCCTGAGCGACGAGCAACGCCTCCTCTTCCGCGAACGAGGCCACGTCCTCGCCGCGACCCTCCTCCAATACCTGGACTCCACCCAGGCGGAGACGGCGGCTCACCATCTCAGGGAGGCGGCCAGCTCGGCATCCGAGTACGGCACCATCGCCGCGGCACTCGGGCTGTCCCTCAGCCAGACGGTCGAGGGCTTCCTCCGCTTCCGAGCGCCTTTTCATCACGAGCTGGCCGTCGCAGCCCGTCGTAGCGGCTTCGATACGGCTGAAACGACCGACCTGCTCGAGACGGCCGAGCGGGCGATGGACCGGTTGCTCGTAGCCACGATGACGGGCCATGGCCTGGCCGCACGCGGGAGTGGTCGACCTCGCTCGGTCGCTGCGTCCATCGATGAGGCTAGGAAGGAATGAAGGGAGCGGCACCCATCCCAATCGTCGCGCTCGTGACCCACGCGCGGCACGTTCCAGCCCTCGAGCGTGATCGGTTTGCAGCAGCAATTCACCGGGAGTTGGCAGGTCGGGCACTCGTATTGGAGACGTGCCATCGGGTGGAGGCATACGTCGTCAGCGCGGACGACGCTGCGCGCCTCGCGCCGGCAACCCCGGTGGGCGGTCACGCGCTCGCTGGTGAGCAGGCGGTTCGCCACGCTATGACCGTCGCGGTGGGGCGCGATTCCGTGGTCGTAGGCGAGGATCAGATCCTTCATCAGCTTCGCGCCTCGGTCGACACTGCGCGCGCCAGGGGGACGCTCGACACGGCGCTCGAACGCCTCTTCGCCCTCGCGCTCCAGGCAGGACGCAGGGCCCGCTCGTGGCGTCAGGGGCCGGCGCGCTCGCTGGCAGATGTGGCCATCGCGTCGATCGAGGGGTGCGCCGGCCCAATTCGGGGTCGTGATGTTCTGGTTGTTGGTGCCGGCAGGATGGGACGCCTGGCGGCAAAGGCCGCGGTCGACGCGGGGGCTTCGGTCGCTGTGGCCAATCGAACGATCGGCGCAGCCGAGGCCGTCGCTGCATCGAGAGGCGCCCGGGTCGAGGCATTCGATCCCGGAGGCCGGATCGGCAAGTTCGTCGGGGTAGTGGTGGCGCTCGCCGGACCTTGGCGGATCGGACCCGACACGATCCACGCCCTGGCCACAGGAGCGAGCATCGTGGTCGATCTCTCGGTGCCGGCTGCCGTGTCCGCGGGGCTTGCAGACGTCCTCGGTCAGCGTCTCATCAGCTCCGACACTCTGGCCCGCGGCGACGCCGGCCCCGGGCCGAAGGACAGCTCAACAGCGCGCCTCGACGCGCTCGTCGACCGCTCGACCGCGGATTTCGTCGCCTGGCTGAATGGACGGGATGGGCGAGCAGTCGCAGAGGCGCTGGTTGCACGCGCAGACCGCGAACGGGAAGCCGAGCTTGCGGTGTTGTGGCGGCGGCTGCCGGACCTGGAACCCGAAGCCCGGCACGCGATCGAGGGCATGACCCGACATCTTGCCAATCGACTGCTGCGCGAGCCGCTCGAACGCCTCGGTCGGGACACCGAAGGTCGCGACGAGCGCGCCATTCGGGACATCTTTGCGCTGTGAATGCGGGTGAGATCACGATCGGATCCAGGGGCAGCAGGCTGGCGCTGGCCCAGGCGAAACTCGTCCAGAAAGCCTTCGCGCGACATGGCCGGGCGAGCAGGATTCAGATCATCGAGACGGAGGGCGACCGTCGAGCGCCAGACACGGCATGGGGCGAGGGAGCCTTCGTCGCGGCGATCGAGCGCGCCCTGCNNCCCACCGAGCAAGACCCGCGGCTCCGCGTGGCCTCCTACCTGCCCCGGGACGACCCGCGCGACGCGCTCGTCGTTCGGGGCGACGACAAGGAGCGACGACTCACCGATCTGCCGTCAGGTTGTCGGGTCGGCACTGACAGCCCTCGGCGGACGGGCTTCCTGCTCGCGCAACGGCCGGACCTCGACGTCCACCCACTCCACGGCAATGTCGACACACGGCTCCGGCGGCTCGATGCCGGTGAGACCGATGCACTGGTGCTCGCCTGCGCGGGACTCGACCGAATGGGGCTTGGCGACCGAATTGCGGAGCGACTCGAGCCCGAGATCGTGCCGCCGGCTCCGGGCCAGGGTGCGATCGCCGTCCAGGTCCGATCGGAGGACGAGCGGATGGTTGCAGTGGCCGCGGCCGTCGACGATCGGCCCACCCGCATGGCGGTCGAAGCCGAGCGTGCCTTCCTCAGGGCGTCTGGAGGGGGCTGCCGCGCTCCGATCGGCGCACTGGCCACTGGCCTCGGCGCTGAGCTCGACCTGCTCGGGGGCTATACCGACCCGGACGGCACCGGCAACGTAATTACCCACCGCCGGGGTCCAGCCGAGTCGGGGGAGGACCTCGGCCGTGCGCTCGCCGTCGAACTTCTCGGGCAGGTCGGCGCCCGAGCGACGGCGGGTGCGGGTGCGGGTGCGGGTGCGGCCGGAGTGGAACCTCGCCGCTCGATCGCCCGCCGCGTTCTGATCACCCGAGCTGTCGACCAGGCAGGCGCGCTCATGTCAGCGCTTCGGGACGTGGGCCTCGAGCCCGTCCCGATTCCGGCAATCGAGATCGTGCTTGACCCTCCACGCCCAGGGGACGTTGACGCTGCCGCGGGCCGCCTCCCCACCTACCGATGGGTGGTCATCACGAGCGCGAATGGGGCGCGGGCCATCCTGGAATCCGCCGGGCGCACGATGAGCGAGCTCCGCGGACCGTCCTGGGCGGCTATCGGACCCGCGACACGACGCATCCTTGAAGACCAGGCCATCAAGGTCGCATTCCAACCAAGTCACAGCACTGGGATCGCGATGGCCGTGGACCTCCCGGTTGTCGCCGGCGACAGGATCCTCGTCGTCCGGGGCGACCTTCCCGATGAGGAGCTCGCAATCGCCTTGCGGGCGCGAGGGGCCGAGGTCGACGACCTGATCGCGTACCAGACGCGCGAGGCGCCGGAGGCCTCCCGTGGACTCCTGCGAAAGGCAACAGCTGATGGGCCCATCGCCGCGGTCATGTTCACGAGTGCCTCGACTGTCCGAGGCCTTTTGTCGCTTGGTAAGGCCGAATCGATCGACCCTCGGTCGTTTCCCGCCGTGTGCATCGGCCCCGAGACGGCCGACGAGGCCCGTATGGCCGGGTTCCGGATCCTTGCCGTCTCTCCCAGGCCCGACCCGGCCGCGCTCGCTGCCGCCACCAACGCTGCGCTAGGGCTTGATCCACAGGAAACACCATGACAGTCGATCTCGATGCCCGGCCATCGTCAGCTGCGGCCACCAACGCCGCGTCGCTGCGCACCCGATCGCGCCGGCTACGACGCACACCGGCCCTTCGCGCACTGGTACGGGAGACACGCCTGCATCCGTCGATGCTGGTCGCTCCACTCTTCGTCCGGCCCGGCTCCGGCGTGCGCGAGCCGGTCGCGTCGATGCCCGGGGTCGAGAGGCTATCGGCGGACCTGGCTGCCGAGGAGGCCGTTCGCCTGGCCGGGCTCGGGGTCGGCGGGGTCATTCTGTTCGGCCTGCCCGAGACAAAGGACGCCCTCGGTTCCGGGGCATCGGACGACGACGGGATCGTCCAGGACGCCTTCCGGCGGATCCGCGCCCTCGAGCTTCCGCTTGCGACGATCGCCGATACGTGCCTTTGCGAGTACACGGACCACGGCCACTGCGGGCCGCTCGCGCACGATGGATCGGTTGACAACGATGCTGCCCTGGAGCGGCTCGCAGAGGTCGCCGTGAGCCAGGCCCGAGCAGGCGCGGACATTGTTGCGCCGAGCGCGATGATGGACGGCCAGGTAGCTGCGATCCGGGCGGCCCTCGACGACGAGGGTTTCGGTCAGACCGCGATCCTGGCCTACGCGTCGAAGCACGCGTCGGCCTTCTATGGTCCGTTCCGCGAGGCCGCCGACAGCGCGCCGGCCTTCGGTGATCGGCGGGGCTACCAGATGGATCCCGCGAACGGGCGCGAGGCGCTGCGCGAGATGGAGCTCGACGTCGCCGAGGGGGCCGACATGCTGCTCGTAAAGCCCGCCCTGCCCGCGCTCGACCTGCTTGCGGCCGCACGGGCGCGGTTCGACGTGCCGATCGCTGCGTACCAGGTGTCCGGCGAGTTCGCGATGATCGCCGCGGCCGCGGGGCGCGGCTGGCTCGATGGACGCCGGGCGATGACGGAGGCGGTTACTGCGATCGTCCGGGCGGGTGCAGGGATCGTTATCACCTATGCAGCAGCAGACCTCGCGACATGGCTGCGCGAGGAGCAATGAGCGCCGAAGACCAGATCTACATCCAGGCGCTCGGCCTTGGGCTCGATCCTGCGTGGCGGCGTCGGAGCCACGAGGAACGCCACGAGGATGGCTGCCGGTTCGGCGACGCGGTCTCGGCGGCTGAGCTCGACAGGGTACGCAACATCAGCTATTCGGCCATCGGGCTCAAGCCCGGCGTCGACATCCTGTTCTGGCGTATGGCCCCCAGCGTCGATGCCCTGGAGTCGTCCGCGGCCGCGCTCCTCCGCGCCGGCCTGGGCCGCTGGTTGAACGTGGCTCACTCGCTCATTGGCCGGATTGGCCCGTCGCAGTACGTGCGCAAGCCAACCGACCAGGAGCAGTCGCCGTTTGCCGGCGACCGCTCCCGTTACCTGATCGTCTATCCGTTCACCAAGTCGACCGACTGGTACCTCCTTTCGAAGGACGCGCGTCAGGGCGTGATGAACGAGCACATGCGCGTGGGCCACCAATACCCGAACGTCCGCCAGGCTCTCGCCTACTCGTTCGGGCTTGATTCGCAGGACTTCGTCGTCGCCTACGAAACCGACGACCTGGTCGCGTTTGGTGACCTCGTCCGCGCCCTTCGCTCGACCGAGAGCCGTCGGTCCACGGTCAGCGACTCGCCGATCCTGCTCGGGATCCATCGCCCGATCGACGAAGTCCTCACGCTCCTGGGCGCCGATTGATGGCCGGCGCCGCCCTGGGCTCCGCTACAGCCTCGCTGGTTGAGCGCGCCGAGCGCCTGTTTCCGGGCGGGGTCAACAGCCCCGTGCGCGCCTTCCGCGCCGTCGGCCGGCCGCCGCTCGTCCTCGAGCGGGGCGACGGACCGTATGTCTGGGACGCAGATGGACGGCGCTATCTGGACTACGTGGGTGCGTGGGGCCCGGCGATCCTTGGTCATGCCCATCCCAGGGTCATCGAGGCGATCAGGGCCGCGACGGCAAAGGGATTGGCCCTCGGGGCGACCAACCCTCTCGAGGTTGAGCTAGGTGAGGCGATCCAGGCGGCCATGCCGTCGATCGAGCGTCTCCGGTTTACGTCATCGGGAACCGAGGCCGTGATGAGCGCGCTCCGCCTGGCTCGCGCGGCGACAGGTCGGGATCTCATCGTGAAGTTCGCGGGCGGCTATCACGGGCATTCCGATGGCCTCCTCGTCGACGCTGGCTCCGGGGTGGCGACGCTAGCCATCGCGGGCAGCGCGGGGGTGCCAGGCGCAGTCGCAGCGACCACCATCGTGCTGCCGTACAACGATCTGACTGCGGTCGCGCTCGCGTTTGCCGAGCATGCCGGCCGGATCGCGGCGGTGATCGTGGAGCCGGTTGCCGCGAACACCGGGGTCATCGCTCCGAGGCCGGGGTTCCTCGAGCATCTTCGCGAGACGACGCGCGCCGACGGCGCGCTGCTGGTCTTCGACGAGGTCATTACCGGCTTCCGGCTCGGGCTCGGCGGCGCGCAGGGCCGCTTCGGCATCAGGCCGGATCTGACGACACTCGGGAAGATCATCGGCGGGGGTATGCCGATCGGGGCGTATGGCGGCCGGGCCGACCTGATGGAGCTCGTCGCGCCAGCCGGCCCGGTGTACCAGGCGGGCACGCTTTCTGGCCACCCCCTCTCGATGGCGGCAGGGGTCGCCACCCTCGCCGAGCTGACGCCCGATCGCTACCTCGCGCTCGAGGATGATGCCTCCGATCTCGCCGCCGGCCTGGCCGGCGCCGCGGCAGCTGCGGGGTGCCCGGTCGCGGTCCCGCGGGCGGGGCCGCTGCTGACCGTCTTCTTCCGGCCGAGCTCCCCGACGGATGCCGCCGAGGCGCTCACCTCGGACCGCGCGGCGTACGCACGCTTCTTCGGCACGATGCTGGACCAGGGTGTCTTCCTGCCGCCATCCCAGTTCGAGGCGTGGT
>VBFZ01000024.1:4219-9230 GCA_005880805.1 Chloroflexota bacterium | reverse complement strand
CGCTTCGTACGCGCCTGCCGGCGCGAGCCTGTCGACGCCACGCCGGTCTGGTTCATGCGGCAGGCGGGCCGATCGTTCGCCGCCTATCGGAAACTGCGCGAGCGGCATGGAATCCTCGAGCTCGCCAAGACCCCCGACCTGTGTGCCGAAGTCACCCTCATGCCGGTGCGCGAGCTCGGGGTCGATGCGGCGGTGCTCTTCGCCGACATCATGCTGCCGCTCGAGCCGATGGGGGTGGGGGTGCGGATCGAGCCCGAGATCGGGCCGATCATCGACCGGCCGATCCGCTCGGCGGCCGACGTTGCCGCGCTGCGTGCGTTCGAGCCCGCCGAGGTGTCGTTCACCATCGATGCCATCCGTCTTGTGAAGCGCGAGCTGGATGGCGCTGCCGGGTTGATCGGCTTCTCGGGCGCGCCATTCACACTCGCCTGCTATCTCGTCGAGGGCCGGCCGTCGCGCGACTTCGCCACCGCCAAGGCCTTCATGTACCGCGAGCCGGTTGCCTGGCATGACCTGATGGAGCGATTGTCGAAGATGGTAGTCGCGTACCTCCGGGCGCAGGTCGATGCCGGAGCTGACGTCGTCCAGGTTTTCGACAGCTGGGTCGGAGGCCTCGGTCCTGCGGACTACCGGGAGTTTGTCCATCCCCACGTCCAGCGGATCTTCGCGGCGCTCGGCGACGTGCCGACGATCCATTTCGGCACAGGCACGGCTGCTCTGCTCGAGCTCCTTGCCGACGCCGGCGGCGATGTGATCGGGCTCGATCACCGCATCTCACTGGGCGACGCCTGGCGGCGGGTCGGCCACGACCGTGGCGTCCAGGGCAACCTCGACGCGGCGCGCCTGCTCGCCGGCTGGGAGGCGACGCGTGCGGGTGCGCGGGCCGTCCTCGATGAGGCGGGCGGGCGGCCCGGCCACGTCTTCAATCTCGGCCACGGCGTCCTGCCGCAGACCGACACGGATCTGCTGCGCCGGCTGGTCGACCTGGTCCACGAGCAGACCGCGCGGGCCGAGCGCGTCACTGCCGTCGTCGCGTGAGGCGTTCGGAGCGCCGCGGCGCTCTCCTCATGACCTACGGCTCGCCGGCGTCCCTGGAACGTGAGGACATCCGCGAATACCTCGGTCGTGTCCGAGGCGGGAGGGAGCCTGATCCCGAGCTCGTCGATGAGTTCACCCGCCGCTATCAGGTCATCGGCGGTTCGCCGCTGATCCAGATCAGTCGCGCGCAGGCCGCAGCCCTCGGTGGTGTGCTCGGCTGGCCGGTCGAGGTCGGAATGCGCTTCTCCGATCCCTCGATCCTGGCGGGCATGAAGACGCTCGCTGAGGCCGGCGTCACCACGGTCGCCGCGATCATCCTCTCACCGCAGTACTCGCCGCTTCTGATGAACGGGTATCTCGCCGCGATCGAGGAGGCGAGGGCAGCGCTCGGTAATGCCGCTCCGGAAGTGAGCGTCGCTAGTGCCTGCAGTCGGCTCACCAACGCACTCGACCGGTTCCCGTCCGACGAGCGCCATGCCGTCACCGTCCTCATGACCGCTCATAGCCTGCCGAGGCGGGTGGCCGAGGGGGAGCCGGGCTACCTCGCTCAGCTTCGCGCCACTGCCGAGGCCGTGGCGGCGAGAGCTCGGCTCTCGGATGGGGACTGGTCATTCTGTTGGCAGAGCGCCGGCCACGAACCTGGTGAATGGATGAAGCCCGACTTCGCCGATCTCATCCCCGCGATCGCGGCTTCGGGTAAGGATTCTGTGATTGTGGTCCCTGTCCAATTCCTTGCCGACCACCTGGAGATCCTGTACGACATTGATGTCGCGGCGCGTGAACAGGCTCAGAGCCGTGGACTGAGCTTCCGCCGGATCTCGTCGCTCAACCGCGATCCGGACCTCATCGAGGCGCTGGCCTCGGTCGCTCGGCGCACGCTGAAGCCCGGCTGCTCGGCGGTCCTTGCGTAGCGACCCCACACGGAGGCATACCCGCGCCGCCGATCGGCTGACCCAGACGTTATGGTCCCTGTGGGACCTTTCTCTCCCAGTCGCACCAGCATGCGAGCCCTAGAGTCGCGCACGCGGCCGTCATGTCCGCCGCGCTGAACGAGGTCCTCGAGGCGCATGTCGAAGCGCGGAGGCGAGGCACGACCCTGGCGCGGGATCTCGCACCTGGTCTCATCAAGCCTTCAAGTGGGAGTCCGCCGGCCCGTCGCGGTGGTGACAGCCACAATCGCCGCCCTGGCACTCGTCGCGGGCCTGACACTCGCCATCCAGGCTGGTGACCAGAGCGAACACGAGGCCGACGCGCGCCAGGACCGCCACGCCGATGCACAGGCCACCGCCCTCGCGAACCTGTTCGCCGATGCCTCGCGCGACCTGCGTCTTGCACGGCTCAACGCTGTCTACCGGTCTGCGCTCACTTCGGATCCCCTGCAGCTCGCGGGGCCCGAGCGCCAACTCGTCGAGCAGGGCATCGCGTATGTCGGCGACCGATATGCGGTCGACGAGATCTGCCTGATCAGGCGAGGCGGCGCCGAGACCGCGCGGTGGGTCGGCGGTCAGATCGCGAGCGTCGACAGCCTGGCCCCGGATGAGAGCGGCAACCCGTTCTTCAGGCCGGCGAGCAACCTGGCCGATGACGAGGTCTATGTCACGCAGCCCTACGTGTCACCGGACACAGCGCGCTGGGTGTACGGATTTGCCACTCCCATCGTGCAGGTCGGCGGCGAGCACAGCGGTGTGCTGCACTTCGAAATTCCGCTCCAGCGTCTCGTCATGGCGCTCGCTGACCAGCCGTTCAGCAGCGGCAGCTACACGGCCCTGATCGATCGATCGGGCCGCCTCCTGTCGCATCCGGATCTGACCATCTTCCGGGTTCAAGACGGGCTGGCACAGGACCCGGCCCACGCCCCCTTCCCGTCGGCGGTGGCAAGTGGCCCGGATGATTGGCGTGCCATCGTGAGCGCCGCGTTGTCTGGCGAGACACCCGGCTCCGCGACGTTCTCGTCCACCCGCGGCACAGACCGGGTCGCCTACCGCCCGGTGCCGGGGACCGACCTCCTCACGTTGAGCGTCACCCCTCTCTCCGAGTTGTACTCGGACGTCAACCGCGCGCGCCTCAACGTCCTGGAGACCGCCGGACCGCTGGTGCTCCTGATGGTCGTACTGACGATCTGGTTCTCACGCCGCCTGGTTGGCACGAACCGAAAGCTGGCCGCCGCGAACCAAGCCAGTTCCCAGCTCGCCGCGATCGTCAGGTCCGCCGACGACGCGATCCTGAGCGTGGAGCCGGACGGCCGCATCGCCACGTGGAATGAAGGCGCGGCGGAGATGTACCGCCTGACCGCGTCCGACGCGATCGGCCGGCCCCTGGCCACACTGTTCCCCGCGGACCGGCAGGCCCAACTTCCGCATCTGCTGGCATCCGCCCTGGCCGGCGACGCTGTCGAGCGACACGAGACCGTCCACCAGCGATCCGACGGTACCGTTGTCGATGTCTGGCTGACGTTGTCACCGATCCGCGGGTTGAGCGGCGATGTCGTTGGTGCGTCGGTCGTCACCCGCGATATCACGGATCGAAAACGACTCGAGGAAGAGCTCGCGCACCAGGCCCTTCACGATGCCCTGACGGGCCTGCCGAACCGGGTGCTCTTCCAGGATCGGCTCAGCCAGTCGCTTCGCAAGCCGCGCCGCCCGGAGCGCGCACGGACCGGCCGGCATTCAGTCCTGTTCATCGATCTCGACGACTTCAAGGTCATCAACGACACGCTCGGCCATCGCGTGGGCGACGAGCTCCTGGTTGCAGTCGCGGAGCGCATCCGCGGCTCGCTGCGCGCGGGTGACACGGCGGCCCGGCTGGGCGGCGACGAATTCACGGTGTTGATCGAGAACGTCGTCGGGCCCGAGGATGCGGAGCGAGCCGCCGATCGAATCCTGGAGCAGATCCGTCGGCCGTTCGAGCTGGACGGCCACCAGATCGTCATCTCCGCCAGCATCGGCATCGCGATGGGCGTACCTGAAACCGACGCACCCGACGACGTCCTGCGCAGCGCAGACACCGCCCTGTACGAGGCCAAGGGGCTCGGGAAGGGACGACACGAGACCTTCCAGCCGACGATGAACGTGAGGGCGTGGCGGCGCCTGGAACTCGAGGGCCAGCTCAGGCGAGCGCTTGCGGGCGACCAGCTGACCGTGCACTACCAGCCCATCGTCGACCTGACCACCGGCGCAATCGTCGAAGTGGAGGCGCTCGTCCGCTGGCTGCATCCCGACCGCGGACTGGTCCCACCCGCGGAGTTCATCCCGCTCGCGGAACAGACCGGGCTCATCGTCCAGATCGACGAATTCGTACGCGAAAAGGCGTGCTCGCAACTGGTCGCCTGGGACGAGGAGTTCGAGATCGCCAGGAGTCTGGCCGTCTCGGTCAACGTCTCCCCGCGGGAGCTCGCACACCCCGAATTCGCGCCGGGCGTCGCCGCCATGCTCGAGCGGGTCGGACTCGTTCCTGCGCGCTTGAAGCTCGAGATCACCGAGAACGCGACGCTGGAGGGCGCGGCTGCGATCAACTCGCTGCGTGACCTTCGTGCCATGGGCATACGCGTGGCGATCGACGATTTCGGCACCGGCTATTCGTCGCTCGGCTACTTCCGTGACCTCCCGATCGACGGACTCAAGATCGACCGCGCCTTCATCGACGGCCTGGGTCGCGAGCGCGAGGACACCGCGATCGTTACCGCCGCCGTTGCCTTTGCGCAGGCCCTCGGCCTCGAGGTGACCGGCGAGGGCATCGAGTCGGCCGAACAGCTCGAGCGACTGCGCGAGCTCGGCTGCCAGCTAGGGCAGGGCTACCTGTTCTCCAGACCGGCCGACGCGTCCGAGCTCACTCGGCGCCTCGCCGCACTCAACGGGCTGGCAGGACCCGATGTCCCTCCGCGCCGATCCCGCAATCGTGGGGCGACGGTCCCGAGGGCGCGCGATGCGATGCACGACGCGGGGCGCGACGTGGCCCGCGAACCGAGCGAAGGCGC
>VBFZ01000024.1:0-4206 GCA_005880805.1 Chloroflexota bacterium | reverse complement strand
CTAGGGCAGCGAGACGTACTGGCCGAGGAAGGCGCGCGCCGAGGCTGTGTCCACGCGATAGGTGACGTCGGTTGAGCGGCACCACGTGTCGCCGGTCACCGTGATCGACGACAGGACCCGGGTGCCCTTGAAGAAATGCGGGCCACCGGAATCGCCATAGCAGGTCCCGCCGTTGCCGGTCGACGGATTCTCGGACAGGCGCAGCCACGCCTTGTTGAGGGAATTCATCGTCCCATCGACCCAGCGTCGTTCCCCGTCGAAGAAGAGCGAGGCTGGCCCTTTGGTCTTGTCGTTGCGGACCGTGCCGTAGCCCACGGCGGTGTAGACCTGCCCTGGGCTCGCGGAGTTGAGCTGGTTGAGGGTGGGCAGCTGTCCGGTTAGCCCGGACACCGGCGTGCCGAGGATGACGACGGCGATGTCGTGTGGGTCGGCGAAGCCGTTCGGCCCTTTGTAGCCGTAATTCGGATTCGTGTGATACCCCACGGCTTGCACGAGGGGCGAGGAATCGTCGAACGTCGGGTCGAACGAGACGTAGACGTCGGACGGATCGACGCCCTGCGACGTGAGGAAGTCCGTGCAATGGCCCGCCGTCAGGAAGACGGTCGAGGAGATCATGGTCCCCGAGCAGAGCAGGAAGTTGGTGCCATTGAAGTTGGCCACGAGGGCGCCAACGTACGGATGGTCATTCCCATCGGGGTTTCCGAACGTGATGCCCGCAGCAGGTGGGGCGGCCGCGAGACCTGCGGCGATGAGGGCGACTGCAACGAGCGCGCGGAGACGTCGGACGCGTGCCATCTCAGATCCTCCACCTCCCCGACCGTCAGGGGGACCCCCTGGGCGCTCAGGGTACTCCCGCCGTCGAGAGGCCGCCGTCAGCGTCCGGCGCGCGCAGCCGGTGTACGCTGCCGCCTTCGAATTGGCCCGATCCGACCGGAGGCGGGAGATGCGCTTCGGGTTCACCCTCAAGCCCGACCACACGATCGAACGCACGCTCGCCCTCACGCGCCAGGCCGAGGCCGCCGGCTTCGAGTATGCGTGGATGTTCGATTCGCACGTCCTGTGGCAGGAGGTATACGTCCTCCTGACCTTGATGGCGACCGCCAGCGAGCGGCTCCGCCTCGGGACCTGCGTGACGAACCCAGCCACGCGGGAGCCGACCGTGACGGCGAGTGCCCTGGCGACGCTGAACCAGATCAGCGGCGGGCGGATGGATCTGGGCATCGGCCGTGGCGACTCGGCCCGCAGAGTGCTGGGCAAGCCGCCGACCACGATGGCAACCCTGGAGGAGGCCATCGGCGTGATCCGCGACCTCGTCGAGGGTCGCGCCGTGACATACGAGGGAACGGAGCTGCAGTTGACGTGGACCGGACGCTGGAAGCTGCCCGTCTGGGTAGCCGGCTACGGCCCGATGGCGCTGTCGATGACCGGCCGCATCGCCGACGGCGTGATCCTCCAGTTGGCCGACCCCGACCTCGTCCGATGGTTCACCGGCCAGGTGCGCCAGGCGGCGGTGGCCGCAGGCCGCGACCCATCCGAGGTAAAGGTGCAGGCGGCCGCCCCGGCACACGTGGGCAACCTGGAGGACTGCCGCGAACGGACGCGCTGGTTCCCCGCCCTCGTCAGCAATCACGTGGTGGACCTCGTGACGAAGTACCCGCGGGACGAGCTGCCCGAGTCCCTGACCGGCTACATCAGCGACCGGGAGGGGTACGACTACCACCACCACGCCGAGGTCGGTTCCGCGAACGCGCGGTTCGTCGGCGACGAGGTGACGGACCGGTTCTGCGTCCTGGGCTCCGTCGAGGACCATGTCGCGAAGCTGCGTGAGCTCGCCGACGCGGGTGTGGATCAATTCAACGTCTACCTGATGAACGGCGACGAGGAGCAGGTGCTCGAGATCTACGGGCGGGAGATCATCCCCGCCCTCCGCGAGGTACCTGCGGCGGGTTAGCGGCCGAGGTGGGCCCCCCTCGCTTGTTGCGCGCGCCCGGTCACTTGTTGCGCAGGAAACACCAAATCGCCGGTTTCGGACGTTGCGAGCACCCAGCGCCGACCCCGGAGCCAGTGAATTTCCCGGCCCGCGCTCGCGCTGGGATAGATTCGAGCGCGATAGATCGGCTTCACAGCCCATTGGCCATCCCCGCACCGCGGAAAGAGGCCTTTTGGTGTTGTGTGCGCAACGCGGCCTTAGGTTGAACAGCCTCCGGCCTGACGCAGAATCGCGACGGCGGATCGGCGCTACCCTGTCAGGACAACCGCACGGAGGACGGATACCCATGGACAAGAAGGCCAAGACCCCCAAAAAGCCGAAGCAGAACAAGGCCAAGGGCAAGCCCGCGAAGTAGCTCCCATGGCCAAACGAAATAGCGACGGAGAGGGGCCGGCGCCGCTGTGAGCGGCACGCTGATCAGCGGCGGGACCGTCGTCACGGCGGACGGATCCTCGCGTGCCGACGTCCTGGTCGACGGCGAGACGATCGTGCTCATCGGCCGCGACCTGAAGGCCACCGGCATCAGCCCCGACGAGAAGATCGACGCCACGGGCAAATACGTCATTCCGGGCGCGATCGACGTCCACACGCACATGGAGCTGCCGTTCGGGGGCACCTTCGCCAAGGACACATTCGAGACCGGGACGCGAGCGGCGGCGTTCGGCGGGACCACGACCATCGTCGACTTCGCCGTCCAGTCGCGCGGCAAGTCGCTGCGCGAAGGCCTGGATGCGTGGCACGCCAAGGCCGAGGGCAACGCGGTCACCGACTACGGCTTCCACATGATCATGAGCGACGTCAACGACGCGACGCTTGTCGAGATGGACAGGCTCGTCGAGGAAGGCGTCCCGGACTTCAAGCTATTCACCGCGTATCCGGGCGTCTTCTTCAGCGACGACGCAGCCGTGTTCCGGGCCATGGAGCGCACGCGGGAGAACGGCGGGCTGATCATGATGCACGCCGAGAACGGGCCGGCGATCGACATCGTGGCCGCGGAGTACGCGGAGGCCGGCAAGACCGACCCCTACTACCACGGCGTGGTCCGCTATCCGATCTTCGAGGGCGAGGCCACCAATCGCGTGATCCGCCTCGCAGAAGCGGCAGGCGTGCCCGTCTACATCGTCCACCTCTCGGCGCGCGATGCGTTGAACGAGGTCCGGGCGGCGCGCGATCGGGGCGCAATGGCGTTCGCCGAGACGTGCCCCCAGTACCTGTTCCTGTCGCTCGACGACCTGGGCAACGGGTTCGAGGGCGCGAAGTTCGTCTGCTCGCCGCCTCTCCGCCCGAAGGACCACCAGGACGAACTGTGGAGCGGGCTGCGCAAGGACGACCTGCAGGTGGTCTCCACGGACCACTGCCCGTTCGATTTCAAGGGCCAGAAGGACCTGGGGCGGGGCGACTTCCGGAAGGTCCCCAACGGGCTGCCCGGCGTCGAGGACCGGGTCGACCTGCTGCATGACGGCGCGGTCGTCGGAGGACGGCTGACCCGCGAGCGGTGGGTGGACGTCATCTCGACGGCTCCGGCGCGGATGTTCGGGCTCTACCCGAAGAAGGGCGCCGTGGCCATTGGCTCTGACGCCGACCTGGTCGTCTACGACCCGAACCGCAAGCGCACGATCAGCGCGAAGACCCACCACATGAACGTCGATTACTCGTGCTACGAGGGCCGAACCGTCCAGGGCGCGTCCGATGTGGTCCTCTCGCGCGGCTCGGTGGTCGTCAGGGACGGGCAGACCTGACCGACCGGACCGGGTGCGACCGATGAGCGTTCGTGCGGGCGCTGGCCTGTTCGCGCTCCTCCCGCTCGTCGTCGCCGTCGGCGCTGCGCTGGTCGGTTGCCGCGCGAGCGTCGTGCCGACCTCGCCGCCGGCCGCGAGCGCTTCGGTCGACAACCTCGAGCACCAGTTTCCGGAGCTGGAGCGGCTGCTCCCGGCCACGATGGCGGGCCTGCCGGCGATCGGCCGCACGTCGTTCGACGGCGAAGCCGCTGCCGATGACGAGTCGCTCTACTTCGGCATCTACGCGCGGCTCATCGATGCTGTGGGCGCGGAGGACGCGGCGCGCATCCACGTCGCCGAGGAGACGTGGCCGCTCGCGGGTGAAGGCTGGCTGACGCTCCGGGTGTTCCAACTCGACACCCGGGAGGACCTGTGGCCCTCGGTGATCACGGCCGCACTGTCGGCGCCGGAGTCGGACCTGAGTCGCTGGCAGCGAGC
>VBFZ01000023.1 GCA_005880805.1 Chloroflexota bacterium | reverse complement strand
GCGACGATCGGCCACATCGCGTGCCAGCGCGTCTTCTGGCTGTGCGACTTCGCCGGAGAGCCGGGCGCAGAGATCACGCCGTTCACGAACGCGGCGTACAACTGCCCGGGCGACGACGATCTCGAGCACGTGCTCAGCGCGGAACAACTTGCCTGGGCTCTCGACTCGACCTTCCGCATCGTCGAGCAGTGCCTCGACCGATGGACAGCGGACTCCCTTGGCGAGGTGCTGCGTCGGCCCGAGTGGGACGATTCGTGGGTCCACACCCGCGGATGGGTCGTCCAGCGGGTCTCCAGCCACGACGTGTGGCACTCCGCGGAACTCAACGAGGCGCTCGGGAGCGCCCGACTGTCGCAGATCAACCTGTGGGACTGAGCGCCGGCGCCGCTGCGCCGCTGGAGTGACGACGGCTCGCCTCGACCTCTCCCGAGAACAGATCCTCGCGTTCCGCCGCAGCGCTGGGGGACTCGACGAACGGCTTCCGCCCGGAAGCGAGTCGCTGCGACGCGCCGCCTGGGCCGGCCTGCAGGACAGCATGCCCCGCGCCGCGCTCCTGTCGATCCACGCGCGAGTCGCGGAGACGGGCCCGACCACCTGGGAAGATCCCGCGCTCGTCCAGCTCTGGGGCCCCCGCTACAGCGCGTACATCGTCGCCGCGGAGGACGTCGCGCCGTTCACGCTGGGACGCCTGCCGGACGACACCGCTGGAAGGCGGCGGGCCGAGCAGGCGGCGGCTCGCCTGCACTCGCACCTCGACGGTCGGAAGATGACCTACGGCGAGGCAGGGCACGCCCTCGGTGTCAATCCCAACTCGCTTCGCTACGGGACCACGACTGGCACGATCCTGATGCGTTGGGATGGCGCGCGGCAGCCGACCGTCTGGACGGTGCCACGACCGGAGCTCGACCCGCCAGTCGCACGCCTCGAACTCGCGCGCCGTTACGTGCACGTCTTCGGGCCTGGCACGCCGGCGTCATTCGCCAGGTGGGCGGGCATCAAACCGCGGGGAGGCTTGACGGCGTTCGATGCGCTTCAGCGGTCGCTGACGATCGTTCGAACACCGGTCGGCGATGGCTGGATCCTCACCAGCGACGAGCCGACGTTCCAAGCTCGTGCCACGACTGCGGCGCCTGCCCGGCTTCTCCCGAGCGGCGACGCTTACTTCCTCCTTCACGGTGCCGATCGCGAGCTCCTTGTCCCGGATGCCGCAAAACGCGGCATGCTCTGGACTTCCCGGGTCTGGCCGGGCGCCATCCTGGTCGAGGGCGAGATCGTCGGGGTCTGGCGGCGCGCGGGAGCCACGATTTCGCTTCAGCCCTGGCAGAGCCTGTCCTCGGCCCAGCGGAATGCGCTCGAGGCAGAAGCGATGTCCTTGCCTTTACCGGGTATCGACGGCCCGATTAGTGTTCGCTGGGAGGTTTGAAGGCGAACTGAGACGACTCAGCCACCGGGATCGTGTGGCGGCACGGATCGGCCGACCATCCAGAGGAACAGCCAGGCACCCGAATCGCCCACGAACGCGAACTGCTTGTGCAGGTCCTTGCGAGTCGCGTCGTAATCGCCGAGACGGTCGAGATACCGGTCGAAGCCGCCGTTCTCGGCGTCCAGCTCGAGCATCCGGGCCGCGTTCGAACGGATCGCTTCCAGCTTCCTGCGGTTCCGGATGACGCGTGTGTCGGCCATCAGCCGATCGAGCCCGTCGTCATCCATGCCTGCGACCCTCGCCGGATCGAAGCCCTGGTAGGCAGCCTGGATGCTTGGCCACTTCGCGTCCACGACGCGCCAGCTGATGCCCGTCGAAAAGACGACTCGTGCCAGCGCCTCGAGGTAGCCCGACAGCGCCTCAGGCTTCGCCGGCTGCTGATGGTCGTGCATGAGGCCGATCTTAGGCACGATCACTTACCCACGGCTTATTCGACACTCCCGGCCCGATGTGCGACGCCGGGGCGGATGGTCTCGGCGCCTAGGTCGACGGTCGCTCAACTGTGGTTGTCGAGCCTTCAGGGCGAGCAGGCGGAGGCTCGCTGTCGTCAAACTGCTCCTCGGCTGTCGGCCAGCCACGCTCCGCGCGATATCGATTGAAGTACTCCATCACGAACGCCTGGGTGACCGCGCCCAGCGGGATCGCCAGGATCGCGCCGAGCGACCCGGCCAGCTGCGCTCCGAGCAGGAAGGCGAACATGACGACGATCGGGTGCATCTCGAGCGCGCCGGCGCGGACGACGGGAGCGAGAAGGTTCTCGTCAATGAACCAGCCGACGAGCATGACGGCCACGACGAGCAGCGTTACTTCGGGCCGAACGAGGAGGGCAACCAGGACCGGCGGAAGCCACGAGACGTACGGGCCGTAGATCGGGATTGCCATGATCAGCCCCGCGAGGACTGCCGTCGCAAGCGCGTACGGCAGGCCGAAAACGAGGCTCGTGGCGAGCGCCCAGATGCCGTAGAGACCACCGGTGATCAGCTGACTGCGCACGAACCCGGCGAACGCGGCGAGGATCCGCGTCCGGAAGAGGATGGCGTCCTGCCTCCGTGAAGGCATGAACACGGCAAGGCTCACGACGATGATCCCGTCCACGAGCGTCCCGATCGCTCCGACCGCGCTGCCGAACAGCCCGGCCATCACATCGGTCATCCCTCCGAGGGTGTCCCCGACGGCCGATTTGAACGCCCCCACGACATCCACGGCAAGGCCCCGGCTGTCGGCCCACCGCTGGATGTCGTCCAGGACCGGAGGCGGATTCGCGATCAGCGCTGGCAATGCACCGCCGAGCTGGGCGATCGAGTCAGCAAGCGCCGCGAACAGCCGGATGATGACGAGTGATCCGAGCACGATGATCGGAACGAGGACCGCCATGACGGCGACCGGACGGGGCACCCGGGAGAACCGCCCCTGCAGGCGATCCGCGAGCGGGGCGATCAGCAACGCCAGCAGCCACGCGACCGTGAAGATGACGATGATCCGGAAGTAGTCGCGAAAGTACGCCGCGGCGAACCCGAGCACGACGAACGCGACCGCGATCGTCGTGAGGATGACGAGGGCCTCGATCCAGCCGGCCCGCCTGTCGAGGGCGAGCCGCAGCCGTCCGGTGGGGAATTGCGCCGTCGCGGACCGGTCTGATTGTCTGCTCACGGGCCGTCCATTCCTCCGCTCCTCGTCCGTGGGTCGCAGGTCGCCCGGGTGCCTGCCAGCTTGTGGCCGGTCGGTGATCGGCCGATCTTGGCGATGCGCAGCACGGAAGCCAAGGGGGTGAGGCCTTCTATCCACACGCGCGCCCACGAGCCAACCGCTTCCAGCTCAGGAGATGGACGATGGACTACGACAGCAAGCTCGACGAACTCCAGCAGCGCGTCGACGATGCGAAGGCGTCAGTCAACGCGGCGGCGACCGAGAACCACGAGCAACTGAAGAAGCGCATCGACAAGGCCCAGAACGACGTCGATCGTGCTGCGGCCGAAGCTAAGCAGAAGGCCCAGATGGCCGGCGACCAAGCCAGGACTGACTGGGACAAGTTCAGGGCGGATGCCTCCGCCAAAGCCGCGAGCGTCAAGGCCAAGGTCGACAAGCGAGGCGACAAGATCGATGCGCGGGTGGCGGAAACGGACGCCGAATGGTCGGAAGCCGACGCCGAATCGGCGATCGACTTCGCCGAGTGGGCGGTCGGAAATGCGCGGCTGGCCATCCTCGACGCGATCGATGCCCGCGTTTACGCAGACTATGCCGGCCAGAAGGCGGGTACCTAGCTCAGGCGAGCGGCAACCGCTCGGCTGCCCAGTCCAGAGGAATACTCCCGCAACGAGTGTGCCGGCCCCGGACTGGCTCTCCATCCGGGGCCGGCATTTGAGCGTCAGGCATTCACCTGATCGCTGAGGCGCGCAAGACGCTCTGCCGACGGGATGGTGTAGTAGGCGCCGGTCACGGCCCGAGTGACTGTCGTCAGCCGATCGGGCGCGTTGGCGGCCATCCCCACCATGCTTTCGAGCATCGCCTGCAGCGTCCGCTGATCCCGGCTGAAGCCCACGAAGATCGTCCCGTGCCGCAGCAGGGTTCCGTAGGCAATGTTTCGCCTGAAGATCTTCCCGAAGCGATCCTGGTCGGTCGAGCCGACATGCGAAGACGCGGGCACCGGATCCAGCTCGCTGCTGTCCGCCTTTCGGCGGCCGATGATCCCCTCCTGCTCCTGGACGGGTAGCCCCTCCCAGCCGATGGCGTCGTGCTCCCACTGCTGCAAGAGGAGCACCGAGCCGCCTTCGCCCGGGCTGCCGTCTGGAATGAGGGCGACCCCCGCCGCCTCGACGAGCGTCGGGTTTTCCGTGCCGTCGATGAACCCGGTCAGGTCGAGGTCGTGGTGGTACGGCCAGCCGACCATCTCGTTCGCGAGATCGGCAACACCGGCGAGAGCGACGACAACCGCTCGCGAGAGGTCGAACACGACGTCGTAGCCGGAGCCTGTCAGCCAGATCACCACGTCGTGCTGCGTCGCCGGCAGGACGTAACCGCCTGCGCCGGCGAGCGGTTCATTGAAACCCGCCACGCCTGGCGGCGCGGCGTCCGGCGCGACAGCCGCCCACAGCTCCGGTCGAAAGCCGGCGACCAGGTTCACGCCGCCGATCGTCGTTCGCGGCTCGCGCAGCGAGGCCACCATGGCGACGGCGCTCGGTGCGTCTGCCTCGGCCGCGAGATCGAACTCTAGGTAGGCATGCGAGCTGGTCCCGAGGGCAAAGATGCCGGTCTGTGGCGACGCCATCCGAGGCTCTCCCTCCCCTTCAGGTCAGCTCGAGATGACGATTTCGTCGCGGGCGTCCGGACGTGAACCGGCCGCGACCGGCTCGCCCGGAAGCTCGCCCGGGTCCTCGCCCGGCCGCGTGCGCGTGCGACGGAGGTTGATCTCGACGACGTCGTGTGCCAGGAAGAGCTCCAGCGTCCAGTCGAGCGCCACCCGCAGGCGACGCTCGAGGCTGGGCAGCCGGAGGAGGTAGTAGCTGCGCCACAGGAACCAGGCGAGGAACCCTGACACCCTGACGCCGAACACCTCGCCGACGCCGCGGAATCGACCGAGTGACACGAGCATGCCGACCTGCGCGTAGTCGAACGGCGTTTGCGGTTGGCCATCGAGAGCGGCCAGGATGTTGCGCGCGGCGTGCGGACCCTCGCGGATGGCGTGCTGGGCAGTCGCCGGCATCGGTCCGCCGGTTCGCGGGTCGACGATTGAGGCGCAGTCCCCCAGCGCCCACACACGCTCCAGCCCGGGCACCGCAAACGTCGGGTCCGGCCGGATCCAGCCGCGCTCGTCGGTGGCACCTGCCAAGCGAGCGGCGACCGGATGCGGCGCATTGCCCACGGTGCCGACGACCGTCGCCGTGGGAATCGTCGTCCGATCGTCGAGGGTCACCCGGTCGACGTCGACCCGCGTGAGCCGGCGTCCAAGGATCATCTCGACGCCTGCCTCGCGGAGCCTTCGCGTCGCATAGACGCCGAGCCGTTTGCCGAACTCGGGCAGCACGTACGGGCGACTATGCACGAGCACTACTCGCGGCTCGATGCCTGACGGGAAGGTACGCGCGGCCGTCCGAACCAGGTCCTCCAGCTCGGCGGCCACCTCGACGCCGGTCGAACCGCCGCCCACAACGACGAACGTCAGCAGCGCGCGCCGGCGCTCCGGGTCGGGCTCGGTCGCGGCGTCCTCGAGCATCGACAGCGCCCGGTTGCGCAGGTAGAACGCATCGCCCAGCGTCCGGACGCCGATCGCATACTCAGCCATTCCCGGCACGCCGCGGAAGTCGGTGATGCTTCCCAGCGCAATGACGAGCGCGTCGTAATCCACCCAGAAGCGCTCGCTCGACTGGCGCCGCTGGACCTGGACACGTCGCCGATCGGTGTCGATCTCCTCGACATAGCCGACCTCCACCTCGACGTCCCGGAGCATGCGCCGCAGGGGCACGACGACATGGGTCGTCTCGATCGCCCCGGAGATGATGTCCGCGAGGAGTGGCTGGAAGACGAAGTAGTTCTCGCGATTGATGAGCGTTACCGCTACGCGACGAGAAGCCTCCACGCCGTGATTTGCCGCAGCGCCATCTGAACGATCCTCGCGCCGGCCGAACCGCAGCCAGGCTGGACCGAAGCGGCGGTCATCTCGCGGCGATCGCGCTAGACGCTTCTGCTTTCGGAGCTCCCTGGCGAGCTCCTGAGCCGTCGTGACTCCGGCGAACCCGCCGCCGAGAACGACGATCCGTTGGGTCATGTCGGAGACAAGCCTCATGCGAAGGTCCGCCAGCCGACACGGGCTGACCGCCTGACGCTAGCGGTCTGGCGGCCGCTGGGCAACAGGGCGGGCGCCTACGCTGGCGGTGTAAACATCGTGGACGTTGGCTCCGCTGACTCCTGATCTCAGCCCTTGCGGAATCTTGCAGGACATCGGTCAATCAACCGGCCCACACGGGTGCCGCACCGCGGAGTTCCGCCCATCCTTGATGCTCGGCCGGCCAATTCCGGGTCGCCCGCCGGAACATGGCCGCCATTCCGGGGAGCTGTCTCCTGCTTGAGGGAACGACAGCGCGGCCGATCCAAGGTGAAAGGAGCTGTCCGATGTCCGTGACAATGTCGAAGCCTGAGTCTGCCGGGGCCGGCGGTTCGACTGCAATCAGGCCCTTCCGGATGGCCATCCCCCAGGACGCGATCGACGACGTCTATCGTCGACTTGCGGCCACACGCTGGCCCAGCAAGGAGCTCGTCGCAGATCGGTCGCAGGGCGTTCAGCTGGCGACACTACAGGCGCTCGCGCGCTACTGGGCTCGCGACTACGACTTCCGCAAGCTCGAGGCGAGGCTGAATGCCCTGCCGCAGTTCAAGACCGAGATCGACGGGGTGGGCGTCCACTTCATCCACGTGAAGTCGCGCCACGAAAACGCATCGCACGAGAACGCGCTGCCGCTGATCATGACCCACGGGTGGCCGGGCTCGGTGATCGAGCTACTCGACTGCGTAGGCCCGCTGACGGACCCGACCGCGCACGGTGGCAGCGCCGGAGATGCGTTCCACCTCGTGCTGCCGTCCCTCCCCGGGTACGGGCTCTCCGGCGAGCCGGTCGAGCTCGGCTGGGATCTGGGCCGTACTGCGCGGGCCTGGGCCGAGCTGATGCACCGCCTCGGCTACACCCGCTACGTCGCCCAGGGCGGCGACGTGGGCGCCGCCGTCACCGACGCCATGGCCCGCCAGGCGCCCAAGGGCCTCGTAGGCATCCACACGAACTTGCTCGTGACGGGGCTTGGCGGCGGCAGCCACCCGTCGAGCACTGAGGAGGAACGCGCGGCGGCGGACGCGCTCAGCGCATTCAGGGCAACCGGCTTCGGCTACTTCCTCGAGCAGGCCACGCGGCCGCAGACTATCGGCTACGCGCTGCTGGATTCCCCCGTCGCCCTGGCCGCGTGGATGCTCGACCACGACACGGACAGCTACTACAAGATCTCCCACGCCTTCGTCGACGGCGAGCCCGCGGGGAATCTCACCCGCGACCACATCCTCGACAACATCGCGCTCTACTGGCTGACGGCCACCGGGGCCTCGGCGGCCCGGTCGTACTGGGAGAGCGGACGAGCGCAAGCCCTTGCGGCTGCGGGAGGCCAGGCTCCGCCGCGAGTTTCCATCCCGGTCGGCTTCACTCAGTTCCCCGGGGAGATCTTCCGCGCCCCGCGCAGCTGGGTCGAGCAGGCTTACCCCACCGTCACGTACTTCAACAAAGCCGACAAGGGCGGCCACTTCGCCGCGTGGGAGGAGCCGGAGCTGTTCTCGCAGGAGGTGCGCGCTGCGTTCAAGTCGCTGCATTGACCGACGGCCCTCGGCGAGCCGGACATCTTGATGGTGCGACGAGTATTGACACCGACGGGAGGCGCGTCATGGTCAATGACACGACCAGCAACGACGGCACCGCGGGCACGGCGACGCTGTCCCCGCCGCCGACCAAACCGGGCCTGATCCGCTCGATCGCCCATCGACTCGCGGGCGAGTCACCTGCCCTGCCCGTCGAAGGACAGCTGGCCCGGTTCGACGGCGCGACCGCCTGGCTGAACTCCGATCCGGTGACGCCCGAGGGACTGCGAGGGCGCGTCGTCCTCGTGGACTTCTGGACCTACACCTGCATCAATTGGCTTCGAACACTCCCGTATCTCCGGGCGTGGCACAGGAAGTACTCGGATCACGGCTTGACCATCGTCGGCGCCCACACGCCCGAGTTTGGCTTCGAGCACGACCTCGACAACGTGACCGCCGAAGCCCACACCCTGGGCGTCGAATACCCGATCGCGGTCGACAACGACTACGCGATCTGGAACGCGTTCGCGAACCACTACTGGCCGGCGATCTACATCGCGGACGCCGAGGGCCGGATCCGCTTTCACCACTTCGGCGAGGGCGAGTACGGGATGACCGAGATGGTGGTCCAGCAGCTGCTGATGG
>VBFZ01000017.1:45479-47412 GCA_005880805.1 Chloroflexota bacterium | reverse complement strand
GTCCTGCTAATCACGGACGTGGCACGCGGTCTCGTCATGCTCGGGCTCGCCTGGCTGGTCGCGACCGACGGGCCGTTGCTCGCCATCGTTGCCCTTGCGATCCTGGCGACGTGCTTCTCGGCGTTCTTCGGACCGACGATCGGCGCGTACCTGCCGACCCTGGTCCGCGACGAGACCGAGCTCGGGCCAGCCAACAGCGCCTGGGCGACGCTCGACAACCTGGCATTCATCGTCGGACCGGCGATCGGCGGACTGTTGATCGCTGTGAGCGGCCTGACGCTCGCCTTCCTGCTCAACGCGGTCTCGTTCGCCGTTGTGGCGACGGTACTTTGGCAGCTGCCGAGCTCGGCGCAGGCACCCGTCGTCGAGGCTTCGTCAGACGCCGCCGAATTACCGGCGAGGCCCGCAGAGCGGTCGGCCCGGGAGGTGTTGCGCGCGTCCCGGCAGATCCTCGCCGGGATCGTCGCGATCGACTTCGTCGGAAGCTTCGCGTTCGGCGGGCTCGGGATCCTGACCGTCGTGCTGGCGACTGACGTCTACAAGGGCGGCGACGAGGCGACCGGCTACCTGAATGCTGCGATCGGGGTTGGCGGACTCCTGGGAGCGCTCGGCTCGGGACCGCTGGTGCTGCGTGCCAGGCTCGGCGCCCCACTGCTGGCCGGAGCCGTCGTGCTGGCGCTTGGCCTCGTCGGCCTCGGTTTTGCCGGCGACCTCGGGCCGGGGCTCGCGGCGATGACCGTCGCCGCCGCAGGCAGCCTGCTCGTCGAGGTCGTCAGCACCACGCTCTTCCAGCGCTACGTCCCGAACGAAGTACGCGGCCGGCTGCTCGGCGCGATCGCGACGCTCGGGCACCTCTCCTACGCGGCCGGCTCCCTCGTCGTCGCGCCCCTCGCTGACCGCATCGGCGTGGGCGGGACGCTGGTCGCGCTCGGTGTGATCGTGCTGACGGCCGGGCTGCTGGGAGTCGCGCTGATCGCTCGGCGCGAGGCTGCGGCCGTGGAACCGGAGCTCGCCCACGACATCGCCAGCGCGAGCGAACTGCCGCTCTTCGCCGGAGTTCCGGCGCCACGCCTGCGAAGTGCGCTCGCGGCAGCTCATCGGCAGTCGGTTGCGGCCGGCGACGTGGTGATCCGGCAGGGCGACGCCGCCGAACGCTTCTACCTGATCAGGCAGGGGTCGTTCGTCGTGTCGCAACGGGACGGACCTGCCGCTTCTGATGTCGTGCTGCGGCGCATGGGACCCGACGAGGTGTTCGGGGAGATCGGTCTGCTGACCGGGAAGCCGCGCACCGCGACCGTGGCCGCCGAGACTGACGGCTCCCTGCTGGTCCTGGATCGGCCGGACTTCCTCGCCCTGGTTTCGGCCGGGCCGGGCCTCGCGCCCCGGCTTCTCGATCTGCATCGGGGGGCAACCGTTGTACGGATGCCCCGGAAGACCCGGAGGCGGGCCCCGCAGGTCGTGTCGGGAAGCTGACAATCCAGACGTCGCGGGCGCGGCTAGGCAGCCGTCGCCTGAAAGCGTAGGCTGCGCGGCAGACGAGGCGAATTGCGCCCTGCGGCACCCGCCGCCAGGGCCAGCCGCAGGAGGTAACGACGGTGGACAAGGAAAAGGGCGAGAGCTTCTCGAAGGTCCGCTTCTCCAAGGTGAGAGCCGCGGGCGACGAGAAGGACACGGAAGGACACAGCCGTTCGCGTGCACGCGGTGGCGAGGGCGAAAGCTTCTCGAAGGCCCGCTACTCCAAGGTCCGCGCAGCCGGCGACGAGAAGGACACCGAGGGCCACAGCCGGTCCCGCGCCAGGGGCGCGGAGGGCGAAAGCTTCTCCAAGGTCCGTTACTCCAAGGTCCGCGCAGCCGGCGACGAGAAGGACACCGAGGGCCACAGCCGGTCCCGCGCCAGGGGCGCGGAGGGCGAAAGCTTCTCCAAGGTCCGTTA
>VBFZ01000017.1:35223-45234 GCA_005880805.1 Chloroflexota bacterium | reverse complement strand
CCCTGAGCAGTTGCGGCGAGGATTGCCTTCACCTCGAACGGCGTGACCCCCGGGTGCTTGGCCCGAATCAGCGTCGCGATCCCCGCGATGTGCGGTGCAGCGAAGCTGTTTCCCGTCGCGACGATGCGGCCGCCGCCCCGCCAGGCCACGTCGACGTCGACGCCCCGCGCCCCGAATTCCACGGGCGGCGAGGGGTTGTAGAACCAGACCATCGGGTCGTCGAGGTCGTGTGCCGCGACCGATATGACGGAGGCAAAGAGGCTGGGGTAGCTCGGGCCCGGGACGTTATTCGCGGCACTCACCAGCAGGACGTTCGCGAAGTAGGCGGCATCGGCCAGCTCGTGGAAGGTCGGGAACAGGGCTTCGCTGCGTGAGCTGAGGCTGAGGTTCGCCACGCCGGCGCCCTGCTCGATCGCCCAGTCGAGGCCTGCCGCGAACGCCAGCCCCTTGCCGCGATTGTCGGGGCCCAGCACCCGGATCGAAACGAACTCGGCGGCGGGCGCCAGCGAATGGATGATCCCCGCGCATGCCGTTCCGTGGCCCACGACGTCGATCCCACCGGGGTCGTCGCGCACCTCCGGATCTTCGCCGGAGATGTCGACCATGACGCTCCGTGTAAGCCGGCCGCCGACGGCGGGGTGGTCGCGCTCCACCCCTGAGTCGATGATCGCCACCAGGATCCCGCTCCCGTCGGAGCCGCCGATTGCCCACTCCCGGTCAATCGCGCCGAAGGGCACCACCCGAGCGAGGGCGGAGCGCCCCTCGCCGACGAACGGTTCGCTCCAGGCCGGCAGGTCCGAGGTCATCGGCGCCCGATGCCACTCCTCGGCCGCGGCGTCCGCTCGGCGTGACGGGCGAGGACGGCCAGCAGGTCGGTGACGAGGGCGATCGAGGCAGGATCCGCGGCCCGCGCTCGCGCCACCTGCTCGACGAGGGCCCACAGCCCCGACTCGTCGTCGCGGCCAAGCGCGGCAGTCGCGGCGCCGGCGATCTCCTCGACCTGCGCCGAGCGCGCGCCGCTCTGGTCACCGAGGAGTCCCCCGAGCGCGGCAGCGAGGAGCGACGCGGCATCCCGTTCGACGCGGCTCGAGCTGATGGCGATCGCGGCCTGGCGCGCGAACACCGAGGCCAGTTCGATATCCCGCAGACTGAACGTCTCCGACTCGCGCTTGTCGAGCACCTCGAGTACACCGATCGTGCCGTGCTCATCGACGAGCGGCACCGCGACGATCGAGCGCGGCACGTAGGCCGTCTGCTCAGCGTAGCGGCGTCCGAACCGCTGGTCGCGCTCGACGTCGGACAGCGCGAGCGCCTGGCCGGTCGTGTAGACGTACCCGACGAGCCCCTCGCTCGGCGGCACCGAGAGCCCGATCGCGCCCTGGCCCTGCTCTCCCGCGGCGACCCTGAACACGAGGCGGTCCGTCGGCGGGTCGTAGAGGGCGATCGAGGCCGCCTCGGCCTGGAACAGTGCGACGGTCGCGTCGACGATGGATCGGAGCACGGATTCGCTGCTGCCGAGCTCGAGCCGGCGGGCCGCCTCCAGCCGGACGGCGATCTCTTCGAGGAGAGCGAGTGCGTCGGGCGACAGACCTCGAGCCGGTTCGTCGGTCAATGTCGAGAGCTGTTCAGCGCTCGGCGGCGCGGGCCAGGCGATCGACGTCCGGGATGACGACGGTCTCCTTCTCCACCTTGAGCAGGCCCTGGTCGACGAAATCGTTGAGCAGGCGATTCACGGTCTGGCGGGTGCCCCCGATCATGGCCGCCAGGTCGGACTGGGTATACGGCCACGGCAGCCGGACCTCGCCGTGGGCCTGGGGGTCCGCTTCGCGCGCCAGCCGGACCAGGCGCGCCGCGAGGCGTCCCGGGAGGTCGAGGAAGTGCAGCTCCTCGACGTGACCCGTGAGCCGCCGCAACTCGGCCGCCAGGCCCGCGAAGAGCGCGTAGCGCAGGGACCGGTCCTGGTCGATGAGCGACTCGAAGGTGTCGCGTCGGAGGATCAGCGTTTCGGTCGGCTCGACGGCGATCGCGGTCGCCGAGTGGGGTGCCCCGTCGATCAGCGCCAGCTCGCCGAAGAAGTCGCCACGACCGAGAGTGGCGATGATGGCCCCTTCCTCGCCCTCGGGCGACGGGAGCACGATCTTGACCGCGCCGCTCTCGATGATGAAGAGCGAGTCGCCCGGGTCGCCCTGGTGGAAGATCGTCTCGTTGCGCTTGAAGCGACGGACCCGCAGATTCCTGGCGCACATCGCGAGCGTCTCGTCATCGACCTGGGCGAAGAGCGCACAGCGGCGCAGCGCGTCGGCTGCGAAACCTCGTTCGATCACACCGGCCATGGGGCTGCGGGGGACTCCTGCCACTGCCAACAGGGCAAGGCCGCCCATCGGCGCCGTCATGCTACGCGTCCGTCGCGGCCCGTGACAACCGGACGACGCCAAGGGCGCGCGCCAGGCCGGACGTAGCGCCGCGCTCGAGTTCGCGGCCGCCAACGACCTGCACGGGCTCGAGCGCGGGGATCTCCGCGCTTTCGTCCGCCCAGTCGCCCCTCACGAGGCGCGCACGCTGTGCGCTGGCGCGCCGGTCATCCAGGCGCTGTCGTGTCAGAACGTAGCGATCTCGGGGATCCATCTCGGGCTGGACCTCGGTCTGTCGACGGAACTGGGGGATTCCGACTCGTGGGAGTCTGGCCCGGTGGGAGGCCGCCCGCGATCAGGTGCGCGACCCCGAGGGTGTCGCAGACGCGTCAGACGTCCGGCGGATGGGTCCTCTTCGCAGGAATGACGAAGCGGTGCCGGATCGGCACCGCTCCTGAGCCGCGAGACGACGCGGAAGTCAGCGTTCCTTCTTGTGGGGGCGGCGCGCTTCCTGCTCGAGGTTGTGCTGCTTGATGTTGCGCTGAACGTCCCGCTCTCGAATCCGCGCGAGCTGCTCGCCCAGCAGCGGATTGGGCATCATCGAATGGCCTTCGACGTCCTTGTCCGACTTCTTGTCGCGATCCTTCGACCGCGTCTCGTGATGGCTCATCGTCGTCTCCGCTCATGCTTCGAGAGCGCGCCGGACGGCCCGCTGTGCGACATCTTCGGCCAGGGAGTCCGCCCCGTCCAGTCTTTCCGGCGACCGCGCGAGTGTCGTCTGGCCGACGCTCGGTCAGACGCGGGGCACGGGCCTCATCGGGTAGACGCCGATGACGATCGGGCTGACGGGGTCGACCGACAGCTCGTAGCCCACGTCGCCCCCGCGCAGCAGCTCGCCGAGCAGCCGGCTCTCGCGTGGCGGCAGGCCGACGTAGATGCGCGACCCTTCGACTTCCAGGGCGCTCACCTCGTCCTCCACGCCGTTGAGGTTGAAGCGGCGGCGCAGCTCGTGCATCGGGACATAGGCCCGGCTCTTGATGAACCGCCTCAGCTGGGGAGCCGTGCACCCCGCGTCGAGCGGGCCGCCGTTCTGCCCAACCCGGCTCGCGTCCGTCATGCCCTGGCGGTCATCGCCAGGAGCCATCTGCGACCGCGGCGCCACGTCGGTCGCGGCGTCGTCCTCCGTCGTCGAGACGAGCGAGGTGGGAAGGTGCGGGGGCGAGGCCTCACCAGGCGGGGGAATGGTCAGGGCGCCCGAAACCCTCCCCGGATCCGGACGTGGCTCGGCCGGATGGGCGTCGAGCGGCCCGCCCCGAGGCGCTTCTCGATGGCCGCGGCCGGAGTGCCGATGACTCCTTCCGTGACCGGATCGACGGCCCATCAGGCGTGCCGAACTTGTGGCTCGCCGGACCTGTTCAGTGGGGGCATCCGGCGAGTGCTTGGTCGTGCGGCGAGTCTCCGCCGCCCGTTTGCAAATGTCATGTCAGAACGCGCTTGGACGCCGCCCGAGGGCTCGGGCGGATTCGGGTGATGATACCGCAACAATCCCGGTCTCCCGCTGCCGGCGGGGAGCGTCACGCCCAGCCGGCTAGCGGCCGTCGACGACGAGCAGTTCGCGTGACGCGCGGTTGAGGGCTACCGCGCCGCTGTCGGTCGCGACCAGGATGTCCTCGATGCGAACACCGTAACGACCCTCGAGGTAGACCCCGGGCTCAATGCTGAACGCCATGCCGGCGCTGAGCGGCTCGTCGTTGCCGGATACGAGATACGGGTCCTCGTGCTCCTCGAGGCCGATGCCGTGGCCCGTCCGATGGATGAAATGATCGCCATAGCCGGCAGCGCTGATGATCCCCCGGGCGATCCCATCGACCCGCTCGGCGGCCACTCCCGGTCGCGCGCTCGCCGCGGATTCGTCCTGAGCGTCGCGCACGGCTTCGTACATTCGCGTGAATTCGGGGTCGGGTCCGTTGCCGGGATCGCCGCCGGTGACCCACACCACACGTGTCGTGTCGCTGCAATAGCCACGCCAGCGGCCCCCGACGTCGAACAGCACCGGCTCACCGGCCACAATCTTCCGGTCGCCCGCCTCGTGGTGCGGTGACGCGCTGTTCGGCCCGGATCCGACGATCGCGAACTCTGCCTGGTCGTGTCCCGCGGCGACGAGGCGATCGCGGATCTCGCGGCTGAGCTCCGCCTCGGTCCTGCCGATCAGGGGGCCGCGCATGACGTGTTGGAGCACGTCGTCTGTCGTCTCGGCCGCTCGACGAAGCAGCTCGATCTCTGCGGCGTCCTTGACGATCCGCAGCTTCCGCATGACCGGCCCTGCGCTCTCGAACCGGAATCCGGGTAACGCCGCCTGGAAGCGCAGGAGGTGCGACGCCCAAAGCCGGTTCGACACGGCGACCCGAGGCGTCCTGCCGGGCGTCGCGGGAATTCGGCCGACGATGCCGGCGACGACGTGCGCCGCATCCTCGGTCTCCTCCCAGGTCACGACGTCGACATGGCCTTCCGCAGCCGCGGGCGACGAACGAGCGGGCGTCCCTTCGAGGCGCGGGGCGATGAGGGTGGCCCGGCCGGCTGGCGGCACGATCAGCAGCGTCAGTCGCTCGAGCGCGATTGCGTTGTAGCCGGCGAGATAGCGAAGATCCGGGCCGACGGCTACGAGGACAGCGGACAGCCCGGCATCGGATGTCAGGGCCTGTGCCCTGGCCAGGCGATCGCCGAAGGATGGCGAGGGGAGGGAGGGTTCGGGCGCGGTACCGGCCCGCGCGGTAGCGGCCCGCGTGGTCCCGGCCGTCACGCGCCGGCCTCGACAGGACGCGCGGAGCGCTCGATCCAGGCGCGGAGTACGGCCGCGCCCTCCTCGTGCATCTTGCGATAGGCGAAGACACGCTCGGCACCCGCCGCCAGTGCGCGCTTCCGGAGTGCGAGATCGTCGTGCTGGCCGACCGCGAGGACGCGCCGCCCGGCCTTCGCCGAGCGTTCCACCGCGGCGATCGGGTCGTAGTTCCGCGCCGTGAGGTCGACGATGACCGCGTCGGCGCAGACGAGCTCGCGCTCGAGCTCCCGACCCGTCTTGGCACGCGCGGGCCGGGCACCCGCCTCGGCGAGCAGCCTTGCCAGGCGATCGGCCCAGATCAGGTCGTCGGCGACGACGAGGACTCGTCGGATATTCGCGGTCACCCGAGGACGGCGAGGATGTGCCGAAAGACGTCGCGGGCCGCGACCACCCCGATCGGTCGACCGTCGTCGACGATCGGGATGTGGCGGAAGCCACCGACCGCCATCTTGTTGATCGCGACAGCGATCGTTTCGTCGTGGCGGAGTACGACGGGATCCCTCGTCATGAAGTCGCGCACGTCGAACGCCTCGAGCTTCATGCCGGCGGCCTTCACCACGGCGTCGCGCTCGGTGAAGATCCCGACGAGCCGGCCGCCGTCGGTGGCGAGCAGGCAGTCAGTGGGGATCTCGTGCATGCGTGCAATCGCGCTGGTGAGGGCGAGGTCCGCGTCCACGATCGCCGGCTCGCCGACCCCCAGCTCGTCGAGATGCTCCCCGAGGAGGCGGCCCCGGAACGACACCGCCTGCTCCGGGATGTCGACGGTCCGGAGATCCGCGCCGCAGTTCTCGCAGTTGTCTTCGCCCTGCAGGTTGTCGTGCCGGCAAACCGGACAGAGCATCTACCCTCCTTCAGCTTCCGCTGGCCTGTGGGCCGGCCAGTCAAGGCCGTCGCCTATTCGACCGTCCAGGTCTCTCCGCTCTTCAAAACCCGCGCGAGATCGCCCTCGCCTGTCGACGCGACCGCGCTGTCGATCTGGCCGGTCAGCAGCTCGTCGTGCGTTGGGCGGGTCACGGCGCGGAGGACCCCGACGGGCACCGGGAACTCCGGCCACCACATGCGTGACAGCATCAGCGCCAGGTACGGCTCTTCGGCGTGCTCGTCGTGGACCAGCAGATCGTCCTCCGAAACGCCGTCGCCCAGGCTGACGACCTCGGGATGGAGACCGCGCAGGCGGATGCCCTTGTCGCGCTCCTTGCCGAAGATCATCGGCTTGCCGTCCTCGAGCATGAGCATCCGGTCCTCGCGCACCTCGCGATCCGTGAAGTCGCGCCACGCTCCGTCGTTAAAGATGTTGCAGTTCTGCAGGACCTCGACGAACGCCGAACCCTTGTGATAGCCGGCACGCTCGAGCGTGGCCTGGAGGTGCTCCGTGTGCGTATCGACCGAGCGGGCCACGAAGCTCGCCTCGGCTGCCAGCGCCACCGTGAGCGGCATGATCGGGGTGTCGATCGTCCCGGCGGGTGTCGACTTCGTTCGCTTGCCCAGCTCCGAGGTCGGCGACGCCTGACCCTTGGTCAGGCCGTAGATCCGGTTGTTGAACATGACCATCTTGAAGTCGACGTTGCGGCGCATCGAGTGGAGCACGTGGTTGCCGCCGATCGACAGCGCGTCGCCGTCTCCCGTGATCACCCAGACCATGAGGTCGGGCCGCGTCGCCTTGAGCCCGGTGGCCATCGTTGGTGCCCTTCCATGGATGGTGTGGAAGCCGAAGGTGTTCATGTAATACGGCAGCCGGCCCGAGCAGCCGATGCCGCTGATGAAGACGATGTTTTCCTTGGGATACCCGAAGTCGGGCATCACCTTCTGGGTCTGGGCCAGGATCGAGTAGTCGCCACAGCCCGGGCACCAGCGCACCTCCTGGTCGGACACGAAGTCCTTCCTGGTCAGCTGGATGACGGCCTGGTTCTCGGGGCTCAGCGCGGGCTGCTCGCCTTGACCGTTGCCTTCAGTCATTGATCGGCACCCTGTGCTTCTTGTTGACTCTCGCTCTCCGAGGACCGAGGCGACGCCCCTGCGAGCCATCGGTCCGAGGATTTCAGGACCCTGTTGGCTTCGTTGACGAGCTCCGCGATGCGGAACGGCTTGCCGCGTACCCGGTCGTAGCCGACCGCGTCCACGAGGAACCGGGCACGGATGAGCATCACGAGCTGGCCCAGGTTCACTTCCGGCACGAGGACTCGGCGGTAGCTGCGGACGACTTGTTCCGTGTTCGCAGGGAATGGGTTCAGGTAGCGAAGATGAGCGTGCGCGACGCTGTGGCCATCGGCCTGCAGGCGCTCCACGGCGCTGCGGATGGCGCCATAGGTCGAGCCCCAGCCGAGCATCAGGAGGTCGCCCTCCTCGGGGCCGAAGACCTCCAGCGGCGGGATGTCGCGCGCGATCCCGGCCACCTTCTCCGCGCGCAGCACCTGCATGCGGTGGTGGTTCTCGGGGTCGTAGCTGACGTTGCCGCTGATGTCGGCTTTCTCGAGACCCCCGATCCGGTGCTCCAGGCCTTTGGTCCCGGGCACGGCCCACATCCGGGCCAACGTCTCCGGATCGCGGGCGTACGGCCGGAACGTGGCGGGATCCGTTGCGTTCTCCACGCTGATGTTCGGCAGGTCTTTCAACGCCGGGATCTTCCAGGGCTCGGCTCCCGTCGCGAGGAACGCGTCCGAGAGGTACACGACCGGAGTCACGTACTTCAGGGCGATCCGCCATGCCTCGATGGCAAAGTCGAAGCACTCGGCGGGCGTTGCCGGCGCCACGATGGGGATCGGCGAGTCGCTATTGCGACCGAACATGACCTGCAGGAGGTCCGCCTGCTCAGTCTTGGTCGGCATGCCGGTGGATGGACCGGCCCGCTGGATGTCGCACACGACCAGGGGCAGCTCGACCATGACCGCAAGGCCCAACGCCTCGCTCTTCAGGGCGATGCCCGGACCGGACGTGGCGGTCATGCCCAGCCCCCCGCCGTAGCTGGCGCCGATGGCGGCGCCGATGGCGGCGATCTCGTCCTCGGCCTGGAACGTCCTGACGCCGAAGTTCTTGTATGTCGAGAGCTGGTGGAGGATGTCGGACGCCGGCGTGATCGGGTACGAGCCGTAGAACAGCGGACGGTGGGCGAGTCGCGAGGCGGCAAGGAAGCCGATCGCCGTCGCCTCGTTGCCGGTGATGTTGCGGTAGACCCCTGGCTCCAGGTGGGCGGGGGGCACGAGGTACCGTTCGTGGAAGATCTCGGTCGTCTCGCCGAACGCGTAGCCGGCCTTCAGCGCGCGCTTGTTCGCCTCGGCGATGACCGGACGGGCAGAGAACTTCTGGTCGATCCAGCGGAGCGTCGGATCCATGCTCCGCTCGTACAGCCAGAACATGATCCCGAGGGCGAAGAAGTTCTTCGTCAGGTCGACCTGCTTGTTCGTCATGTCCAGGCCCTCGAGGGCCCGGGCGTTGAGCGTCGAGATCGGGATCTCGAAGACGTTGTACTGCTTGAGCGATCCGTCGGTCAGCGGGTTGGCGGTATACGCGGCCTTGTTGAGGTTCTGCTGGGTGAAGGCGTCGCCGTTGACGATCAGGGCGCCGCCCGCGGGCAGGTCGCCGACGTTCGTCTTGAGGGCGGCCGGGTTCATCGCGACGAGGACGTCCGGCTGATCCCCGGGCGTGTGTATGTCGTTCGAGGAAAAGCTGATCTGGAAGCCCGAGACGCCAGGCAGGCTGCCGGCGGGAGCGCGGATCTCGGCCGGGAAGTCGGGCAACGTGCTGATGTCGTTGCCGAAGACGGCTGCGGTGCGGGTGAACTGCGTCCCGGTCAGCTGCATGCCGTCGCCGGAGTCGCCGGCGAACCTGATCGTGACACGGTCCAGCTCGTGTTCGCGGACGCGGGGTTCCTCTGTCTCGGTCGTCACGCGCCCTCAGACTCCGTCATGCGCTGGTGGGGCCGCGGCGGCAGGTTGAGGAGCTCCTCCGGGAACGCCTCCGCGAGGTACTTGAGGATGTCCTGCTCACGGACGATGCCGGCCAGCACGCCGTCCTCGTCGATGATTGGAACGTTCCGGTAGCGGCCCGTCTGCATCAGCTCCATTGCCTCGTGCACCGTGCTCTCGAGCCTGAGTGTGTGCGGCGAGGTGTTCATGACCGTTTCGACGGGCTGGCTCAGGTCGGCGTCCGTGCCGATCAACCTGCCGAAGATGTCGCGCTCCGTGAGCACCCCGGCAAGCCGGCCGGTCGAGTCCACGACAGTGACCGAATCACCGACACCCGACCGCTGGATCGCGCGGAGGCATTCGGCCAGGCTCGTCCCAGGCGCGACGCTGACCGGCTCCCGCCGGCTCAGGACGTTCAGCTTCTCGTCCGTGAGCGAGGGGACGCGTTCGGCAACCTCCCGTTCGGTGAGTTCAGTCACGCTCCAGAGTTTATCTGCTGGTTCTCGAAACGGCCGCGATTTCAAAGGGCAGGCACGGGCACCGCGGGCTCGCCCGCGCGGCTGATAGGCTCGGCCGATGGAGCGGAGGAGGCTGGCGGGCGTCGCGCTGCTCATCGTGTCGGCCTGCGGGTTCGGCTCAGGAACGATCCTCGCCAAGCCCGTCTACGCCGCGGGTATGGACTGGCTCGGAGTTCTTGCCTGGCGGTTCCTGCTGGGCGCGCTGCTCGGCTGGGCGTGGCTCGGCCTGTCGACCGCTCTCGGGCGTCAAGGACTCCGCGCCGTGAGATCGCTGGCGAGACCGCAACTGCTTGCTGCCCTGGCGCTGGGCGTTCTGTTCACGGCGAACTCGGGCACCTACTACGCGGGCCTCGAAACGGTGCCCGCCTCGCTGGCCGGGCTCATCGTCTACATCTATCCCG
>VBFZ01000017.1:21382-35201 GCA_005880805.1 Chloroflexota bacterium | reverse complement strand
GGTGCTGTCGCTCCGCTTCGGCAAGCCACTGTCCGGAGCCCGGCCGTGGCTGGCGCTGGCCGTCGCGTCCGTGGGTGTCGTGCTGGCCGTGGGCGGCATCGATCCGCGAAGCGCGCCCCCGCCGCTGGGCATTGTTCTGGTGATCCTGTCACCGATCATCTACGCGCTCTGGATCATCCTGTCGCTGCGCCTCGCCGGTGAGCGCCCGGACCGGCTCGGCCACGAGGTCACCCACGCGGGCTCGGCGAGCGATGCCGCTGCGACGACGACGGTGATGATGACGGCGACGGCCGCAGTGTTCGTCCTGATGGCCGTCATGGGGGGCCGGCCGGTCAACCCGGTCGATGTGCCCGCGGCCGCGTGGCCAGGGCTGCTCGGCGTCGGCTTCGCCTCGACGTTCCTCGCGATCCAGACGTTCTATGCCGGAGCGCGACGGATCGGCGCGGCACAGGCAGCCCTCGTCAGCACGGTGGAACCCGTGTTCATCATCAGCCTTGCGGCGCTCCTGTACGGCGAGCGCCTCACCCTCGTCCAGCTGGCCGGCGGCGCGCTGATCGTCGGCGGTGTTGTGCTCGCCCAGACGGCACGGGAGGGTGCGGCCGAAGAAGCCCTGAGGCCGATCCCGGCCGACCTCTGATCACAGGATCTTCGAGAGGAACGCCTGCGTCCGCTCCTGCTGGGGATTCTCGAAGAAATGCTCCGGCGTGCCCTCCTCGAGAATCCGCCCGTCATCCATCATCACCATGCGATCGGCGACCTCACGCGCGAAGCCCATCTCGTGGCTGACGACGATCATCGTCATGCCCTCGCGGGCCAGCTCCTTCATGACCTCGAGAACCTCGCCGATCATCTCCGGATCGAGCGCCGAGGTTGGCTCATCGAACAGCATCAGCGCGGGCTTCATGGCGAGCGCTCGCGCGATCGCGACGCGCTGCTGCTGGCCGCCGGACAGCTGCACGGGATAGGCGTCGGCCCGGTGCGCGAGACCTACCCGTGCGAGGATCGCCATGCCAAGGGCCTTGGCTTCGTCTTCCCTGATGCCGCGCACCTGGATGGGCGCCTCCGTGACGTTCTCGAGAGCGGTCTTGTGCGGGAACAGGTTGAAGCGCTGAAAGACCATCCCGATCTCGCGTCGCTGAAGTGCGATGTTCTTCTCGCGATCCTCCTTGAGGCGCCCGTCCACCTCCTGGTAGCCGATGAGGTGTCCGTTGACCTTGATCCGCCCCTCCTCGATCTTCTCGAGGTGGTTGACGCATCGAATGAACGTCGTTTTGCCGGACCCGGATGGCCCGATGACGACGACGACCTCCTGTCGCCTGACGGTCAATGAAACACCCTTGAGAGCGTGTTGACGCCCGAACCACTTGTGGATGCCCTCGGCCTCGACGACGAGCGGTGATGTCGCGGCGGGGAGACCGCCGATGGCCGCGAGCAGATCGTCGCCGACTTTCACCATCTCAGCGACCCCCGCTGCCCTGTGGAGCCCCTTCGGGGCGCCGGCCACCGAACAGGCGCTCGCGAAGGCTCACCCCGCCAGTGGCGGGCGTGCCTGCGACGCCCTTCGCGAGTCGCCGCTCGATGTACGCCTGGATCACGCCCCAGATCGTAGTCAGCACGAGGTACCACACTGCCGCCGCGAGGAAGAGCTCGAACGGGTGGAACACCGTCGGACCGCTGGCGTTCTTCCGTGAGAAGGTCACGTACAGCTCGGGGACGGAAATGATCACCAGGAGCGACGTCGTCTTGAGCATGTTGTTGAACTCGTTGCCGAGCGGAGGAACGATCACGCGCGCGGCTTGGGGGAGGATGATCCGGCGCATCGCCTTGCCGTACGTCATGCCCAGAGACTTGGCCGCTTCGAGCTGGCCTGGATCGATCGACAGGATGCCGGCCCGCACGATCTCGGACATGTAGGCACCCTCATTGAGACCGAGCGCGAAGATGCCAGCCTGGATCGACCCCGGAATCGAAACTCCCAGCAGATTGATCGGCGGCCACTGATAGATCCGCGTCACGCCGAGCCCGAAGAAGATGAACGTGATCTGAACGAGCAGCGGCGTGCCGCGGAAGAACCAGATGTAGACGTTCGCAATCCAGCGGATCGGCGCGATTCTCGACATCTTGCCCAGCGCCCCAAAGACGCCGAGCACGATGCCGATGATCTGGCTGACGATGGAGATGGACAGCGTCAGCCAGATGCCCGACAGGATTTGCCCATCGGGCCGGATGACCGAATCGACGAGGATGTTCCAGTTGTACTGATAGGAGCTCGGGCCGCACCCGGCGAGAACGAGCGCGAGCCCTCCGGCCAGCGCCGATGCCGGCCGGAGGACGCGCGAGGATGGGACCGCTCGCCCCAAACGGGTTGCCTCCAGGGCTACTTGATGTCGCTCGCCTGAATCGCTCCGGTTTCGACGCCGTACTTCTTGAGGATCGTCCCGTACGCGCCGTCGTTGATCATCGAGATCAGCGCCGCCTTGACGGCGTCGCGAAGAGCCGTCTTGTCCTTGGCCACGCTGATGCCCTCCTTGGCGGTCTCGAGCGGCGGCACGCCTGACAGTTGGAACTGATCCGGCTGCTTGACGGTGTAGTAACCGGCGACCGGCGAGTCCGCGAAGTAGGCGTCCACTTGCCCGGCGGACAGCGCAAGAAGTGCGTCGCTGTCTTTCTCGAACTCCTTGAGGTCGATCGGACTTTTGCCCTTGTCCGTGCACGCCATCGACAGGCCCTTGCCCTTGTAGTCGCCGGTCCCTTTGATGTAGTCGCTCTCGGTAGTTCCGCTTTCGGAAGCGATCGCCTTACCGCAGAGATCGTCGGTCGTGTTGATCGCCTTGGGATTGCCCTTGGCGACCACGAAGGACTGGCCCGCCTGGAAGAACGGGATCATGTCGACCTGCTTCAGCCGGTCGGGCGTGATGTTCTGGGCGCTGATGATGATGTCGCACTTGTTGCCCGTCAGCGCCGGAATGATCGTGTTGAAGACCGTGTTCTCTACGTGAAATTGCAGCCCGAGGCGCTTGGCGATCTCCGCGCCGATGTCGATGTCTGAACCGGTCGGGTTGCCCTGCTCGTCAAAGAACTCCTGGGGCGGATACGGGATGTCCGAGCAGACGAACAGGTTGCCGGCCAGGATGAGCTGCTCATTGGGCACGGTCGCCACGGGAGTTGGGCTCGGCGATGGACTCGGCGCGGGCGACGGGGATGGCGCCGTGCTCGGCGCGGCGGGGCTCGGCGACGCGGCCCCCGTGCAGCCGGCCAGCAGGGCGACAAAAAGCAGGACGGGCGCAAGGCGCCTCAGTGTCATGGTCTGTCTCTCCTCAGATTCGGCTTTCGGCCGCCCCCGGCGCGGCGGACCTCCTCCACGGCCGGACATTGTAGGCGCACGCGCAATCGCCGCACGGGCAGGACGCTCAGTCCGGAAACGCCTCCGGTCCTCGCTCCGCGAGCTCTGACGCTTCCCGCTGCGCGTCCTCCCCGGGAAGCCAGGAATAGGGATAGGCCGGGTCGTCGAGCTCGAGGGCCTGCTTCGTGAAGTAGAGCGGATGGAACGTATCGACCATGACGGCCAGCTCCTCCGTGCCCTCCTTTCCGATCGAGGCTTCCACGGTGCCGGGATGCGGCCCATGCGGGATGCCGGCCGGGTGCACCGTGAACGAGGAGATCTCGACCCCCCGCCGGCTCATGAAATTGCCGGCTACGTAGTAGATGACCTCGTCGCTGTTGATGTTCGAGTGGTTGTAGGGGGCCGGAATCGCAAGGGGGTGGTAGTCGAACTTGCGGGGCACGAACGAGCACAGCACGAAGTTGCGACCCTGGAACGTCTGGTGGACGGGCGGCGGCTGGTGGACCCGGCCGGTGATCGGCTGGAAGTTGCCGATGTTGAAGATGAACGGCCACAGGTAGCCGTCCCAGCCCACCAGGTCGAACGGATGGTGACGGTAGTGGTAGGCCGTCACGCGGCCGCGCGTCTTGACGTGGATGACGAAGTCGCCCTCCTGCGTGTGCGGGGGGACCTCGTCGGGCGGCCGGATGTCGCGCTGGTAGTAGGGCGCGTGTTCGAGCAGCTGGCCGTAGTCGTTGCGGTAGCGGCGGGGCGGCTCGATCTCGCCGGGCGTCTCGAGCCACAACAGGCGGTGCGCCGAGCCGTCCTCTGGCTCCAGGCGCCAGGTCGTCCCGATGGGGATGACGATGTAGTCGCCCGGGCCGTAGCGCAGCGACCCGAAGATCGATTCGAAGACGCCCTCGCCCTCGTGGACGAAGATCACCTCGTCGCCCTCGCCGTTGCGATAGAAGGTGCCGGGTGGCATCGGCCCGCCCGGTCGCGCGACGCCGAACACGACGTCGGCGTTGAAGTACAGAGGAATTCGCCCGGTGACCGCGTCTCCGTGGGCCGGGATCTGGTCGGTCTTTGTCAGGTGATGGCGATGTGGCTGGTCCTCGCCGACGGCGATCAGTTCGACCTCCCGGACCAGCTCCACCTTGTGCGTCTGCGTGGGCGGCAGCTGGTGATAGAGCAGGCTGCTGCGGCCGACGAAGCCTTCCACGCCGAACAGTTCCTCCGCGTACAGCCGGCCGTCGGCGGACCTGAGCTGCGTGTGGCGCTGCTGCGGGACCTGGCCGCGGCGGACGTAGTACATGACCTCCTCCGAGCTCCTGCCGCTCCTCGGGCCTTCGGGCCCTTCGGGCCTCCTCGGGCCTCCTCGGGCCTCCTCGCTCGGCGCCGAGTCTACGACGCGCCGGCCGACGTGCTCCGGCGCTCCATCAGGACGACGTCACGCCAGCGACCGAGGCGATCCCGCCCGATCCGCTCCTGGACACCGACACGCCGGAAGCCGGCGCGCTCATGCGCGGCGAGGCTCGCGCCGTTCTCGACGAGGACTCCCGCCAGCAGGGTCCAGACGCCGGCCGCCTCCGACGCCTCGATGAGGCCCTCCAGCAGTCGCCGGCCGACGCCGTGGCCGCGCGCGGTCTCCGCCACGTACACGCTCTCCCAGGCAACACCCTGGTAGACCTGCCGCGCGGAGTAGGGCGTCAGCGCGACCCAGCCAACGATCGCACCGTCGGCGCGGGCGACCAGGCGACAGTCAGCCCGGTGGGCTCGATCCCAGGCCTCCCATTCGGGTGTGTCGATCTCGAGCGTCGCATCCCCGGTCGCAATCCCCTGCCGGTAGATCTCCTCGACCGCGGGCCAGTCGTCGGTGGTCATGCGCGCGATCGTGATCACCGCCGTTCGGGCCTGTTGACGACGGCTGTGCGCAGCTCGCCCAGTCGCTCGATCCGGAGGACGACCTCGTCGCCCGGCTCGAGGTACCGGCCGAGCCGCTCGTCCTTGACCTCGAGCAGGCAGCCGCCTCCCACGGTTCCGCTCCCGATCAGGTCGCCGGGCCGCAGCCGCGCGTCTGCCGAGGCCCGCGCGAGGATCTCGCCGAACGAGAAATGGGCGTCGCTCCACAGTCCGCGACTGGTCTCGTCGCCGTTGACACTCGCGGTCATCGTCAGCCCAAAGCCCTTGCCCCGCCTGGCGTCGGCGAGCTCGTCGGGGGTCACCAGCCACGGCCCGATCGTCGACGCGAAGTCCTTGCCCTTCGCCGGCCCGAGCCGGACGGTCGTCTCCTCGCGCTGGAGGTCGCGCGCCGACCAGTCGTTCAGGATCGTGTAGCCGCCGATTGCCTCCTCGGCGCGCCCGGCATCGAGATCGACCGCTGGCGTGTCGACGACCGCGCACACCTCCAGCTCGTAGTCCAGTTCGGCGCTGCCGGTCGGGGCCCAGACGGCGTCGTCCGGGCCACGGATCTCGGAGACGTTGGAGAAATAGAAGATCGGCAGGCGGTACCAGGCCTCGGGAACCTCCTGACCGCGGCGTCGCCACATCGTGGACACGTGGCCCTCAAACGCGTAGAAGTCGCGCAGGCTCGGGGGACGCAGGACCGGCGGCCCGAACTCGAGACCCTCGGCCTCGAAGATCGCGTTGTCATCGTCTCCGGCCGGCTCGTAGGGATCGAGGACATCCCTCAAGGCCTCGACGCGGAGGCCGCGTGCGAGATGGTCGTCAAGGGTGGTGATCGGAGCGCGGAAGAGAGCCGAATTGTGGGCACGGCGGAGATCCTGGGCCAGGAGGCGGCGCCTGGCGACCTCGAGATCGAGCCAGCGCACCGGAGACGCTCCATTTCCCAGCCCCGCGGCGAGACGCCACGGGCTGCCCGCCGCCGCGAACTGCTCGCGCACGTGGGCAATCCTCATGGACCCGGAGTCTACGGCGGCCAACGGCCGGGAACCCCGGCCCGTGGCAGTATCGCGCTGATCAGACCGCAAACATCGAAGGAGGTTGGGTGAGCCGGCTGCAGCGACGGCGATTCAGCGAGCCCGCAGAGGTGCGGCGCTTCCCGCACGGGCGGGTCGACGTGGTCGAGCTCGACGACATCGTGGTCGGGCGCATGACGTACGAGCCGGGCTGGCGCTGGTCGCAGGACGTCAAACCGGTGGCCGGCACCGAGCGCTGCCAGTACCACCACGTCGGCGTCACGCTGCAGGGCCGGCTGCGGGTCGAGATGCCGGACGGCCTGGAGATGGAGATCGGGCCGGGTGAGGTCTTCGAGATCCCGCCTGGTCACGACGCCTGGGTCGTCGGCGACGCGCCCTGGGTGTCGGTCGATTTCGAGGCCATGCGGAGCTATGGGCGGTCGATAGAGGACCGCGGCGATCGCTTCCTGACGTCGATGCTGTTCACCGACATCGTCGGCTCCACGGCCCTTGCCGCGACGCTCGGTGCGAGCAAGTGGAAAGAGCTGCTCGCCCGGCACAACGAGCGCGCGGAGCGGGTGATCGACCGGCATCACGGGCGGCTCGTCGAGACGACCGGCGATGGGCTCCTGGCGCTCTTCGACGGCGCCGAGCGCGCGGTTCGCTCGGCGATTGCCGTGCGCGGAGCGATGAACGCACTCGAGCTCGAGATCCGTCAGGGCGTCCACACGGGCGAGATCGAGCTGGTTGGCGGCGGCGTGCGGGGGATCGCCGTCCATCTTGCCGCCCGGATCATGGCCCTGGCCGGCGCGGGCGAGATCCTTGTCTCGAGCACCGTGCACGATCTCGTCGACGCGAGTGGCCTCGCGTTCGAGGACCGGGGCAGCCACGAGCTCAAGGGCTTCTCTGGAGCCCGGCAGGTCTTCGCCGTCGTCGAAGAGAAGGCGGCTCTCGAGGAGCCTGCAGCTCTGGAGAAAGCGGCCGCTCAGGGCTGAAAGCCGGGCCCGGTCGCGCGGCGGGTTGACTACCCGATCAGCGTCGTCGCGATGAGCGCGAGCGCGGCAACGCCCATCACCGCCGCGGTCAGCCAGCCCATCACGTTCAGGAGCCGTCCGTTCGTTCGTGCGCCCATCACCTTGCGATCGTTCGATACGACCATGACCAGCACGAGCAACGGCGGCGCGAGCATCCCGTTGATGACCGAGGTGATCACCAGGGCATCGATCGGGTTGATGCCCACGAAGTTGATGGCCATGCCCACGAGCGTCGCGGCGACGATCACCCCGTAGAACTGCGGGGCGGCCGTGGGCGGGCGATCGAGACCGAACTTCCAGCCGAAGGCCTCCGAGACGCCATAGGCCGCCGAGCCGGTCAGGATGGGTACGGCAAGAACACCCGCACCGATCAGGCCGATCGAGAGCAGCACGGCCGACGCGTCCCCCGCCACCGGCCGAAGCGCCTGCGCGGCGTCGACCGCAGAGCCGATGTTGGTCTGTCCGTGCGTGAAGAGGGTGGCTCCGGTTGCGAGCATGATGAAGTAGGCGACGATCTGCGAGAAGAACATGCCGGCCAGGGTGTCCCACAGCGCGTACTTGAGCTCGGACTTCGATGCGCCCTGGCGCTGCCAGAGCTTCTTGCGGCCGATGTCCATCTCCTGTTCGACTTCATGGCTGGCCTGCCAGAAGAACAGGTAGGGAGAGATCGTGGTTCCCAGCAGCGCGACGATCATCGCGATGTACTGCGGCTCGAGGCGGATCGTGGGGATCAGCGTGCCGGCCAGGACGTCGGCCACGTTCGGACGAGCGAAGAGCGCCGCAGCGATGTAGGCGAGAAGGGCGAGCGCGAGCCAGCGGAACACCCGCGCGATGAGCTGGTACGACCCGAAGATCTGAAGAGCGAGGATGCCGGCGCTGACCGGGATGACCAGCGCGAGGGTCGGGATCGGCGCGATCAGGTTGACCGCCGCGGCGACGGCCCCGATGTCGGCACCGGCGTTGATCGTGTTCGCGACGATCATCGCAATGACGGTCGGGTACAGGATTGCGCGCGGGTAGTGCTCGCGGAGGGCGCCCGCCAGCCCGCGTCCGGTCACCAGGCCGATCTTCGCGCAGATGTACTGGACCGCCGACATCATCGGCAGCGTCACGAGCGTGACCCACAGCAATGCGTAGCCGTAGCGCGCTCCGGCCTGCGCGTACGTGGCGATCCCGGACGGATCGTCGTCGGAGGCGCCGGTGATCAGGCCGGGGCCCAGGACCTTGATGAGCCGCTTGACGGGGTTGGGCTCGCGGGTCACCTCGAGAACGGTTGGATTGGGCGGGCGCGCGGGATCGATCTTCGGTTCGGCATTCGGCCCGCGAGTGGACGGCTCGGGCTTTCCATCGGGGGCGGACCAGCCGCGCCCTCGCGGTGCCGGAGGCGTGCGCGCTTGCGACCGAGCTGGGCACATGTCGCGAGGACGCTAGCGGCCCGATCCTGACGGGCGCACTGGCACCCAGCCGCAGGACGGGTAACGCGGCCTTACAGGGATTCCAGCGAAGAGCGCGTCAGAAGAGCGTGCTAGAGGTTCCCCCGGCGGGCCTGCTCGAGCTCGATCGCTTCGAACAGGGCCTTGAAGTTGCCGACCCCGAAACCACGCGATCCGTGGCGCTCGATGATCTCGAAGAAGAACGTTGGGCGGTCCTGGATCGGCCGAGTGAAGATCTGCAGGAGGTAGCCCTCCTCGTCCCGGTCGGCCTCGATCCCGAGAGCCTCGAGCGTCTCGATCGGGACGCCGACGTCGCCGACGCGGTTGGCCAGCGTTTCGTAGTAGGCGTGCGGCAGGCCCAGGAACTCCACGCCGTTCTCGCGCAGGCGGCTGATCGTCCCGACGATGTCCTCGGTGCGCAGCGCGATGTGCTGCGTCCCGGAATCGAGGTACCAGTCCAGGAATTCCTGGATCTGGCTCTTCTTCTTGCCCGTCGCCGGTTCGTTGATCGGGAACTTGATCCGCCCGTTGCCGTTGGTCATGACCTTCGACATGAGCGCGCTGTACTCGGTGTGGATGACCTTGTCGTCGTAGTGGATGAGCTGAGCGAAGCCGAACACGTCGCGGTAGTAGTCCACGAAACGGTTCATGTCGCCAAGCTCGACGTTGCCGACGCAGTGGTCGATCTCGAGCAGGCTCATGCCGCCTGCCGCCCGGGCCGGCTTCTTGATCTTCCGGTAGCCGGGCGCGAACACGCCGTGGTAGTCGCGGCGGTCCACGAAGCTGTGGCGAACCTCCCCGTACGTCGCAACGGCGCTCCGTCGAAGCGTCCCGTCCTCGCCACCGTCCAGCTCGCGTGGTTCCATCACGGAGCGTGCGCCGCGGTCGGTCGTCTCGCGCCATGCCGACGCGGCGTCGTCGACGGAGAACGCGATGTCCTTGACGCCGTCGCCGTGCTTGCGGACGTGCTCGGCGATCTCGCCCTCAGGCGTGAGCGGCGCGGTCACGACGAGCGTGATGTCGTTCTGGCGCAGGACGTAGCTGGCGCGGTCGCGGACACCCGTCTCGAGCCCTGCGTAGGCAATGGGCGTGAACCCCCATAGCGCGCGGTAGTAGGCCGCGGCCTGCCTGGCGTTGCCAACCCAGAACTCGACGTGATCCAGGCCGTTCAGCGGCAGGAAGTCTTTCGCCTCGGCATAGGCGTCCTTGTTGATGACGGCGCCCGTCTGATTGGCGGCGCCCTTGCTGATCGTCTCCGTCATGGCCGTGCGGCCTCCCACTTCGGCGCAGAGCGCAGTCGGCGCGGAGCGCGCTCGAGGCGCGTGTCAAACTGCACGCGCGTGGCAATTGAGGCCAGTATGAAAGGGCCCGTTGCAGCGTCAAGCGCACGCAGGAGGCCTGAGCGTGGCAGACGTCGGACGCCGCACCGAGAGACTGGCTCCGCTCCTGGAACGCCTTTCGACCGCGTCCGATTCGCTGCTCGAGCTCCGTCCGGCCGTGGAGTCGGGTTCCCCATGGCCTCTGAGTAAGTCCATCGGCGTGGAGCCCGAGGCGCACTGGGGGCCGCCCGAAGTCCTGGCGCACGTCGCCGAGATGCTGCCCTTCTGGCTTGGGGAGATCGAGCGCGTGATCGCCGGCGCCGACGAGCCGGTCCCGTTCGGCCGCGTCGCGACCGACCAGTTGCGAATCGGGGTGATCGAGCGCGACCGGTCGCTGCCGCCGCGCGAGCTGTTCGATCGCGTCGCCAGCGACGTGGGGCGCTATCGGCGGCGCCTGGGGGAGCTCGACCACGCGGCCGTCGGAAAGCGCGGCCTGCACGCGATCCGCGGCGAGCTGACCATCGCGGAGATGCTCGAACGGTTCGCGACCAGTCACCTCGAGGAGCACGTCGAGCAGCTGCGGGAGACCCTCGCCGGAAGCCGCTGAGCTCCCAGGCTCGCGGCGGAGTCCGCCGAACCGTGTTCATCCTCTACGGCGTCGCGATCGGCCTGCTCGTCGGGCTTCTGGCGGGCGGGCGCCTCGAGCGCCTCGGGAACGTCGCGGTGCACTGGTGGCCGCTGGCGATCGCTGGCCTTGTCGTTCAGCTCGTGCTGTTCTCACCGGTGGGCGACGGCTTCCCACCAGGCTTTCCGCCATTGCTGTACATCGTGTCGACTGCGGCCGTCTTCGCCGTCGTCATCCGGAACGTCCGGCTGCCCGGCCTGCCGCTGATCGCGCTGGGCTCAGGCCTGAACCTCGCTGCAACAGTCGCGAACGGCGGCTACATGCCCGCCGATCCCAACGCACTGGTGGCGGCGGGACGGGCATCGGAGACCGGCAACTCGAACAGCATTGTCATTCCGCATCCGGTTCTGGGTCCGCTGACCGACATCTTCGCGATCCCGGCCGGCGTGCCGCTGGCCAACGTCTTCTCGATCGGCGACGTGCTGATCGGGATCGGGCTGGTGGTCGCGCTCGTTGCGTTCATGCGCTCCGACACGTGGCCGAGGCGTGACCCCCTGGTGCATCCTGGCAACGGCGGAGCCTGAACAGCCGGGGTACTAGGACCAATGGGCTATGGCACCTGCCGCATCCCTCCAACTACGGTGGCGACCTCGAGGGGCCGGGGGCTCCAGCACTCATACCTCTCCTGATCGAGGTCGCGATGAAGACACTCAAGTGGCAGGCATTCCGAGTTCTCATGGCCCTGTCGACCCTGGCCGCGATTGCGCTCGTGCTCGAGGCCGGCCGCCGCTGGTAACAGCCACAAGGACAGCCTTCGCTCCCAAAAGGACCGTCGCAAATCCGGCGGTCCTTTCGATTCCCGGACCCGACGCCATTCGGTCAGCCAGGCTCAGTCGGGAGGCGGCGCCTCCTCGAGCAGGTAGCGCTTCAGGAAGTCGCGGATCCGGGTGAAGGCATCCCGCCGGTTCTCGCGGCGCTCCCAGCCATGCCCCTCGTCGTCGTACCAGTGCACCTCGTGGTGCTTGTCCTCGATTTCCAGGGCTTCGACCATCTTTTCCGACATCAGCGGCACGACACGCTTGTCCTTTCGGCCGTGGAGGATGAGGAGCGGCGCTTCGATGCGCTCCGCGCGGTACACGGGCGAACCCCGCCGGTACCGCTCGGCCTGGCTGGCGCCATCGGGCGAACCCATCATCCGCTCGAGGTCGAGCCTGCCGACACGGTCGCCGTGCCGGTAGCTCTCGGCGATCTCCGAGTCGCCGTACAGGTCGACTCCAGCCTTCCACATCGCCGGCTCCTCGACGAGCGCGGACAGCGTCAGGTAGCCGCCGTACGAGCCCCCGTAGACGGCCAGCCGCCCGTCGCACCACGGTTGCTGCTGCAGCCAGCGCCCAGCGTCGATGATGTCCTGGACGTCGGTGTGTCCCCAGTCGCCGACGTTGGCGTCCCGGAACTCGCGGCCATAACCTGTTGAACCGCGAAAGTCGACATCGAGAAAGGCCATCCCCTGTGCGACGAGCAGCTGCTTGAAGGGCTGCCAGGATCGGTAGGCCTGCCACGTTGGGCCACCATGCGGATACACGACGGCCGGGACGGGCTTGCCATCGCCGCGGCCCCGGTTCGCGGCCGGCCGCCACAGCGTTCCCGGGATCTGCAGGCCGTCCCTGACGGGGATCGACACCCGCTCCCCGTCCAGGAATCGCCGCACAACAGGCCCCAGCACGGCCGGCAGGCTCTGCGTGAGCTGGCGCGGACGCGCGGCGCTGGGCGCGGCACCCGGGACGGGCAACAACCACAGGTCCTGCGGGGCCCGCTCGCCTTCCCCCATCGCTGCCACCCACTGACCGTCCGGCGTCCAGCCAACCGTCCGCCAGACGCCGCTCCACGGCTGGATCGAGCTCCCGCCACGGCTCCTGGCACTGGCAGGCCTGGGCTTCCCGCGCTGTGAGGCCTGGCCACCGCGTGTCCCCGCCAGCGGCGCGACGACGAGGGCAACGAGCGCGTCGTGCATTTCAGCGTGGACGAAACGCCGTCCGTCCGGAGACGGGACAGGGCCATAGCCCGGCGCGCCGCTCACCTCTCCATGGTCGCGCTCGCCCGCGGTCAGGACGGTTCTCGAGGAGCCGTCGGGCGACAGACGTACGACCTGCACCCAGCCCTCGGCGTCCGAGACGAATAACAGGCTGCCGTCGGCAAGCCAATGCGGCGCCAACTCCCAGGCGCCGTCCGGGGCCGGAATCGGTAGCTCCTCGGCGTCGCTGACCGACACGATCGAGATTCGCTCCCGGTAGCCCGCCGACGGGCGCAGGGCGACGATGGCCAGCCGCTGAGCGTCCGGCGACCAGGCGTAGTCCTCGACGTCGACGCCGGCCGGGGAAACGGCTTTCGGGTCGGGGGCTTTTGGAGCCGCCGCGGGCCGACCGCGCCGGGGTAGCGGCGCATCAAGCAGCCAGACCTGCGACCAGCCGCGCCGTCTCGAGATGAACGCCAGGCGTCGTCCATCGGGTGACCAGCGAGGCATCGAATTTCCGGCGGGATGCTCGCTGACCCGCTGCTGCCGCGAGCCGTCCAGCTCAACCGTCCAGATCGCGCCATCGCGCACGAACGCGACCCGTCGGCCGTCGGGCGACCATTGCGGCTCGGAGACGCCCTTTTCGGAGGCGGTGAGCTGGGTCGGAAACGAGGCGGCCCCGGCCCTGTACGCCAGGACGAATAGCTGGCGTGCGCCGGCAGCCTCGGCCGTGTAGGCGATGAGCCGCTCGCGCGGGTGGAGGCGAAAGTCTCGCGGCGCCTCGATCGCGACGATCTGCTCGATCGTCAGGCTCGATCCGCTGCCCTCCGATGGCCGGGAGCCGCGGGCGGGACGGGAGAAAGGCGCGCAGAGCTGGCGGGCGCGACCGCGAATCGGGGGCATGGCGCCTTATAGCACGCGGCAGAGGAGTGCTGCCGACCCAGGGGCGCTGCGTCGTGTCGGGCGATTGTCCAAGCCGTCCGAAGGTCAGGGGAGGCGGGCGCTATGTTCTGCGAGCGCTGGTTCGAGCCCTCGGCATGACCTTGGTCCGTCCATTGGAGTCGGCGGCCGTCAAGGGCGGCGCCGCCCCGGCGCCAGACTCACTCGCCGCAAGCGTGCTTTCCAGCTGTTCGCCCAGCTCCACGGTCCGGCGGAAG
>VBFZ01000017.1:0-21373 GCA_005880805.1 Chloroflexota bacterium | reverse complement strand
CCAACTCGTGGAGTGCCGCGGCGCTCGTGCCGCCGGGCGAGGTGACCATGTTGCGCAGGACGGCCGGATGGTCCCCTGACTGCTTCGCGAAGAGCGTGCTGCCCTCCAGGGTCTCGATCACCAGGTCGTGCGCCACGTGGCGCGGGAAGCCGAGGTGCACGGCGGCATCGATCAGCGCCTCCATGACGAGGAATACGTAGGTCGGGCCGGTTCCGCTGACGGCCGTCGCCATGGCGACGAGGCGCTCGTCGTCGACCTCGATCTCATGTCCGAGCGCCCGCAGGATGGCGCTGGCCTGCGCGCGCTGCTCGGCCGTGGTTTCCGGCGTCGCGTACCACACCGTCATGCCCCGTCCGAGGCGGGCGGGCGTGTTGGGCATGCTGCGGACAACCTGCGCGTGGCGGAGTGCCCCAGTCAGCGCGGCCGTCGTGGCGCCGGCCAGGATCGAAATCACGAGCTGGCCCGGCTTCAGCACCACTGCCAGCTCCGGACCCACCCGGCCAAGCATCTGGGGCTTGATCGCGAGCAGTACGACATCGGCGTCCGCGACCGCCTCACCGTTGGCGGCCACGGTTCTGATCCCGTACGCCTCGCGGAGCTGGTCGCGGCGCTCAGACCGCGGATGGCTGGCCACGACCTTGGCCGGCTTGACGATGCCGCCTCGAAGCAGGCCGGCAATCATGGCCTCGGCCATGACGCCTGACCCGACGGTCGCGATCGTGCGTCTGGAGAGGACCGACATCGGCCGGAGTCTACCCCAGGCCATTCGGCCGGCTACCACTCACGGGCCGCCCTTCGCTCTCGGGCGCGCCGGCCTGACCGAGCAGAAAGAAGCGCGCCGTCGTGGCCACCCTGGAGCTCTCGAATCCGGCAGCGGCAAGAGCCTCTTCCAGCTCGTGCGGCTCGTAGTAGACCTTGGGGATCGTGAACTCGCGCCCGTCGTCGAGCCGACGGGTCATCGTCTCCTGGTCGCGAACGGGGCGGTGGTCGATGGCGCTGGACTGCGGGTCGGACCGCGAGTCGATGAATGCGAAGACCCCACCAGGCTTCAACCAGCGGCGGACGATGCCGAGGAACCCGGCCAGCCGCGACCGGGGGACGTGGCTGAGCCAGAAGCCGCAGAACACGGCATCGACCTGCCGGTCCGGCTCGGCCCACGCGTCACGCACGTGGAGGTGAGCGCGCAGCCGGTGCGCGACCAGGCGCTCGCGAGCGCGATCGAGCGGCGCCGGAGCGGCGTCGTACAGGGAGAGCTCGCCCTTCGCTGCGAGCAGGGGCGACCACCAGCCGGTGCCGGCCGCCAGCTCGACGATCTCGCCCGAGATCGGGAGGCCGTCCAGCCACCTGCCCGCCTCATCGAGCTCGGCCGCCCAGGCGACATCGTGGAGCGGCCCGCGTTCGTACCTGCCGCGTCGCAGGTACCAGTCGTCGTACTCGCTGGCGCGCGCCTCGTAGTACGCGACCATCTCGTCGTGGCCTGAGAGATCGGGGTTGTCATGGCCGGCCCCCTTCCCGCTGGGGGTTGCGCTCTGCGTGTCGCGCCCTCGCTCGGCAAGCGCGGCCCGCACGCGATAGCGGACGAAATCGTTGTCGTCAGCCCTGCCCACGCAGTCCGCGCAGAGCTGCGCCCAGCCCTCGAGGTCGTCCGGATCGCGAACCGACCAGGAGCGACCGCACCAGAGGCAGTCGAACGAGGAACGAAAGGGCATCAGGCTGAGGCGGGCCGTATCAGGAGTCGACGGGCGTCCAGCTCACGGGCGGAGACGTCTCGATGAACGCGTTGGGATCGAAGATCTCGGCCAACATCCCGATCCCATCGATCACTCGCGGCCCGGGGCGGCTGAAGTAGGCCGAGCCATCGACGGCGAATACGTTGCCGCGTCGGACCGCCTCCAGCTCCTTCCACCATGCCGGACGAGGCGTGCGCGACCACTCCGCGACGGTTTCGTCGAGGTGGAAGCCGCAGGGCATCAGCACGATCATCTCCGGGTCGACCTCGCGGACGGCGGCCCAGTTGGTCTGCGTCGACCGTTCCCCCTCGGCCCCAAGGATCTCCCAGCCACCGGCCCGCCTGACCTGTTCCGGGACCCAGTGGCCGGCCGCGAACGGTGGATCGAGCCACTCGACGGCGACGACCCGCGGGGGCTCGTGGCCCTGTTCTCGACGCTTCTCGACCTTGCGCTCATAGCGCCCGAGTCGCCCGCGCAGCCGCTGGAGGAGTCGCACGGCGCGGCTTTCCTTCGACGTCATGGCGCCGACCGTGGAGATGGTGTTGAAGATGCCCTCCATGCTGGTCGGCTCGAGCGACACGACCGTGACGTCGCCGGTCATCGAGCGTGCCGCGTCGTTCACCTGGTCGTAGCTGACGGCGCAGACCTGGCAGAGCTCCTGGGTGAGGATGAGGTCCGGTTTCAGGTCAGCGAGGGCCTCCTCGTCCAGCTCGTAGATCGAGGAGCCGCCGTGAACGGCATCACGGACCAGACGATGGATTTCGCGACTGGTCTTCCGTCCCGTCGCGTAGGCCGATCTCGTCAGGACCGGCTTGCCGATGACCTCCGGGGGCCAGTCACATTCGTGCGTGATGCCGACGAGCTGGTCGCCGAGCCCAAGCGCACAGACGATCTCGGTGGCCGACGGAAGGAGGGAAACGATCCGCATGACGCGGCGACATCAGGCCGGCGGTTTAAGGGCGTCTACTTCAGCTCGGGCGGCGGCCTTGTCCGTGTACCAGGTGGCGTCGATCGCGGTGTAGTTCGCCCACTCGGGCGGCAGTGACTCCTCGGGGAAGATGGCGTTCACCGGACATTCAGGCTCGCACGCGCCGCAGTCGATGCACTCATTGGGGTCGATGAACAGCTTCCGGTCGACGCCTTCCTCGTAGTGGATGCAGTCGACCGGGCAGACCGAGACGCACGAAATATCGAGGACGTCGATGCACGGCTCGGCGATGACATACGCCATTGGATCTCTCTCCTCCGCGGCGCGGCGGACGCGGCGACCATTCGATCTCGTAGCCGACGCCCCGCAGGTGGCGTCGGGCGTTTGAGCGTATCACTCTCGGCCCGTCGAACGCGTCCCGGCACGATCGGGTGACCTTCCAGAGTGACAGGCAGTCGCAGGCGACCCGCGCTTGACACCCTCAATGCGGTAGACGCACAGTGCGCGCCAGCCTCCGATCGGCCTGCGGGGCCCGTCCCGAGTCGGGGTCGGGGAAGACGACGACTCTGCGGATGATCGCCGGCTTCGAGCTCCCGACCGAGGGTCAGATCCTCCTGCAGGGCCAGGACGTAATGCGGCGGGCCCCATTCGAACGCGACGTCAACACGGGTCTTCCAGGACTACGCCCTGTTCCCGCACCTGGACGTCGCAGCGAGCGTGGGCTACGGGCTGATGATCCACAAGGTGCCGAAGGGTCGCCGAGCGGAACGGGTGGCCGACGCCCTGCGGATGGTGCGTCTCGAGGGCTTCGACCATCGAAAGCCGAGCCAGCTGTCCGGCGGCCAGCGTCAGCGCGTGGCGCCCGCGCGTGGATCTTTCAGCGCTTCCGGCTGGCGAACCAGGTCGCCCTGGTGAATGTCGTCGGTTTGGTTGCCATCCTCCTGTCGGTCGCGCCGGTCTACGTCGCGTCGAGGATTACGCAACGCGAGGCAACCGGCCGGACCTGACCAACTCGCCGCCACGCGCCATCCTGGAACGTGCGTTCGAGAGGGTGGTCAAGCCTCTACCAGCGCCTGCCCGCAGGCTCTCCGACGAACGCCAAGCCGCGGCCCGCGGTCGAATCGGTTGCGAACCAGCGAATGCCCGCGGTCTGGGGATCGAGCCACCTGAAGAAGCCGGGGTGTCGGGCACTCATGGCGGCGCTCCCGGCGAGCATGATCGATCCAATCGTCAGAACGATTCCCAGGACCGTGAGAAGCAGTCGCAGCCGTCGCACAACCATCCCTCCTCGTGCCCCAGGCAAGTCCGGGCGCCAGGAAGCGCCCATCGACTTACCGCCGATTCTCCCAGCGGCCTCTTAGCTGCCGATTAGCTGCGATCGGCGCGAGCGGTTGGGCCGGGGCTTCGGGCGTAGCATCGTGGGGTGGACGAGGCGGGGCGCGACCGAGCCGGGACGATCCTCGAGGCAGAACGGGCGCGCCTTCGCGAGGAGCTCGCCGCGGACATCGAGGCGCCCGGGCAGATGACCTACGGTTCGCAGGCTGCCGCGGCCACCCACGTCTTCGAGCAGCAGAGGGACCTGGCTCTTCGGGATCGGGCCCGACATCAGCTGTCACTCGTGGAATCAGCGCTGGCCCGGCTCGAACAGGACCGCTTCGGTACCTGCCTTCGCTGCGGGCGTCCGATCGCCGACGAGCGGCTCGAAGCCCTGCCCTGGGCCGAGCACTGCATCGACTGCGCTCGGCTGATCGGTCCGGGTCGAGGGTGACGGAGACTGCGATCCCGGCCGGGAGCGAGCACGGCCGAGCCGAAGTCCTCGTTGGCATCGACGCCGTCCGCGCCGCCGCCGAGACCCTCGCCGGCATCACGGTCCGGACGCCGCTCGTCCCGTTCGGCCAGCCCGAGGCCCGACACTTCCTGAAGGCGGAGAGCCTGCAGCCGATCGGCGCCTTCAAGCTGCGCGGTGCCTACAACGCGGTCGCAGGCCTCCGGCCTGAGCAGCAGGGGCGCGGCGTCATCACCTACTCCTCGGGCAACCACGCCCAGGGCGTCGCGCGTGCCGCGCGCCTCCTCGGCGTCCCGGCCGTCATCGTCATGCCCTCGGACGCGCCATCGATCAAGCGCGAACGGGTCGCCCGCGACGGGGCCGAGATCGTGACGGTCGGGCCGTCAAGCGGCGAGCGCCAGCGGATGGCGGAGAGCCTCGCCTCGGAGCGGGGGCTCGCCGTCATCCCACCATCCGACGACGACCGGATCATCGCCGGGCAGGGCACCTGTGGCCTGGAGATCGCCGAGGACCTGCCTGACGTCGCCGCGGTGCTCATCCCGGTCGGCGGTGGCGGCCTCGCCAGTGGCGTCTCGGTGGCCATCCGGGCCCTGGTTCCCGGGGCCCGGATCGTGGGCGTCGAACCCGAGCTCGCGGCAGATGCGCGCGATTCGCTGGCCGCGGGGCGGATCGTCGAGTGGCCCGCCGAGCAGGTCGGCCGCACGATCGCCGACGGGACCCGGACGCAGGCGCTGGGAGCCCGCACGTTCGCTCACCTGTCGGCCCTGCTCGACGCGATCGTGACGGTCTCCGAGGCCGAGATCGCCGCGGCGGTCAGGCTTGCTGCCGAGGAGTCGCGCCTCATCGTCGAACCTTCGGGGGCGCTTTCAGTGGCGGCCCTGCGCTTCAGAGCGTCTGAGGCCGGACTCGACGGCCTGGCGGGTCCGGTGGTCGCGATCGCCAGCGGCGGGAATGTCGATCCCGACCTATCGGGAGTTGCTCGCCAGCCCGATCCCCTGATCAGGAGTCGGAGCTGCGCTCCCGCGCCAGCCTCTCGGCCAACCGCACTTCCCGGGCCCGGATCTGGGCTCGCTCGGCTTCGAGCCTTGCGTCCCGCCGCGCCCCCAGCCGCTCATCCGCCCGCATCCAGGCCAACACCACGCCCAGGATGGCGACCAGGAACGTCAGGTCGCCGATGACCCACATCAGCCCGCCGGCGACCTGCTGGTCGGCCAGCGGCGTGGGCCCCCAGGCGCGCTGGATCGTGACGTAGTGGGAGTACAGGGGTGCCGACGCACTGAAGATGGCCAGCGCCAGGAAGGTGTTCTGCGGCATCTGCAGGAACACGTACAGGACCCGCAGCGGGTGGGGAATGCGCCATGGGCTCGGGTCCAGGCCGACCGCCGGCCACCAGAAGAGCATGCCGACCGTGAGATACGCGAGGTGCTCAAGCCGGTGGACGAAGTCGTTCTCGAGCGATTCCTCGAAGATCGGCGAGAAGTGGGTGCCCCACATCACGCCGGCGAACAGGATCCAGGCCACGACGGGGTGGGAGATCACACGGAACACCCGCGAGTGAAGCACCGGCAGGATGAACCGACGGCGGACGTCGGGCCGCGAGACGCGCAGCAGCAGCGTGACCGGCGCCGAGAGGGCGATCAGGGGCGGCGCCAGCAGGGTCAGCATGACGTGCTGGACCATGTGCACCGAGAACAGGGTGCCGTCGTACCGCTCGATCGGCGACTGGAGCGCCAGCTCGATGATCGCCAGCCCCGCGAGGAACGCAACGGTTCTGCTTGACGGTACGGGATTGCCCGGGTGGCGTGCGTTGACACGGCGAACGGCCCACAGCCAGCCCACCGCCGCCGCCAGGAGCGGCAGCTGGATGGTTGGATCGAGCGACCATGCCAGGAGGACGTCGGGGAAGCGAGGCTCGGGGGCCACTCCGGTGTGGCCCAGGACACGCGGCGCAAGGATCAGCCACGCGCCAACGGCGGCGGCCGAGGACACCAGAAGCCGCCTGAACCGCGCTACGGGGTACCCTCCGGGACTGCTCGCCTGGACATCGCCGTCATTCTGCCCCCGATCGGGGCCTGGCCCCCGCGAACCGCCGCCACGCACCACGTCACGAAGGTCTGCGGGTATGATGGCCATGGTCCGGCTGTGCGTCGGGCCGCCTTGTCGAAACCTCCGCGGCCTGCGTCCTCGTCCCGGGGCCGACCGCGATCGCTGACCGACCACCGACCAGCCTCCGAGGACACCCTTGCCGATGTTTCGCACGACGCCGACGCGCCTCGCGAGTGTCCTGGCGCTGACGGTCGTCGCGCTGATGGCGAGCGGCTGCGCCTCGATGATCCCCGGGCTCTACCCGCCCACGCCGGTCACCGCTCAGGGTCACGACATCGGCAACCTGTACGACATCGTCTTCCTGATCGCGGCCGCGATCTTCTTCGTGGTCGAGGGATTCATCATCTACGCGGTCATCCGCTACCGCCGGCGCCCGACCGACACGGAGCTGCCACCGCAGATCCACGGCAACAACCTCGTCGAGATCATCTGGACCGTCATTCCGACCGTCATCGTGGCGTACCTGTTCGTCGTCTCGTGGCAGACCCTGAACACCGTCGAGGCGACCTCGCAAAACCCGCAGGTTCACGTGGTCGCCATCGCGCGGCGGTTCAGTTGGAGCTTCGAATACCTCGGCCCTGACGGGAAATCCCTGGTGAACGGACCCGACGGGAAGGCCGTCGAGCTGCCCGGCACGATGGTCGTGCCGGCCGGGCAGACGGTCCGGCTGTCCCTGCACAGCCCGGACGTGATCCACGCCTTCTACGTGCCCCAGTTCCTGTTCAAGAGGGACGTCGTACCGGGCCACGAGAACACGTTCGACTTCACCGTCGACGCCACGGACGCTGGTCAGACATTCCGGGGCCAGTGCGCCGAACTGTGCGGAGTCGGCCACCAGGGCATGTCGTTCGAGGTCCAGGCCAAGACGCCGGCCGAGTTCGACACCTGGCTCCAGCAACAGATCACCCAGGCGAAGGCGGTTCCTTCGCCACCGCCCAGCGGCAAGGCACCGAGCGGCTCGCCGGGTGCCAGCCCGAGCGCGCCCCCGGCGGCCGTCTCGCTCGATCTGACCGCCAAGAACGTCGCCTTCGACAAGACGAGCCTCGAGGCGCCGGCCAACCAGCCGTTCGACATCAAGTTCACCAATGACGACCAGGGCACCCAGCACAACGTCGACATCCACAAGGATTCGCCGACCGGGCAGGTGGTGTTCGACGGGGAAGTCATCACGGGCCCGGATACGCGGCTCTACCAGGTGACGCCGCTACCGGCCGGGACCTACGCGTTCGTGTGCAAGGTCCACCCGACGACCATGATCGGTACGCTGACCGTCAAGTAAGGAGCGAGATGGCGACGACAGCGCTGCACCCCGCCGTCCCCGCCTACCGCAGCGGGCTGTACGAGTGGATCACGACCACCGATCACAAGAAGATCGGGATCCTGTACGTGGTCAACTCGCTGCTGTTCTTCTTCATCGCGGGGCTGCTGGCGCTGGGCGTCCGTGCCGAACTGGCGCAGCCCAAGGTCCAGTTCTTCGCGCCTGACGTCTACAACCAGCTGTTCACGATGCACGGCACGGTGATGATCTTCCTGTTCATCATCCCGATCCTGGCCGGCTTCGCGAACTATGTGGTGCCACTCCAGATCGGCGCGCCGGACATGGCATTGCCGCGGATCAACGCGCTGTCGTTCTGGATGCTGCCGCTGGGCGGCATCCTGATGTTCACCGGATTCGCGACCGGTGGAGCCGCGGCCGAGGGCTGGACGGGCTACAGCCCGCTCGCCCAGCGCGCGTACTCCGGCACCGGAACGGACCTGTGGGACGTCGGGCTGGTGCTCATCGGGACAAGCTCGATCCTCGGGGCGGTCAACTTCCTGACCACCATCTTCAAGATGCGCGCGCCGGGCCTGACGATGTTCCGGCTGCCGATCCTGGTCTGGACGGTGCTCGTGACGAGCGTACTGGTCCTGATGGCCACGCCGGTCTTCACGAGCGCACTGATCATGCTGTTCATCGACCGCAACTACGGCGGCCACTTCTTCGACCCGGCCACTGGCGGCAACGCGATCCTGTGGCAGAACGTCTTCTGGTTCTACTCCCACCCGGCGGTCTACGTCATGGTCCTGCCGGCCATGGGCATGGTCAGCGAGATCCTGCCGGTCTTCTCGCGCAAGCCGCTGTTCGGCTACAAGGCGTTCGTCTTCGCGACGGCCGGCATCGGTGCCCTCGGCTTCTCGGTCTGGGCGCACCACATGTTCACCACGGGCGCGGTGTTCCTGCCCTTCTTCTCGCTGATGACGTTCCTGATCGCGGTTCCGACCGGGGTCAAGATGTTCAACTGGATCGCGACGCTGTTCCGCGGCCAGCTGATCTTCGCGACGCCGATGCTCTTCGCCCTCGGCTTCCTGACGATGTTCCTCATCGGCGGGATCAACGGCGCGTTCAGCGCGGCAGTCCCCGTCGACTTCGCGCTGCACGACACCTACTGGGTCGTGGCGCACCTCCATTACGTGCTGTTCGGCGGCTCGGTGTTCGGGATGTTCGCCGGCCTCTACTACTGGTTCCCGAAGATGACCGGCCGGCTGCTCAACGAGGCGCTCGGCAAGCTCCACTTCGTCCTGATGTTCATCGGCTTCAACCTCACGTTCTTTCCGATGCACATGCTTGGGCTGGCGGGCATGCCGCGGCGAGTCGCCGACTACAGCGCGAACGCCGGTTGGAGCGACCTCAATCTCCTGGCGTCGATCGGCGGCTTCACGATCGCCGCCAGCATGCTGCCGTTCCTGTGGAACGTGATGCTGTCGCTTCGCAATGGAGAGATCGCGGGTGACGATCCGTGGGAGGCGAACACGCTCGAGTGGGCCACGACCTCGCCCCCGCCGCCCTACAACTTCGACCACCTGCCCGAGATCCGCTCGGAGCGTCCGCTGTTCGACCTCCGCCACGCCGGAGCGGCGCACTCCGCACTGCCGGCCAAGTACGCGGAGACGCATTCGTGACCGCGTCCGGACACGCCCTCACCACCGAGCACAGCCCCGTGGCCGGGCTCGCCCACGACACGCGCGGAGGCATCAGCAACCCGATCCTGGGCATGCTGCTGTTCATCACCAGCGAGGTGATGTTCTTCGCCGGGCTGTTCGGGGCGTACTTCACGGTGCGCGCCTCTACCAACCCCTGGCCGCCTGGTCCGGAGCAGGTCGGCGAGGGGATGGCCGAGAAGTTCAACCTGCACGCCGATCCGTACCTGGCGGCGCTGCTGACCGTGGTCCTCGTGACCAGCTCGTTCACCTGCCAGCTGGCGATCTGGGCGATCCGCAAGAACGATCGGCGCGGCCTCGTGCGCGGCATCGCGGTGACGCTCATCCTCGGCATCCTCTTCCTCATCGGCCAGGCGTACGACTACTCGCAGCTCGGTTTCGGACTGACCGACGGAACGTTCGGGACCACGTTCTTCACGCTGACGGGCTTCCACGGCGCCCATGTCCTGGGCGGCACGATCATGCTCAGCGTGATCCTCTACCGAGCGATGGCCGGCCAGTTCTCGGCCCGCCATCACGACGCGGTCGAGGCGACGTCCATCTACTGGCACTTCGTCGACGTCGTCTGGATCGCGCTGTTCTCGACGCTCTACATCCTGTGACGGGCCACCGCTGATGCATCCGCTGCGGCACCCCCGCAACGCCTTCTTCGTCGGCGCGACCTTCGTCGTCATCGGCGTCGTCTACTGGGCGTTCCCCTACTTCGGGAAGTGGCAGCTCGACTACGCCGGCGTGACGATGCTCGGGGCGCTGGGCATCGCGATGGGCCTGATGGCCTACGTGCTCATCGCCGGCTCGCCGCGTGACTGACCTGGTGGCTGAAGCCGCGCCCAACTTCCGCTGATGGACGCGGTCTGGGACCAGATTCTCAAGTTCCTCGCCCAGATCATCACGCCGGACTGGGGGGCGCTGATCGCCCTGCTCCCGCTGGCGATCCTGGGCCTCGTGGTGCTCTACCTCCTCTACCTGGGCGTGTCGTACGCCAGGGCCGGCCCGACACGTCGGGGCCGCCAGCGGATCACGCCGATCCCGCCACCCGGCGTTCACGCACCCGTGCCGTCCTTTGCGCCGTTCTTCGGGGCGATCGCGACGTTCCTGATCCTGTTCGCGCTGGTCGCGGGTGGCATCGCGATCCCCCTCGCACTGATCGGGATGGCGCTCGCGCTGCTCTACTGGGGGCGCGAAGCAATGGCCGAGCACGACCACCTGCTCGGCACGGAGCGCGCCGAGATCGAACCCGCACCGACGGAGCCGCCACCCGGCGTGCACGCGCCTGTGCCGTCGTTCCAGCCGATCCTCGCGTCGATCGCGCTGGCGATCATCTTCTTCGGGCTGGTGTTCGGGCCGGCGCTGCTCCTGGTTGGGATCGTGACGCTGGTCATCTCGCTCATCGGCTGGCTGCGCGACGCCCGCCGTGAATACCGTCTCGCCGAGCAGGCCGACGAGACCGGCCACCTGGCGCCTCCTCCGGCGCCGGCCTTCCCGATCGGGACGCTCGCGCTGTTCGCGGTGCTGATCGCCGCCGGCATCCTCGTCCAGGCCGGGGTCTTCCCGCCCAGGACCTCGACGACTGCGGCCGCGGGGTCATCGCCCGCGGCGTCCGGTGGGACATCGGGCGGCGGTGCCAGTCCGCCTCCATCCGCCGCACCCGCACCGAAGGGCGACGTCACGATCGTCGCCGAAGGCATCCAGTTCACCACGGCCGACGTTTCGGGCCCCGCCGGGAAGCCGTTCACGGTCTCGTTCACCAACAAGGACCAGGGCACTGATCACAACGTCGAGATCAAGAACGGTGGTGGCCAGGAGGTCTTCAAAGGCGACCTGGTGAAGGGCGTCGCCTCGACCCTCTACAACGTGCCAGCGCTGCCGGCCGGAAGCTATCCCTTCTCCTGCACCGTCCACCCGACGATGACGGGGACCCTGACGGCCAAGTAGGCGCTCCGACGGCTCGCCCGCTTCCCTTCCGCGCCTCGACCCGGCTTTCGCGCGCGGTCAGACTGATCGTCGTCGCCGGCATTCTGGTCGCGGGCTGTACCTCGACCGCGCAGGTCGGGCAGCCCGCTCCCCAGCTCCAGGGCGCAACGATCGATGGCGGGACGTTCAGCCTCGCGATGTTGCGCGGCCACCCGGTCGTCGTGAATTTCTGGGCGTCCTGGTGCGTGCCCTGCAAGGACGAGTTCCCACTCCTGCTCAGCCAGTACCGGGCGCATCACGACGCGGACGGGCTGGACATCGTGGGCGTGCTGTGGAAGGACAGCCCCGCTCCCGCCCGCGACTTCATGGCCACCTACGCCGCAACCTGGCCGACGCTCACCGACGCGGACGGCTCGGCGATGAAGACCTACCAGGCGGTCGCCCCCCCGCAGACGTACTTCATCAACCGCACCGGGGTGATCGTGTCCAGGCAGATCGGCGAGCTCACGGCGGAAGATCTCGAGCGCCAGCTTGCCGCCATCCTGCGATGACCGAGGCGGCGGTCGTCGTCGACCAGCTGACCAAACGCTATGGCACTCGGGCGGTCGTCGAAGGGCTGACCTTCGTCGTCCATCCGGGCGAGGTGCTCGCATTGCTCGGGCCCAATGGCGCGGGCAAGACGACGACCGTCGAGACCATCGAGGGCTACCGGCGCCCGGACGCCGGCTCGGTGCGAGTCCTCGGCGAGGACCCGGCGGCCGGGCGCCCGGCGTTGAAGGCGCGCGTCGGGCTGATGCTCCAGGGCGGGGGCTCTATCCGCAGGCAACGCCGCGCGAGATGCTCCGGCTGTTCGCCGGTTTCCATCGACCGCCGGGCGACGTCGGCGGCCTCATCGAGCTGGTCGGGCTGGAGCTGGTGGCCAACACGCGCTACCGGCAGTTGTCGGGCGGCGAGAAACAACGACTGGCCCTGGCCATCGCCCTCGTCGGCGGTCCCGAGGTGCTGCTCCTCGACGAGCCCACGGCAGGCCTGGACCCCGCTGCGCGAGCGACCACTCGCCAACTGATCGGCGGGCTTCGCGATCGTGGCGCGGCGATCCTCCTCACCACGCACGACCTGGCGGACGTGGAGCACATGGCCGACCGGGTGATCCTGATCGACCGCGGGCGGGCGCTGGTCGGAGGGACACCATCGCAGCTGGCCGCCGGCGGGCAGGCTCGGCTGAGGTTCCGCATGACGCGCTCGCTTTCAGACCCCGAACATGTCGCCCTGGAGGCCGCCTTGCTCGACGGTGTCCCAGGAATCCTCGCCTCGGAGGGCGTCGGTCGTTACGCACTCGAGGGGGTCACCCCGAGCCCGGAGCTCGTGGAGCGGCTGGCCCGCTGGTCGGCACAGCGCGGGATTCTTGTCGCGGAGGCCAGGACCGGCGGCGGAACACTCGAAGAGCGTTACCTGGAACTGGTTGGATCCGAAGAAGAGCCTGCCTGATGGGCAGTCCCGCGTCGGTTCCGGCGATGACCGCCCGTCAGGCGGGCATGGAGCTGCGGCTGACGACACGCCGTGGCGAGAACCTCCTCGTCACGATCGTGGTGCCCGCCGCGGTGCTGCTGTTCTTCGGGTCGACCTCGCTCGTGCCGGGCTCCACCGGTCATCCGGTCGACTTCCTGCTGCCCGGCGCCCTGGCGTTGGCTGTCATTTCGACCTCGCTCGTCAACCTCGGGATCGCGACGGCGTACGAGCGCTCCTACGGCGTGCTGAAGCTGCTGGGCGGCTCGCCACTTCCCCGGAGCGGGCTCATCGCCGCGAAGATCGGCGCGGTCCTCGTGATCGAGCTCGTGCAGGTCGTCCTGCTACTGGCTGTCGCCGTTTTCGCGTTCGGCTGGAGTCCCGGGCCCGGCTCGAGCGTCCTGCTCGGCGTCGTCGGCCTGCTGCTCGGGACGCTTGCGTTTGCCGGTCTCGGGCTGGCGATGGCAGGCAGCCTCCGGGCCGAGGCAACGCTCGCCGCGGCCAACGGGCTGTTCCTCGTGTTCCTGGTGCTGGGCGGGATCGTGGTGCCGGTCGACCACCTGCCCGGCGCGCTTGTCCCCCTCGCCGGCCTTCTGCCGGCCAGCGCCCTGTCAGAGCTGCTACGGATCGCGTTTGGTGCCTCGCCGGACGCAGTCGCGGGACCCCTCGTCATCCTGGCCCTGTGGGGAATCGGGAGCGCGCTCGTGGCGGTCCGGACGTTCCGCTGGGAGTAACGGAAACCCGCGGGGGCCTCTGATCAGGCGACCTGAACCGGCGGAAAAAGACGAACCCCGGGTGGTCGGGACCCGGGGTTCAGGATGAATGCGCTGGTTGCGGGGGAAGGATTCGAACCTCCGACCTTCGGGTTATGAGCCCGACGAGCTGCCGCTGCTCCACCCCGCGACGTTCAATGCTACCGGCGCCCAGCACGAGCGTCAAACGACGAGAAAGCTCGGGCTCGGGCGGATTTCCTCTTACGAAGCCCTTACGAACGCCGCCCTTCTGCGCGACCGGGTCGTCGGAAGGTCCGCCCACGCGACTGCAGGTCGCAGCGAACAAGCTCACGACGGAGGTTATCGATGACTCCCCCGGGGATTCCCCAATGGCGGTTGGTCCTGGCCGGCGGAGCTCTGGTGCTTCTCGCGGCCATCGGACTCGGAGCCGTCAACGCCGGCGCATCTCCGAACGCAGGCGGGGGTGGGGCCAGCGCCGACACCCCCGCGGTGCTCGCGTCCAATCCGGCGGGTGCGGTCGCGAACGCAAACGCCCCGGCCCTGCGACCCCGTCGGCTTGGCCGCGCGCTCGTCCACGGTGTCGTGACGCTTGACTTGCCCCGCAAGGGGCTGGTGACCGTGCAGCTCGACCACGGGACGGTATCGGCGATCGACGGGGCGAATCTGAAGATCTCCGAGTCGGGCAACAGCAGCGTGACGATCGCGACCGATGACAAGACCCGTGTTCGGAAGAACGGGGGTCAGGCAAAGCTCGCCGACCTCAAAGTCGGGGACGAGGTCTTCGTCGTGAGCGAGATCGAGGGCGGGAAGGCGACCGCCTATCGAATCGTCGTCCCGAAAGCGCCCTGACCCGGTCTTGCCGGGGGTGTGCTCGGGACCTCGCTGACCGCGGAGTAGATCGAGTCCAGGAAACGACTGGGTACACGGCCCGCAAGACGCGTGGCGAGCAGCGCGAGGTCGCCGGCCATCGCCCTCCACGCTTTGAACGACACGGGATAGGGCACCCAGGGATTGCCTTGATCGACGTCGTACTCGACCAGCACGAAGCGTCCACGCGGACGAATCGCCCCCAGGAGACGCGGCAGGAGCTCGCGCTTGTCGCGCACGAAGTGGAGCGAGTTGGCCATCAGCAGGCCGTCCAGCGGCGGGAGCTGGAGTTCGCCGGTGAAGTCGGCCTGCCGCTGATCGAGGGCTACCTCGGGGAATCGCTCTCCCATGGTCCGTGCCTGCTCGCGAAGCGCCCCACCATCCCGATCGACTGAAACGATCCGGGCGCCGGGGCCGAGGAGGTCCGCGAGGGCCAGCGTGAAGGCGCCGGTACCTGACCCAAGGTCAGCCCAGGTCGCCACACCCGGCGGAACAGCTGCCTTGAGCAATCCGACGTGATCCTGGTGGTTCATGAGGATGCTGCGTTCCGAGGAGCCCCAGGGAACGAGCTCCCGGCATTCGCCGGGGCCTTAGCGCTCCAGTCCCCGCCGCACCCAATAGATGATGAGAACGGCCCCAGCAGCGGCAAACGCGAAAGCACGGAACTCGTCGAACGTCGCACGGGGCACGGGCTGACAGGAAATCTCGCCTGTTTGAGGGTCCTGAACGCAGGTGCCGGGACCGTAACTGCCATAGGGGATGACCAGGAACGAGACGAGGATGAGAACGAGGATGACCCCGAGGATGGCGCTGACCGTTCGCATCATTGGTGCCGATCTGACTGACGATTCGGTGAGCCGGGTGGGACTCGAACCCACAACCAAGTGCTTAAAAGGCACCTGCTCTGCCGTTGAGCTACCGGCCCTCCGGCCGAGTCTACCCGCTCCAGCCTGCGCCTATCCGCGCTCGTAGACCTCCGGATTGACGGGGGTCGGCAGCCGCTCACCGCGAACCCCGGCGAGCAGGTTCGCGGCCGCCATCTCGGCCATCTTGCCCCGGGTCGCGCGCGATGCCGACGCGATATGGGGGACGACGAGGCAGCTGTCGAGCGTCAGCAGCGGGTGGGAAGGCGGCAGCGGCTCGGGCTCCGTGACGTCGAGTCCGGCGGCGAAGATGACGCCGTCGCGGAGCGCCTCGAACAGGGCGTCGTGGTCGACGACCGGGCCTCGCGACGTGTTGACCAGCACCCCGGTCGGCTTCATCTGACGGAGCCGTTCGGCGTTCATGAGGTGCTCGGTGTCCGGGGTCAGGTTGACGTGCAGTGAGACGAAATCCGAGCGTGCCAGCAGCTCATCAAGGGGAACGAACGTCGCGCTGAGCGGCTCCTCGACCTCGGGGGGCAGGCGATTGACGTCGTGGTAGAGGATCTGCATCCCGAAGCCCGACGCACGCCGCGCCAGTGCCTGACCGATCCGCCCGAAACCGACGATGCCAAGGGTGGAGCCATGGACGTCGTGTCCGAGCAGGAGCATGGGGCCCCACGTCTTCCAGCGACCCTGCCGTACGTAGCGATCGCCTTCCGCCACGCGACGGCCGGCTGCCATCAGCAGCGCGAACGCGAGGTCCGCGGTGGTGTCGGTCAGGACCCCGGGGGTGTTCCCGACGGGCACCTTCCTGCGCGTGGCCTCCGGGATGTCGATGTTGTCGAAGCCCACGGCGTAGTTGCTCACGACCTTGAGCTGAGGACCGGCAGCGTCGAAGAACTCCGCGTCCACGCGGTCGGTCAGGAGGGTCAGGACACCGTCGCAGCCCGCGATCGAGCGCAGGAGGACGTCACGTGGAGGCGGCAGCTCATCGGGCCAGATCTCGGCCTCGCAGGCCTGGCTGACGGGCTGGAGGCCGTCGTCGGGGATTCGCCGGGCGACGAAGACGCGCGGTCGGTCCCCCATCAGCGCGCGGATACGGGCGGAGCTGCCGCTTCCGAGGCCCTCGCGTCCGGCGTCAGGCGTTCGGCAAGGGCCCGGATACGCTCGAGAGCCGTCGCAATGTTGGCCTGCGAGTTGGCATAGCTGATTCGAAGGTGGTCGCGTCCGACCTGTCCGAATGCCGTTCCGGCCAACACGGACACGCCGGCCTGCTGGAGCAGGCGGTCTGCCAGCCGCGCGCCCGACAGGCCCGTCCCGGATACGTCCGGGAAGACGTAGAACGCGCCGGAGGGCTGCAGGCAGCGGAAGCCGGGGATCGCATTGAGCCCGCGGACGATGAGATCCCGGCGGGCACGGAATTCCGCGACCATCGCGTCGACCTCGTCCTGCGGCCCGGTCAACGCCTCGACAGCCGCGACCTGCGAATGCGCGCTCGTGCCGCTCACGGAGTTGATGATCAGGCGGGTAAATGGCGCAACGAGGGGCTCGGGCACGATCCCGTAGCCCAGCCGCCACCCCGTCATCGCATAGGTCTTCGAGAAGCCGTCGAGGACGATCGTCCGTTCGGCCATGCCGGGCAGTGAGGCGATCGAGACGTGCTCGCCCTCGTAGACGATCCGGCTGTAGATCTCGTCGGCCAGGACGATCAGGTCGCGCTCCCGGGCAACGTCGGCGATTCGCTCGAGGTCGTCGCGGCTGAGGACCCCGCCCGTGGGGTTGGCGGGCGAGTTGAAGACCACCAGGCGTGTCCGCGGGGTGACGAGGGACGCCAGCTCATCCGGATCGAGCCGGAAGCCGTTCTCCTGGCGGATGGGCAGGGGCACAGCCGTGGCGCCGACATAGCGGGTCATCGATTCGTAGATCGGGAAGCCGGGGTCCGGGTAGATCACCTCGTCGCCGGCATCGGCGAGTACGAGCAGCGCGAAGAACATGATCGGCTTGGCGCCCGGCGTCACGATGACCCGCTCGGGGTCGACGGGGAAGCGCTTCCGCGCCGAGGCGTCGGCTGCGATCGCCTCGCGGAGCTGCGGCAGACCGGGCGCGGGCGGGTAGTGCGTCCAGCCCTCGTCGAGCGCGCGTTTTGCGGCTTCCCGGATGTTCGCCGGTGTGTCGAAATCGGGCTCGCCGATCTCCAGGTGAATCACGTCCCGACCGGTCGCCTCGAGCGCCCGGGCGCGGGCAGCCGCCTCGAAGGCGGTCTCGGTGCCGATGCGCTCCATGCGGGCAGCGAGTCGCATGGCGGGCATCCTAGTCCCTCGCCGGGTTCGCCGCGCCGGGCTCGCCGCGACGCCCGCGTAGAATCGACGGGCGACCCGGTTCTACGACATCGACGCCGCGAACGAGACCCTGCCCGAGGCTCGGGAGATCCTGACCGTGCTCGCGGAGCACCGCCTCGAGCTGATCCGGCTCCGCGACCGCCTCCTGGAGCTGCAGAACGGCGATGACGCGGGCGGGGGTGGCGAAGCGCTCGGCCGGCGGGACGTCGCCGTCGCGGACGAGAAGCGCCTTCGGCTGCGCATGCAGGGCATCATCGACCAGATGCAGGCCTCGGTCGCCCGCCTCGAAGAGCTGTCGATCACCTTGCGCGACATCCAGACTGGACTCATCGACTTCCCGGCGCTGGTGGCCGGCCGACAGATCTGCCTCTGCTGGCGGCTGGGCGAGGACCAGATCGAATGGTGGCACGAGCTGAGCGAGGGGTTCGGCGGGCGGCGCCGACTGAGCGAGCTCGAGTGACGACGGCACGCGCCGCGAACGACCGGCCCGGCGAGGGCGCTACCCGAACCGGGGCGGGCGCCCGGCCAGCCACATCGAGGCCCGCCACCGTCCTGCAGGGCGGTCGCGCCAAGGCCTTTCGGCCGAAGTCCGAAGCGGAGCGCGCGCGAGCGTTCGACGCTGGCCTGGCTGCGTACCGCAACGGCGACTTCTTCGAGGCCCACGAGCTGCTCGAACCGGCCTGGATGGGCACCGATGATCCGGTCGAGCGCGACCTGTACCAGGGCCTGATCAAGCTTGCGGCAGCCTATGTCCACGGTGTCCGGGGAAACCCGGCGGGCATCGCGAAGAACCTGGTCGGTGCCCGGGCGAGGCTTGCTGCCGTGGTCGACGCTGGGGGGCTTCCGGGGAGCCTGCCTCCGGCAGCTCGGGACCTCGACGTAGGAAGCCTCGTGACGGCGGTCGATGCCCGCCTCGCCGAGCTGGCCGCGCTTGATCGCGACCCCTCTCACGGCCTGTCGGGGCCGCCCGTTCTGTGAGCGGCCCTCCGACCAGCCTTCCGTCGATCGATGTGCAGGAGGCCGAGGCACGACGGTCGTCCGGCGGCGACAGCCCGCCGCCGCTCATCGTGGACGTCCGCGAGCGTGACGAGTTCGAGGAGGTCCGCGTGCCGGGCGTGGCGCTGGTGCCCATGTCGGAGTTCGCGAACCGGTTCGCGGAGCTGCCGAGAGACCGACCACTGCTGGTGATGTGCGCCGCGGGCAGTCGCTCGCTGGCCGCCACGGGACACCTGATCCGGAACGGCTACGACGCGGTGAACGTCACCGGCGGGATCATCGCCTGGCAGAAGGCGGGACTGCCGGTCCGCCGCGGCCGCGCGGACCCGGATGAAGGAGCCCTGCCGAGCTCCTAGGCTGTGCGGAGCTGACCGCCCTCAGGCCTCCCGCCGCCGACGCTCGCGGAGCCGGTAGAGGAACGCCCGAACCTGCGCTTTGTGGGCGAAGACGTAGCCGATGAGGATCAGGAGAATGAAGTTGCCGGTGCCCACACCCGCGGCCGCCAGGAGCCCGAGCTGCGGACCGATGTCACCCTCGATCTTGAGGCCGGGCACGGTCGCGCCCACGAGACCCAGCTGGAAGAACGGCGGCTTCGGCGCGAGGTTCGAGCGAAGCGTCCACTGCGCGACGCCCTCGGTGGTCTGACCGCCGACGAGGAAGACGTAGCTGCCGCTGATCGCCGCGGTCGAGCCCGCCAGGCCTCCCGTCGGCAGATCGGACTGGGGCAGGTGCTTCCACTCCTTGATCATGCCCGTGCCCGAATCGGGCACCGTCCAGTACAGCTCACTGTGCGGCGTCGTCCCGTCCGTTCCGCCGACGAGATAGATGGCCTGGTTCGCCACAAAGCCGGCCGCGCTCGTTCGCGGCGCGGGCAGGGCGGGCAGGTTCGTGGCCCACGCCGTCACCTGGCTCGCCCCGCTTGGGTCCTTGCCGATCTGGGCGATCCAGACCGCGCTGGTCGGCGTCTTGCCGTCCGTGCCGCCGTACACGTACATGAAATCGCCCAACAGCACGGCGACCCCATCCGTCCGGGCGCCCGGCATCGGCCCGCCGCTCGGTGCCCAGGCGTGGAGGGCGCCCTTCGCGTCGACCGTCGACTTCCATACCGTGTTGACCGCGCCCGAGCCGTTGCCTCCGCCGACCAGGAGCAGCCCGTCGGCGGCCGGCACCAGAACTGCGCCGTCACGTGCCTCGGGCAGCTTGAGGTCCAGCTTCGGGTCGTTGGCGCCGCTGGTATCTGCGACGGCCTTCCAGGTCCCGAGCTGGCCGGTCGAGGGATCCGGCGTGAGGACCCACGTCGTCGTCGCCGGCTTCCCGGAGGCGTCATCGCCGCCCGCGACGTAGACCGAACCGTTGAAGAACGCCGCCGCGAACCGGGAACGGGGTTCCGGGAGATCCGGGCCGGCCTTCCATGGCGAGAAGTTGCCCTCGCCGAAGAGCTGGCTGACGAAGACCTTGTTGCTCGCGGTCTTGCCGTCTGTCCCGCCGATGTAGAGCAGGTTCGAGCCAGCCTGAACGGCGGCCCCGTTACGCCGCGGCTCCGGCAGGTTGAGCTGGGTCGGCGCCTTCTGCCAGGGCAGGATCCCGCCGGCCGGCGCCGGGCAGGGCAGTGACTCGTTCTCAGGAGGGCAGAAGTTGACGGGCGAGACCGCGTTGATCCCGAGGTCGATCGTCGGGTTGACCGTGAAGTAGTACGCGCGGTCGGGCAGGTAGCCGAGCAGGAACAGGATGACGATGAACCAGAAGAACGCCTTCAGGGATGCCCACGCCCAGCCATCCGGATCGAGCAGACCGAAGAGCGGGCGGCCGCGGCGCCGGGGGGGACCGATCGCCTCCGTCATTTGACGGTCAGGGTGCCCATCATCGACGTCGGGTGGACAGTGCACACGAACGGATACGTACCCGCCGCCAGCGGGGGCACGCTGTACGTTCGCTCACCGGGCCCTGCGAAGATCTCCCCCTTGAAGGCGTCCGAACCGTCGGGCTTCTTGATCTCGATGTTGTGCTGCGTGCCCGAGTCCTTGTTCGCGAACTGGATCGCGAAGCCCTGGCCGGCCGGCGCGGTGAGGGACGTCTGGGTGAAAGCTACGTTCTCCGCCGTTTCCTCCAGCGTCGGTCCGCCGGCTGCTCCCGAGGCGGCTGCGCCTGAGGCGGCCGGAGATCCGGACGCCCCGGCTGAGCCACTCGGAGTCGCGCTCTTGAAGGCGTCCTGCCAGCAATCAGGGAAGGGGGTGGCATCGGGCGCCGGCTTGTAGTTCGGTGTCGAGCACCGGCTCGTTCGTCGTCGGGTCGCGGACCGTGAAGGTCTGCGCCTTCGACCCGCGGATGAAGGCGACGATGTCCACGATCTGGATGTAGTTCAGGGGGCCCGGCGGGGTCCCTTCGTTCGACCAAACCGGCATCAGGCTCTTCGCGTTGCCGCACACGAGCCGTCCGCCTTCCCGGAGCACGGCCATGATGTACGCCGGGTTCAGGTGCTGGAACAGCTTCGACTGGTCGCTCAGCGGGGGACCGATGCCGCCCTCGCCGTTGGCGCCGTGGCAGCGGGCGCAGTTGGCTTCGTACAGGTTGTAGCCGCGCTCGACGGCGGTCACCTGCTGGGCACTGGCCTCGGCGCTCAGCCGC